>NZ_JBVAXQ010000046.1:0-201 GCF_055419425.1 Mycobacterium sp. IDUB_21 | reverse complement strand
TGGCACTAACCGGCCGAAAACTTACCAACACACACACAACACTGTGTTGCCCGCAACCACACCACATACCACACCCCACCACCAAACACACCCGGTGGCAGGGAAACAAAAGCCAACCCACCACGTGGGCCGGCCACCCGCACCAAACAAAAAAATAGAGTTACGGCGGAAATAGCGACAGGGAAACGCCCGGTCCCATCC
>NZ_JBVAXQ010000045.1:0-211 GCF_055419425.1 Mycobacterium sp. IDUB_21 | reverse complement strand
CGGACCATGACCCACCCAACCTCCTCACGGCCACGTTGTGAATAACGCGACCCTGACAAAAAGTTTGAGTCAGTGGATTCGTGTACAATCGAACATATGTTCGAGTCGAAGTCGTCGGGGGTTCCCTCTGCGGAGTGTCATCTCCCAGGACATCGGTGACAGTTCTGCATCAGGACATCGGTGACAGTTCCGGTGGTCTTGGTGGTGACAC
>NZ_JBVAXQ010000044.1:0-226 GCF_055419425.1 Mycobacterium sp. IDUB_21 | reverse complement strand
TTGCGGCCCAACTGCGCCACGAACTCCTGGCAGGCCACCGAACCGGCACCACCCCAGAAGTCCCCGGCAGCCAGCACATCGTGCACGATCGCCTGGTGCTCGGCCTCCAACGAGGCAGCCTGGGCACGAATCAACGCACCGTGGGCATCCACATCACCGAACTGGTAGTTAATCGACATATTCGTATCCTCCCTAGCTGCCCAGGATCTGCTGGGAAGCAGCTTCC
>NZ_JBVAXQ010000043.1:0-263 GCF_055419425.1 Mycobacterium sp. IDUB_21 | reverse complement strand
GTGGGATCAGATGGTTGGGATATTTTCGCCGGCGCCTGTAGTGGGTTGTTCGGTGGTGCAGATAGTTTTAAAAAACAACGGCAAATATTTGTGATCACCAACCGCCAGGGGCCTTGTGCTTCTGGTGGCCGGCTTTGGTTGGGCACACTGTTGGGTCCTGAGACAACAGGCCCGTTTGTTGCCCCCTGTGGGGGTGGGTGTTGTTGTCGCTCCATCTTGGTGGTGGGGTGTGGTGTTTGTTTTGTGGATAGTGGTTGCGAGCA
>NZ_JBVAXQ010000042.1:0-267 GCF_055419425.1 Mycobacterium sp. IDUB_21 | reverse complement strand
TGCTCGCAACCACTATCCACAAAACAAACACCACACCCCACCACCAAGATGGAGCGACAACAACACCCACCCCCACACAGGGGAGCAACAAACGGGCCTGTTGCCTCAGGACCCAACAGTGTGCCCAACCAAAGCCGGCCACCAGAAGCACAAGACCCCTGGCGGTTGGTGATCAACAAATATTTGCCGCTGTTTTTTAAAACTATCTGCACCACCGAACAACCCACTACAGGCGCCGGCGAAAATATCCCAACCATCTGATCCCAC
>NZ_JBVAXQ010000041.1:0-334 GCF_055419425.1 Mycobacterium sp. IDUB_21 | reverse complement strand
AACGCAACCCCGCATCCAACCGCACCGGAACGCGATTTTCATCCCCCACAACGGGGCCGCAGGCCCCACGAACGCTCACA
The DNA here is from genome assembly GCF_055419425.1 of Mycobacterium sp. IDUB_21. Taxonomy (NCBI): domain Bacteria; kingdom Bacillati; phylum Actinomycetota; class Actinomycetes; order Mycobacteriales; family Mycobacteriaceae; genus Mycobacterium; species Mycobacterium sp. IDUB_21. The sequence goes on along the minus strand of NZ_JBVAXQ010000041.1, from coordinate 254 downwards.
GCGACAATGGGGCAACGCCACGGCCGAGCCTCGCGGCGGCAGAGCTATTCGACGACTGTGCGGTTTGATTCGCCGGAGCGCCGAAATGCCAACCAAACCGCACACTCGGCGCGTTTTCATCCCATCGGGGCGCAGCCCCCTGAACGCTTTCAGTGACCGTGCGCTCGTTGTCGCTGCGAGCGTTCGTGGGGCCTGCGGCCCCGTTGTGGGGGATGAAAATCGCGTTCCGGTGCGGTTGGATGCGGGGTTGCGTT
>NZ_JBVAXQ010000040.1:0-433 GCF_055419425.1 Mycobacterium sp. IDUB_21 | reverse complement strand
CCCGATCTACACCGCGGCCACCGAAGACGCCGCCGCCCTGGCCCTAGAGGAGTTTCGGGCCCAGTGGGGCACCAAGTCCCCGGGAGCACTGGCCGTCTGGGACCGTGCCTGGGCCGAGTTCACCCCGTTCCTCGCGTTCCCGGTGGAGATCCGCAAGATCATCTACACCACCAACGCCATCGAATCGCTGAACTACCAGCTGCGCAAGGTCACCAAGGCCCGCGGCTCGTTCCCCACCGATGCCGCAGCGATGAAGCTGCTGTATCTGGCCATCCGCAACATCAACCAGAAACGAGGATCAACCACCGGAACCGCAACCTGGGGATGGACCCAGGCGCTGAACGCCTTCGCCATCCAATTCCCCGACCGACTCCCACTCTAACCCAAACATCAATGGCCACAACCACTTACACAGTTATCTTGACAAGCCCAC
>NZ_JBVAXQ010000039.1:0-488 GCF_055419425.1 Mycobacterium sp. IDUB_21 | reverse complement strand
CGGGCGTTGTCAAGCTGCCTGGAGTCGTTCGGGCTTGGGAAGGTTGATGCCGACGGTGTCGCTGGGGGCGGGGGTTTGTGGGTGCCGGCGGAATCGTTCGGGGTGGGCTGCGTAGTAGGCCTGCTGGGTGTTGTTGCGCTGCTCCCAGAGTTGATGCCAGGTGCCGGCGTGGACGTCGTCCGGTGAGAACAGGGCGATGCCGGAGTGCTTGTGGTTCTGGTTGTACCAGGGCACGTACCAGGCCATGTATGCGCGGGCCTGCTCGATGGTGTCGAAGGTTCCGGGGTAGTTCGGCCGGTACTTCATCGTGCGGAACTCCGATTCGGAGAACGGGTTGTCGTTGCTGACCCGCGGCCGGTTGTGGGTCTGGGTGACGCCCAGGTCGGCGAGAAGATTCTTGAGTGCGTTTGAGCGCATCGCCGGCCCCGAATCCGCGTGCACCGCAGCGGGTTTGCCGTGTTCAGCGAAGGCGGTTTCGAACATCTCGA
>NZ_JBVAXQ010000038.1:0-532 GCF_055419425.1 Mycobacterium sp. IDUB_21 | reverse complement strand
GGTGGTGCCGGTGGTGCCGGCGGTGCTGGTGGCTCGGTCTCGGGTGATGCCGGCAGTGGTGGCGCTGGTGGTGTGGGCGCTGACGGCGGTGTTGGTGGTGTCGGTGGCAATGGTGCGGCCGGTGCGGTCGGGGTCAATGACGGTGCCGGGGGCAATGCCGGTTCCGGTGGCGTTGGTGGTGCTGGCGGTAATGGTGGTTCTGGTGGCGCGGCCGGGACGGCGACGAATGGCGCCGTGGGCAGTCAGGGTGCCGGTGGTGACGCCGGTTCTGGTGGTGGCGGCGGTGTCTCCGGTGATGGTGGTGTCGGTGCTGATGGCACCGTGGCTCATCTCGATGGTGGTGTTGGTGGTGACGCTGCTGGTTCGGGTGCTGGTGGTGCCGCGGGCCATGGTGGTAGCGGCTTAACCTCTGGCGCGGATGGGATCGGGGGCACCGCGCCCACTCTTGGTGGTGTCGGTGGTAACGGTGGTGCCGGTCATGACGCGGTGAATGCCGGGCAGAACGGTGGCAATGGTGGGGCGGCCGGTAACG
>NZ_JBVAXQ010000037.1:0-610 GCF_055419425.1 Mycobacterium sp. IDUB_21 | reverse complement strand
CGGCCAGCTCCGCCCGCAACTCATCCAGGATCGGATCCATGAACGCGGTATGCGAGGCCACCTCCATGTTGACCCGCCGCGCAAACCGCTCCTGGCCGGCCACCGCAGCGATCACCGCCTCCACCGCATCCGGAGCACCGGCCACCACCGTCTGCCGCGGCGACAAGAACCCCGCAACCGCCACCTGCGGATAATCCGCCAACAACTCCTGGGTGGCCGCCGCATCGAGCTCCAACAACGCCACCGCACCCTGACCGGCCTGCCGCGACATCAAGACCGACCGCACCGCGATCAGCCCCAAACCCTGCTGAGGCGTCAGCGCCCCGGCCACCACCGCCGCCGACACCTCCCCCATCGAATGCCCGATCACCGCATCCGGAACCACGCCATAAGAACGCCACAACGCAGCCAACGCCAACTGCAACCCCATGATCACCGGCTGCACCTGAGCATCACCGGACACCTCACGGCCCTGCTCGATCACCTCACGCAGCGAAAAACCCACCTGCGCAACAAACACCGGCTCCAACTCATCAACCGCCGCAGCGAACGCCGGCTCATCAGCCAGCAACCGACGACCCATCCCCACCCAATGCGAACCCTGACCCGA
>NZ_JBVAXQ010000036.1:0-966 GCF_055419425.1 Mycobacterium sp. IDUB_21 | reverse complement strand
GGGCGTGTCTCATTGACTGTGTAAGTGGTGTGGCCTGAATGGTGGTGGCAGGCTGCTACCACCGGACAGGAGAGATCATCTTGCCGAAGTCTGATTCCAATGCGGCTGCTGCGAAGCTGGCCGAACTGCTGCCTCCCGCGGCGGTGGATGCGTTGCTGGCCGATGCCGAAGCCGCCGGCACCCCGATTGATGGCCCCGACGGGCTGCTGGCGGCGATCACCAAATCGGTACTGGAGCGGGCCCTGGATGTCGAAATGGCCGATCACCTCGGCTACGAACACGGCGACCCCGCCGGGGCTGGTTCGGGCAATTCCCGTAACGGCCATGGCCATAAAACCGTGCTGACCACCGCCGGCCCCGTCGGGCTGGAAGTGCCGCGGGACCGCAACGGCAGCTTCGAGCCGGTGATCGTGCCCAAACGCAAACGCCGCCTCGGCGGTGTCGAGGACATGATCTTGTCGCTGTACGCCCGGGGCATGTCCACCCGCGATATCACCGAGCACCTGGCCGAGGTCTACAGGGCCAGCGTGTCAGCAGCCACGATCTCGCGGGTCACCGACGTGGTGGTCGATGAGATCGCCGCCTGGCAGGCCCGGCCGGTCGATCCGGTGTATCCGATCCTGTACGTCGATGCGATCCGCATCAAGATTCGCGACGGTGGCGTGGTGGCCAATAAGGCCGCCCACGTGGTGATCGGCGTCGATGTCGACGGGATCAAGCAGGTCCTGGGTATCTGGATCCAGCAAAGCGAGGGCGCGAAGTTCTGGCACGGGGTGCTCACCGAACTGCGTAACCGGGGCTGTCGTGACGTGCTGTTCGTCTGCTGCGACGGTTTGACCGGGTTGCCCGAATCGATCACGGCGGTCTGGCCCCAAGCGATCGTGCAGACCTGCGTGGTGCATCTGCTGCGGGCCTCGATGCGTTATGCCTCCTACGCTGATCGCCGCGCGATGGCTGCGGCGATGC
>NZ_JBVAXQ010000035.1:0-1011 GCF_055419425.1 Mycobacterium sp. IDUB_21 | reverse complement strand
CCCTCTTTGCCAGTCTGGTTGTGAGTCAGTCGGCTCGCATTCAGTGGAGGGAGTGGTCGTTGTCGATCAGTGCAGGGTTCACGGCGGCGGAGATCTGTGAGTTGGTGTTCGAGTATCAGGGGCTGGCGCATGGCCGGAAGGCTGGGTGGCTGGTGGAGCAGGGAATTTCGTCCCGGCAGATGTGGCGGTGGCGAGACTCGCTGTTTGAGGGTGATCTCGACAGGGGGCTGATCCCGCGGGAAGGTGGTCCTGTGACGGTGCCCCCAGGTAAGCGGACCGCGGTTGCACGGATGCGTGCCGCCGAGCAGGCCGCCCATGATGTCGAGGTCGAACGGCTCAACGCCCGGATCCATGAGCTGGAGGAGACCAACGATGCGTTGGGAAAAGCTATCGGGCTCTTGCACGCGATGAGCGAGCACGAGCCCGACGATGCCCCGACGACGACCGATCCATCCGATTCCTCGACGCCGAGAACCAGCTCGTCACCGGGCTGACCGCCGCGACCAGGTCACAGCGCACGGCGCTATCCCTGGCGGGTGTGGCCCGCTCGACGTGGCATTACCGCCACCATCTGCGGGAGCGTGTCGTGGACCCAATTCCGCAGAAGGCCCGCGCCTATCCCTCGCGGATTCCCGGTGCTGACCGTGCGGCGATCGAGGAGCTGATTCACGCGGGTTGGAAGAATGGTGTCTCGGTCGATCACGCCTTCGCCTGCGCCTGGGACAGCGGGATCATGCTCGGCTCGCGCCGCACGTGGTGGCGTGTCGCCGGCGATATCGAGGACCAGTCCGCCCGCCCGGTCGCACCCACTCGGGCCCGTAGCGCCAACACGGCGCGGCAGGCCCCGGTGCTGCAAGCCACCGGGCCCGGGCAGGTGTGGAGCTGGGATATCACCGATTTGCGCACGCCATGGCGGGGTGTGTCATTCAAGGCGTACTCGATCATCGACATTTACTCCCGCAAACTCGTCGGATGGCGCGTTGAGGACCGCGAGGTCGATGATCTCGCTGT
>NZ_JBVAXQ010000034.1:0-1121 GCF_055419425.1 Mycobacterium sp. IDUB_21 | reverse complement strand
GTGGTGAGTTGTGGTCAGGTAGGCCTGTTTGGGGGTGCGGTCGTCGAGGGCCTGGTGGGGTCGGATGGTGTTGTAGATGATGCGGAAGCGGTGGACTTCCATGTCTAGGGCGTCGCCGTCGCCGATGTAGCCGCGGAAGAGGTGCTCGTATTTGAGTGTTTCGAAGAATCGCTCGATGACACCGTTGGTTTGTGGTGATCTGATGCGGGTGCGGATGTGGCGCAGCAGTGGATCGTGGCCGGTGAAGAGACTTTGAAAGTCTTTTCCTCGGTAGCAGGGTCCGTTGTCGGAGACGATCGCGATGGGTGCAGGGGCGCAGCCGATGACGTTGTCGTCAGCGTCGAGGACGTCCATCTGCCCGCGGTCAAGTCGCAAGTCGACCACGTTGAGAATGCGGGCTGCTTCCTCGACCGCCAGCCGTATGCAGTGCACGGCGTCGAGGCCGCGACTGGTGGGGGTGACAGTGATGGCCAGGCAGTATTTGGTGACGTAGTCGATGACGGCGCTGATTCGCCAGATTCCGCCGTGGGCTGTTTCGAACTCCGAGAAGTCTGTCTGCCAGACCCGGTTGCGCTGGGTCGGCGGGTTGTGAAACACCCTTCGGCGTAACGCGGCCCATGACTTGCGGTCGGCCCGGAAGCCTTGAGGTAACAGCAGGCCGCGCCGCCGTAGCGCTCGCTGCACCGAGGAGTTGGTGACCTTGTGGCCATCGGCGCGCATCAGTGCGGCGACCTTGCGGTAGCCCCAGGCTGGCCACGCTTGGGCGTACTTGGCGGCCAGGGCCTCGATACGGTCGACCTTGGGTGCCGGCCAGGGGCCTTTGGGCGGGCTGCCGGCGCGCAGGCGGGCCAGCCGGCGTCGATAGGTCCGCTCCGGGATGCCGGCGAGCACTGCGAACCTCGAAACCGGCAGTCCTGCTGCCTCTCTTAGGGCTTCGAGGTCCGCGAAGGGACTTGGTCAGCCCAAGCCGCCCCGCGCTGCCAAATCCGCAGCTGCACCGTCGCCTCAGCGAGCGCGAGTTTGAGTTCCTGGTTCTCCTGCCGGAGTCGGCGCTGCTCAGGGGTGCCGGCCTGTCCTGCAGATCCACTCGGTACTTCCTGCATCCGTTGAGCGCCGGCCTC
>NZ_JBVAXQ010000033.1:0-1200 GCF_055419425.1 Mycobacterium sp. IDUB_21 | reverse complement strand
TTGTGATGAGTCGCGTCATAGGTGACATCTGAGTCGCGTCATCGGTTACAGATTGCCCTGGCTTTTGCCGGGGCTTTTCTGTTTGTTGGGCCAGTAGTTGTGCTCGGGGTCGATGTGGTGGCTGGCGAGTATGTGGTGGCCGGTTTTGCTGATGACGGTGACGGTGGTGGTGGCGATCAGGATGTGGACGGGCGTGTTGGCGTGGGCGCGGCCGATGCCGAGGTGGTGCAGGCGGCTGCCGTGGCGCAGGGTGAGTTTGCCGAATTGGTCGACGATATCGGTGCGTAGTCGGATGGCGGCGGCGGGTTGGTTGCCGGGGGTGGCTTTGGGTCGGGCGAGGTAGGCCTGTTCGGGGGTGATGTGGCCGGGGTGGGCGCGGTGGCCGCGTTGGGTGTTGTAGACGGTTCGGAAGGTATCGAGGAGGGCTTGGAGTTCGGCGGTGGTGGCGGGGTGGGGTCGTGCGCTTAGCCAGCGTTTGAGGGTTTGGTGGAAGCGTTCGATTTTGCCTTGGGTTTGGGGGTGGCCGGGGTGGCCGTTGCGTTGGGTGATGCCCAGTGCGGCCAGGAGGCGTTCGAAGTCGTTGTGCCCGCCGGTGAATCGGGAGGTGTAGACCGAGCCGTTGTCAGTCAATGTGGCTGCGGGTAGTCCGAATTCGGTGGTGGTGGCGGTGAAGGTGGCCACGACGTCGGGGCCGCCGACGCGGTGGTGGGCGGTGCAGGACAGTAGGTAGCGGGAGTGGTCGTCGAGCCAGTTGAGGATTTCGGTGTCGGTGCCGTCGGCCAGGGTCCAGTGGGTGAAGTCGGATTGCCAGCATTCGTTGGGCTGTTCGGCCGCGAAGCGGTGATAGGAGCTGCGGGGGCGTTTGCGTGGTTGGGGGGTGATCAGGCCGTGGTGGTGCAGGATGCGTCGGATGGTGGAGGTTGAGGGCACCGGGAAGCCTTGGTGGGCCAGGTGGTTTTGGAGGGTGATGGGGCCGGCGTCGAGGCCATCAGCGACGAGTTGTTCCCGCAGGTGCACGATGGCGGTGATGACCTCATCGGAGGTCCTGCGTGGGTTGCTGGTGGGGCGTCGGGAGCGGGGTTCGACGGCGTCGAGGCCCCCGGCGCGGTAGCGGGCCAGTAGGCGGTAGATGTGTTGGCGGGAGATCTTGTAGGTGTCGGCTGCGGCGGCCACCGACAGGTCTCCGCTGAGGACTTCGAG
>NZ_JBVAXQ010000032.1:0-1295 GCF_055419425.1 Mycobacterium sp. IDUB_21 | reverse complement strand
CTACGATCACAGGCACACCCCACCGAAGGCGGGGTGATTCAAGGAAATCAGTCCCCGGACTTACCGGGACGGCTCACAGTGACCCACGAATCGGAATCACGCGGTGCCTGCCGTAGGGGAACCGGTGACGGGTCGATGAGATCGACCAGCATGCGTGTGGTTGTGCTCTTGGCGCTGCCCTGCTCGGCGAACAGCGCCAAGATCGGGTGTGGGACGTCGGTCTGGACAAGAGCGGCAATGAGGGCAGCGAGGAGGACCGGTCGGTCTTCGAAGTCGACGTTGACGAAATCCCAGAGCTTCTCGATATCCCCGCCCTGAGCCGGCAGCGGCATCGCTCCGGTCAACTTGGTGCGTAGAAAGCGCACAGGTGCCCGCTCGGTCAGCGTCCACCGGCCCTGTCGGATACGAATCACCTGGCCGTTGGGTAGTCCGGTATCGATGTAGATCGTGCCGTCATCGTCAGCGACGCGGAGGTTCAGGCGTTCGGGCGGCTTCGTGGCAGCCAATCCTTCAAGGATCAGCGTGGCGTCAGTCAGGGCCTGGCCGCCGGCGACCGCGCCGGTCTCGGCGAAGTACCGTGCGGCTAGGTCGGCGCGTAGACCGGCCTTGCCGGCGCGGAGGAGCATGACCAAGTGCGGGCGATCGCGGTCAGCTCCGAACGGCTCACCCTCATCGGAGAGTCCGAGCAGGTAGCGTTCCTGTGCCATGCCGACCAAGCGCGCGGCCACCGACTTCTTGTCCGTCTCGGTGTTGTCGCTCATAGGATTTCCTGCACACCGTGCTTATGCAGGCTGCGTTGACGAGCTATTCTCATGTGGAACTTCCGTGTCGGATGATCAGGTGGTTCGAACAAAGACCTCGGCTAGGCCCCGGGGTCTTTTTCGTGGGCGCGGTTCACGCGGCGTCTCCGCCTCCCCGCCGGGTCGCGGTTTCTTGTTCCGCGATCCATCGCAGTACCTCGTCGCGCCGGTACACGACCCGGCGGCCCAAGGTGAAACTGGCCGGCCCGATATCGCAGTGGCGCCAGTAGCGGAGAGTTCCAACGGGGACGCCGATGATGTCCGAAACCTGTTTGGCGCTCAGTAGATCCATGTAGCTGCTCCTCAATGGTGGGTTCTGTCAACGAATCCAACGGTGGTGGTGGCGCCCTGCATTTGTCCACCAGTACCCTCAACTTCGCCTACAAATTGACTTCAGCCGAACGCTTTCGTCGGCTGTCGTGTCAACGGCGGGTGAAATCTGACCCCCTGGCGGCAGGCGAAAGTTGACCCCCTTGGGCCGGTTTGGTGATTAGT
>NZ_JBVAXQ010000031.1:0-1378 GCF_055419425.1 Mycobacterium sp. IDUB_21 | reverse complement strand
GTGAGCCGTCCCGGTAAGTCCGGGGACTGATTTCCTTGAATCACCCCGCCTTCGGTGGGGTGTGCCTGTGATCGTAGTGAAGCGCTTCGACGGCTGCGGGGGTGAAGTCGTCGAGGTAGTCGTGGGGACGTTCGGTGTTGAACCAGTCGACCCATTCGGCGGTGGCGAGTTCGACCTGGCTGACGTCGCGCCACGGGCCTTGTCGATGGATGAGCTCGTTCTTGAACGAACCGACGGTCGTCTCGGCGAGCGCGTTGTCCAGTGCGTCGCCGACCGACCCGACCGAGGGGTCCACTCCTTCGTCGATGAGCCGCTGCGTGAACGCCACCGACGTGTACTGGGCGCCGGCGTCGTTGTGCGCAATCAGGCCACGCAGATCGTAGTGCCCCTCTTGAGCCCGAGTGAAGAATGCGTGCTCGAGGGCGTCAAGAACCAGCGGCGTGGTCATCGACCTCCCTGCCCTCCAGCCGAGAATGCGACGGCTGAACGCATCGATCACGAAGGCCACGTAGACAAAACCGCTCCAGGTCGCCACATACGTAAAGTCGGCTACCCACAATCGATTTGGCGTCGGAGCGCAGAAATGGCGATCGACCAGATCCGGGTAACGGGCATGGCTGTCGTCACTGATCGTGGTCTTGTGTTTGGACCCATAGCGGGCCCCCTCCCAGCCCTGGGCGCGCATGATCCGCTCCACCGTGCAACGGGCCACATCGTGGCCCTGGCCGCGCAGCCGGATCCACATCTTGCGTGAGCCCAGGGTCTGCACGAACTTGCCGGTCTTGGCGTCGTTGCGCTGAGTGCTGATGATCTCGACTAGCTCGGCCTCGCGCACCTGGCGGCGCGTCGGGGTCTTGTTGATCCACTCGTAGTAGGTCGACGGGCTGATCGACACCCCGTTGGCCGACAGCACCGCACACATGGGCTCGACACCCCAGCGAAGCCCGGCCCCACCATCAGAGCCGGGCACCTGGTAGTCCTTGTGCTCGGCGATAAACCGAATCACCGTTTCCCGGGCCGGTCGAGCTCGGCCCCGAAGAAAATCGCCGCTGCTTTCAAGATCTCATTGGCGCGGCGCAGTTCAGCGATCTCGCGGCGCAACGCCTTGTTCTCCTCGGCCATCGCCGAGGTCACACCGGGTCGCTGACCGGAATCGACCTGCGAGCCACGAACCCAGGTCCGCAGCGTCTCCGCAGTACCGATTCCCAACATGCCGGCCACCGCGGTGATTGCCGCCCACTCCGAGGGGTACTGCGGGCGGACCTCGGCCACCATCCGCACCGCGCGCTCTCGAAGCTCAGCGGGATACCTGCTTGCACGTCCCATAACTCGAATCCTCCCAAGATCGGGAGTCTCCGGACTTACCGGGACGGCTCAC
>NZ_JBVAXQ010000030.1:0-1451 GCF_055419425.1 Mycobacterium sp. IDUB_21 | reverse complement strand
TGTGATGTCTCAAGACATCGGTGACAGTTCTGCATCAGGACATGGGTGACAGTTGGTGTATCAGGACTTCGGTGACGGTTGTGGGTTCGCGGGGCGGGTTCCTGGGCGCTGGCCGTTGCCGACGTAGCGGATGCCGGATGCGGGTCGGGTGTGCTCGGCGAGGATCTCGCCGTGCAGGTCGGTGATGATGATGGCGTCGCCGGTCTTGTCGCCGGTGCTGACTACGAGGACCTGCTGGAAAACGAGGTCCACGTCGACTTTGTAGTGCACGTAGTCCAGGCTGATGGTGCCCGATGTATTCACAGTTCTGACGCACGTGCCGGCGGGTAGATCAGTGGGCGACTGTGGTCGGGGGTGTTGGTATCGGCTCGGGACGCGCTGATAGATGGGCCGGTCAGGTTTGGGGCGGGGTGGATCAGCTTTGGGGGTGGCGTCCCATGCGGCCAGTGGCGTGATGCGCCCGGGCAGGCCCTGGTGGGAACGCTCGGTGTTGTAGATGTGGTCGAACTCATCGACCTGGGCTTGCAGATCCTCGAGTGTCTCAGCCAGTGGCTGTTTGTCCAGATAGCGGAACAGGGTCTGGTGGAAGCGTTCGTTCTTGCCCTGGGTGGTCGGCTTGTAGGGCTTACCGGTGATCGCCTCCACGCCGAGGGCACCAACGTGGGCGACGAGTTGGCCGAGATGCCCGCGCCGCGACGGGTTCAGCGCAACCCCGTTGTCGGACAGGAGTCGTTGGGGTACACCGTGAGCGGCCACTGCCTTGTCGAAGACGATGATCGCCCCCGCCGCGGTCTCACCCCACGCCACGTGTGAGGCCACGGCGTAGCGGGAGTGGTCGTCGATGAGCTGGAAGATCGCACACGTACGTCCGCCGCTGAGCACGTACTCGGTGGCGTCGAGTTGCCAGCACGCGTTCGGCGCCGGATAGACGAACCGTCGCCATGCCGAGCGGGGCTTCTTCTTCGGTTCTAGTCGAGCCACCCCGGCCTCACGGAAGATACGTGCCAGCGACGCCGTGGACGGGACCTGGTCCAAGCCCATCGCGTGCATCTTGTCGTGCACACTGATCGGCCCGTGGTCCAGGCCGGAGGCCTCTAGGGCGGCGCGCACTGCCACCGCCTGCTCCTTGACCGCGTCGCTCAACGTCGACGGGCTCGATCTCGGGCGTCGGGTCCTGGGTTCGAGCACTGCGGCCGCCCCGTCGGTCTTGGCGCGGTTGCGCAACGCGTAAAACGACTTTCGGGAAATGCCGTGCTCAGCGCAGAATGTCGAGACCGCCCCGCGGGGTGCCTCATCGGGCCATTGGGAGATCGCGAGCCGGACACGAGGATCGATGGGTTCATTGACAGCCACCGCTTGAGCCTCGGGGCAGAAGTGTCACCACCAAGACCACCGGAACTGTCACCGATGTCCTGATGCAGAACTGTCACCGATGTCCTGGGAGATGACAC
>NZ_JBVAXQ010000029.1:0-1650 GCF_055419425.1 Mycobacterium sp. IDUB_21 | reverse complement strand
TGCCCGCCTCACTCGAAAATTCAAGGTGACCAAAGACTGGTGAGCGGTCTCGGTGCTGGTGTTAGGCGGCGTCAGTGTGGGGCTCCAGTGTCACGCTGTATCCCAGGGCCTGGAGTTGTTTGATGGCTCTGGCCTTGGCCTTTGCTGGCTGGTGTCGGGTGTAGTAGTCGGGGCCGGGGTCTTGGTAGAAGGCGCCGTTGACGAGCATGTGCCATGCGCAGGTGAGCATCTTGTGCTCAAGGGCGACGATGGCGATCTGCCCGGAAAGGGACTGGCGACGCGACTTCTTGTCTCCGGGTCGGGGTGCTCGGCGGCCGGAAATGCGCCGGAAGCGAGCACCGAAGTAGGTGTTGGTGCTGCGCGACGCTGACAGGGCGGCCACCCCGAGTGCGGCTTTGAGGTGGCGGTTGCCGGGCAGGGTTTTCGCCGATTTGATGCGGCCGGCCGATTCGTTGCTGCCGGGTGAGACTCCTGCCCACGACGCTAGGTGACCCGGGCTGGGGAACACGCTCATGTCGGCGCCGGTCTCGGCGATGAACACATCAGCGACCACTCGTGACCAGCCCGGGATGCTCACGAGTAGTTCACGGGCGGGCCGAAAGGGTGTGATCAGCTCCTCGATGCGGGCATCTAGGCGGGCGATGTCGGCCTCTTGGGCATCGATGCGATCCAGATACAACCGCACCATGAACGCGTGGTGGTCGTTGAATCGTCCTTGCAGCGCCTCAGTTAGGGCGGGGATCTTCTTGCGTAGCTGCCGTTTAGCCAGATCAGCGAGGACGGTCGGGTCGCGTTGACCCCCGATGAGCGCTTCGAGCATCGCTCGCCCGGAGACTCCGGTGATCTCGCAGGCCACCGACGACAGTTTGATGCCGGTGTCTTCCAGAAGCGTCTCCAGGCGGCCGATCTCTTTGGTGCGGGCCTGGGCGATGGTGGTGCGGGCCCGGGTCAGGTCGCGTAACGCCCGGATCGGTTCGGGCGGCACGAACGAGGCGCGGACCAGCCCATGGGCACCCAGTTCTGCCAGCCAGGCCGCATCTGAGACGTCGGTTTTGCGTCCGGGCACGTTGCGGGTGTGGCGGGCGTTGACCAGCATCACGTTCAGCGCGTCGTCGAGCAGAAAGTAGAACGGCTTCCAGTACGCCGCGGTCGACTCGATCACCACACACGTCACCTGTTCGGCGATCAGATGCTCGCGCAACGCCAGGATGCTGTTGGTCATCGATGTCCAGGTGGTCACCGTCGACGAGGTGGCTTTGCGGCCGCGGCCTTGGATGCGCACACACACCTTGGCGTCCCTTTTCGACACGTCGATGCCCGCACACCGCGGATGAATCACTTCCATGACTGTTCATCCCCTCTCTCACTCAATCCTGTTGTAATGGAGCGTGTTTCGGGGAGAGCTCATATGAAACAGAAGTCTCACTCGCGTGCTCACAGGCAACAATCCACATCCCTCGCATAACCGCAAAGGGATGCCCTCCAGCCCCACGCTCTACAGGCGTGCTCACCTGGCAACAAGGCGGGACGGGGTCGCCGAAACACCCCTTAAGCGTCAACCTGGACCACCGCGAACGCAACCCCGCATCCAACCGCACCGGAACGCGATTTTCATCCCCCACAACGGGGCCGCAGGCCCCACGAACGCTC
>NZ_JBVAXQ010000028.1:0-2216 GCF_055419425.1 Mycobacterium sp. IDUB_21 | reverse complement strand
TGTCGACGGCACGTGAAAACTGACCCCGGTGCGGCAACTGAATTTTGACCCCCTGACCCGGTGTCCTGGCTCTAGTCGAGCCAGGAAGGGATCACAAAGGGGATGCTGTCAGTGGAAGATTGGGCAGAGATTCGTCGATTGCACCGGGCTGAGCAGATGCCGATCAAGGTCATCGCCCGGGTGATGAAGGTCAGCAAGAACACGGTGAAGTCGGCGTTGGCCGCCGACGAGCCGCGCAAGTATCAACGGGCGCCGCGGGGTTCGATTGTTGATGAGGTCGAGCCGCGGATCCGCGAGCTGCTGGCGGTGTATCCGAGGATGCCGGCGACGGTGATCGCTGAGCGGATCGGCTGGACCCGCTCGATCCGGGTGCTCTCAGGGCGGGTGGCTGAATTGCGGCCGGTGTATCTGCCAGCGGATCCGGCCTCGCGCACCGCCTATGTGGCCGGGGAGATCGCCCAGTGCGATCTGTGGTTCCCGCCGATCGAGTTGCCGGTGGGGTTCGGTCAGTTGCGCAGACCCAAGCAGCTGCCGGTGTTGACCATGATCTGTGGCTATTCGCGCTGGCTGATGGCGGTGCTGATCCCGACGCGGCACGCGCAGGACCTGTTCGCTGGGTGGTGGCAGTTGATCGCCGGGCTGGGCGCGGTGCCCCGGACGCTGGTCTGGGACGGCGAAGGCGCGATCGGGCGCTGGCGCGCCGGTCGGGCGGAGCTGACCGGCGAATGCCAGGCGTTTCGCGGGGTGTTGGCGGTCAAGGTGATCATCTGCCGGCCCGCAGACCCCGAAGCCAAGGGCCTCATCGAGCGCTTCCACGACTACCTGGAACGCTCGTTTCTGCCCGGCCGCACTTTCACCGGCCCGGCCGATTTCAACGCCCAGCTGACCGACTGGCTGGCTGTGGCCAACACCCGGCACCGCCGAGCGCTGGGGTGCGCGGCCACCGATCGCATCGAGGCCGACCGGGCGGCGATGCTCGCGCTGCCGCCGGTGGGCCCGGCCACCGGCTGGTGTTCATCGCTGCGGCTGCCGCGTGATCACTACGTGCGCCTCGATGGCAACGACTACTCGGTGCATCCGGGCGCGGTCGGGCGCCGGGTGCTGGTGCGTGCCGACCTTGAACGGGTACGGGCGTTTTGCGATGGGCAGCTCGTTGCTGATCACGAACGCATCTGGGCCAAGCATCAAACCCTGTCCGACCCTGTTCACGTCGAGGCGGCGAAGGTGTTGCGCCGCAAGCATCTCAACGCAGCACGGCCCATGCGGGAGCCAGAAGTGGCAGCCCGCGACTTGACCGACTACGACAAGGTGTTCGGGATCGATTTCGATGGTGGGGTGGCCTGATGGCCACTGCCAAGACCGCCACCGGCCACCGGGATGTGACCAGCGAGGTCGCCTACCTGACCCGCGCACTCAAGGCGCCCACGCTGCGCGAATCGGTCAGCCGCCTAGCCGAGCGGGCCCGAGCCGAGAACTGGAGCCACGAGGAATACCTGGTGGCCTGCCTGCAGCGCGAAGTATCGGCCCGCGAATCCCATGGCGGCGAGGGCCGCATCCGCGCCGCACGTTTCCCGGCCCGTAAATCATTGGAGGAGTTCGACTTCGACCACGCTCGCGGACTCAAACGCGACACCATCGCCCATCTTGGCACCCTGGATTTCGTCGCCGCCAAAGACAACGTCGTGTTCCTAGGCCCGCCCGGCACCGGCAAGACACACCTGGCCATCGGACTAGCGATACGGGCCTGCCAGGCCGGCCACCGAGTGCTGTTTGCCACCGCCGCCGAATGGGTCGCCCGACTGGCCGAGGCACATCACGCCGGACGCATCCAGCACGAACTGACCCGACTGGGTCGCTACCCACTGCTGGTCATCGACGAGGTCGGCTACATCCCGTTCGAACCCGAGGCCGCCAACCTGTTCTTCCAACTGGTATCAGCCCGCTACGAACGCGCCAGCCTCATCGTCACCAGCAACAAAGCCTTCGGGCGCTGGGGCGAAGTCTTCGGCGACGACATCGTGGCCGCAGCCATGATCGACCGCCTCGTCCACCACGCCGACGTCATCACCTTGAAAGGAGACAGCTACCGACTCAAAGACCGCGACCTGGGCCGCACACCTGCGACCACGACCACCGAGGACTAATCACCAAACCGGCCCAAGGGGGTCAACTTTCGCCTGCCGCCAGGGGGTCAGATTTCACCCGCCGTTGACACG
>NZ_JBVAXQ010000027.1:3406-5215 GCF_055419425.1 Mycobacterium sp. IDUB_21 | reverse complement strand
GGGCGTGTTGTTTGAGAACTCAATAGTGTGTTTGGTGGTTTTTGTTTGTTGTTGTTTTTGCCATGCCTTCGGCGCCCCGTGTTGGGGGTGTGGTGTTGTTTTTTGTCGGTTTTTCGGAACTGATGTTTTGGGATTTGTTTTCCAAATTGGTTTTTGTTTGGAGAGTTTGATCCTGGCTCAGGACGAACGCTGGCGGCGTGCTTAACACATGCAAGTCGAACGGAAAGGCCCTTTCGGGGGTACTCGAGTGGCGAACGGGTGAGTAACACGTGGGTGATCTGCCCTGCACTTTGGGATAAGCCTGGGAAACTGGGTCTAATACCGAATAGGATCACGCGCCTCATGGTGTGTGGTGGAAAGCTTTTGCGGTGTGGGATGGGCCCGCGGCCTATCAGCTTGTTGGTGGGGTAATGGCCTACCAAGGCGACGACGGGTAGCCGGCCTGAGAGGGTGTCCGGCCACACTGGGACTGAGATACGGCCCAGACTCCTACGGGAGGCAGCAGTGGGGAATATTGCACAATGGGCGCAAGCCTGATGCAGCGACGCCGCGTGGGGGATGACGGCCTTCGGGTTGTAAACCTCTTTCAGTATCGGCGAAGCTCCAGGGTTTTCTTTGGGGTGACGGTAGGTACAGAAGAAGCACCGGCCAACTACGTGCCAGCAGCCGCGGTAATACGTAGGGTGCGAGCGTTGTCCGGAATTACTGGGCGTAAAGAGCTCGTAGGTGGTTTGTCGCGTTGTCCGTGAAAACTCACAGCTCAACTGTGGGCGTGCGGGCGATACGGGCAGACTGGAGTACTGTAGGGGAGACTGGAATTCCTGGTGTAGCGGTGGAATGCGCAGATATCAGGAGGAACACCGGTGGCGAAGGCGGGTCTCTGGGCAGTAACTGACGCTGAGGAGCGAAAGCGTGGGGAGCGAACAGGATTAGATACCCTGGTAGTCCACGCCGTAAACGGTGGGTACTAGGTGTGGGTTTCCTTCCTTTAGGGATCCGTGCCGTAGCTAACGCATTAAGTACCCCGCCTGGGGAGTACGGCCGCAAGGCTAAAACTCAAAGGAATTGACGGGGGCCCGCACAAGCGGCGGAGCATGTGGATTAATTCGATGCAACGCGAAGAACCTTACCTGGGTTTGACATGCACAGGACGCCGGTAGAGATATCGGTTCCCTTGTGGCCTGTGTGCAGGTGGTGCATGGCTGTCGTCAGCTCGTGTCGTGAGATGTTGGGTTAAGTCCCGCAACGAGCGCAACCCTTGTCTCATGTTGCCAGCACGTTATGGTGGGGACTCGTGAGAGACTGCCGGGGTCAACTCGGAGGAAGGTGGGGATGACGTCAAGTCATCATGCCCCTTATGTCCAGGGCTTCACACATGCTACAATGGCCGGTACAAAGGGCTGCGATACCGTGAGGTTTAGCGAATCCTTTAAAGCCGGTCTCAGTTCGGATCGGGGTCTGCAACTCGACCCCGTGAAGTCGGAGTCGCTAGTAATCGCAGATCAGCAACGCTGCGGTGAATACGTTCCCGGGCCTTGTACACACCGCCCGTCACGTCATGAAAGTCGGTAACACCCGAAGCCGGTGGCCTAACCCTTGTGGAGGGAGCCGTCGAAGGTGGGATCGGCGATTGGGACGAAGTCGTAACAAGGTAGCCGTACCGGAAGGTGCGGCTGGATCACCTCCTTTCTAAGGAGCACCTTTTTCCCCCGTCCCCGCAATCGTGTGGGATCAGATGGTTGGGATATTTTCGCCGGCGCCTGTAGTGGGTTGTTCGGTGGTGCAGATAGTTTTAAAAAACAGCGGCAA
>NZ_JBVAXQ010000027.1:0-3315 GCF_055419425.1 Mycobacterium sp. IDUB_21 | reverse complement strand
CTGTGTGGGGGTGGGTGTTGTTGTCGCTCCATCTTGGTGGTGGGGTGTGGTGTTTGTTTTGTGGATAGTGGTTGCGAGCATCTAGCAAGCATGACCTGTTTGGGTTGTGTTTGTTTTGCAATTTTTGTTGTGTGGTTTTTGTGTTTTGTAAGTGTTTAAGGGCGCATGGTGGATGCCTTGGCATCGAGAGCCGATGAAGGACGTGGGAGGCTGCGATATGCCTCGGGGAGCTGTCAACCGAGCGTGGATCCGAGGATGTCCGAATGGGGAAACCCGGCACGAGTGATGTCGTGTCACCCTCCGGTGAATGTATAGCCGGTGGGGAGGTAACGCGGGGAAGTGAAACATCTCAGTACCCGTAGGAGAAGAAAACAAAATGTGATTCCGTGAGTAGTGGCGAGCGAAAGCGGAGGATGGCTAAACCGTATGCATGTGATACCCGGCGGGGGTTGTGTGTGCGGTGTTGTGGGGTCTGTGTTCTCCGGTCCGCCGATCGGGGCAGCAGTCAGAAAAGATCGTGTTAACCGAAGTGGCCTGGGATGGTCTGCCGTAGACGGTGAGAGCCCGGTAGGTGAAAACACGTTCTCTGTTGTCACAGTGTCCCCGAGTAGCAGCGGGCCCGTGGAATCTGCTGTGAATCTGCCGGGACCACCCGGTAAGCCTGAATACTTCTCGATGACCGATAGCGGACGAGTACCGTGAGGGAATGGTGAAAAGTACCCCGGGAGGGGAGTGAAATAGTACCTGAAACCATGTGCCTACAATCCGTCAGAGCCCTCTCTTGTAGTGGGGTGATGGCGTGCCTTTTGAAGAATGAGCCTGCGAGTCACCGGCACGTCGCGAGGTTAACCCGTGTGGGGTAGCCGCAGCGAAAGCGAGTCTGAATAGGGCGTATCACATCCGTTGGGGTGTGTGTAGTGGCGTGTTGTGGACCCGAAGCGGAGTGATCTACCCATGGCCAGGGTGAAGCGCGGGTAAGACCGCGTGGAGGCCCGAACCCACTTAGGTTGAAGACTGAGGGGATGAGTTGTGGGTAGGGGTGAAAGGCCAATCAAACTCCGTGATAGCTGGTTCTCCCCGAAATGCATTTAGGTGCAGCGTTGCGTGTTTCTCACCGGAGGTAGAGCTACTGGATGGCCGATGGGCCCTACTAGGT
Source organism: Mycobacterium sp. IDUB_21 (assembly GCF_055419425.1). Taxonomy (NCBI): domain Bacteria; kingdom Bacillati; phylum Actinomycetota; class Actinomycetes; order Mycobacteriales; family Mycobacteriaceae; genus Mycobacterium; species Mycobacterium sp. IDUB_21. Next base: position 2,159 of record NZ_JBVAXQ010000027.1, on the reverse strand, counting down.
TACTGACGTCAGCCAAACTCCGAATGCCGGTGAGTGTAAGCGTGGCAGTGAGACGGCGGGGGATAAGCTCCGTGCGTCGAGAGGGAAACAGCCCAGATCGCCGGCTAAGGCCCCAAAGCGTGTGCTAAGTGGAAAAGGATGTGCAGTCGCGAAGACAACCAGGAGGTTGGCTTAGAAGCAGCCACCCTTGAAAGAGTGCGTAATAGCTCACTGGTCAAGTGATTGTGCGCCGATAATGTAGCGGGGCTCAAGCACACCGCCGAAGCCGCGGCAATACGTAAGTATTGGGTAGGGGAGCGTCCTGCATCCGGTGAAGCCACGGAGTGATCCAGTGGTGGAGGGTGTGGGAGCGAGAATGCAGGCATGAGTAGCGATTAGGCAAGTGAGAACCTTGCCCGCCGAAAGACCAAGGGTTCCTGGGCCAGGCCAGTCCTCCCAGGGTGAGTCGGGACCTAAGGCGAGGCCGACAGGCGTAGTCGATGGACAACGGGTTGATATTCCCGTACCCGTGTGTGAGCGTCCCTGATGAATCCATTCTGCTAACCACCCAAATGGTGGGCGATCCGATCCCTTCGGGGAGACGACATCCGCCGGCTGCGTGGGACCCGGGTGGGTAGTAGTCAAGCGATGGGGTGACGCAGGAAGGTAGCCGTACCAGTCAGTGGTAATACTGGGGTAAGCCGGTAGGACGAGATCTAGGCAAATCCGGGTCTCATATAAGTCCGAGAGGTGATGCATAGCCAATTGTGGCGAATTCGGTGATCCTATGCTGTCGAGAAAAGCCTCTAGCGAGCACGCACACGGCCCGTACCCCAAACCGACACAGGTGGTCAGGTAGAGAATACCAAGGCGTACGAGTGAACTATGGTTAAGGAACTCGGCAAAATACCCCCGTAACTTCGGGAGAAGGGGGACCCTCATACCGTCATGGCCTTTACGGCCGGCAGCGGGAGGGGGTCGCAGAAACCAGTGAGAAGCGACTGTTTACTAAAAACACAGGTCCGTGCGAAGTCGCAAGACGATGTATACGGACTGACGCCTGCCCGGTGCTGGAAGGTTAAGAGGACCGGTTAACCCTTCGGGGTGAAGCTGAGAATTTAAGCCCCAGTAAACGGCGGTGGTAACTATAACCATCCTAAGGTAGCGAAATTCCTTGTCGGGTAAGTTCCGACCTGCACGAATGGCGTAACGACTTCTCAACTGTCTCAACCATAGACTCGGCGAAATTGCATTACGAGTAAAGATGCTCGTTACGCGCGGCAGGACGAAAAGACCCCGGGACCTTCACTATAGCTTGGTATTGATGTTCGATGCGGTTTGTGTAGGATAGGTGGGAGACTGTGAAACTCGCACGCCAGTGTGGGTGGAGTCGTTGTTGAAATACCACTCTGATCGTATTGGACCTCTAACTTCGAACCATGAAGCTGGTTCAGGGACAGTGCCTGGTGGGTAGTTTAACTGGGGCGGTTGCCTCCTAAAATGTAACGGAGGCGCCCAAAGGTTCCCTCAACCTGGACGGCAATCAGGTGTTGAGTGTAAGTGCACAAGGGAGCTTGACTGTAAGACTGACACGTCAAACAGGGACGAAAGTCGGGACTAGTGATCCGGCACCCCCGAGTGGAAGGGGTGTCGCTCAACGGATAAAAGGTACCCCGGGGATAACAGGCTGATCTTCCCCAAGAGTCCATATCGACGGGATGGTTTGGCACCTCGATGTCGGCTCGTCGCATCCTGGGGCTGGAGCAGGTCCCAAGGGTTGGGCTGTTCGCCCATTAAAGCGGCACGCGAGCTGGGTTTAGAACGTCGTGAGACAGTTCGGTCTCTATCCGCCGCGCGCGTCAGAATCTTGAGGAAACCTGTCCCTAGTACGAGAGGACCGGGACGGACGAACCTCTGGTATACCAGTTGTTCCACCAGGAGCACGGCTGGATGGCTACGTTCGGACAGGATAACCGCTGAAAGCATCTAAGCGGGAAACCTACTCCAAGACCAGGATTCTCACCCTTTTAGAGGGATAAGGCCCCCCGCAGACCACGGGATCGATAGACCAGACCTAGAAGCACCGCAAGGTGTGCAGGGAACTGGCACTAACCGGCCGAAAACTTACCAACACACACACAACACTGTGTTGCCCGCAACCACACCACATACCACACCCC
>NZ_JBVAXQ010000026.1:0-9714 GCF_055419425.1 Mycobacterium sp. IDUB_21 | reverse complement strand
TCAACCGCCGCAGCGAACGCCGGCTCATCAGCCAGCAACCGACGACCCATCCCCACCCAATGCGAACCCTGACCCGAAAACACAAACACCGGGCGGGAAGCCGACGCCCACGGCCGGGGCTCGGTGACACCGGCTGCGGATTCGCCGGCGGCGAGTGCGGTCAGTCCGGCCACTGCGGCGGCGCGGTCACGGGCGCAGACGCCCGCGGTGTATTTGAAGCGACTTCGATTCTCGCGCAGGGTGTGTGCGACGTCGGCCAAGGCCACATCGGCGCCGTCGGACTGCAACCACGCCGCGAGCGCACCCGCGGTGGCCGCGATACGCGCCGGCGTCTTACCCGACACCAGCAACGTGCTCATCACCGGCGACGACGGGGCGGCCGTGACCGCCTCAGCTGCTTCGGTGACCGGGGCCTGCTCGATCACCACATGCGCATTGGTGCCCGACACCCCGAACGACGACACCCCGGCCCGACGCGGACGCGACACCGCCGGCCACTCCATCGCCTTGGCCGCAATCTGAAACTTCGCCGCCCCCGCACCGGCATTCGGCGTCAACTCCGAAAAGTTCAAATGCCGCGGAATGAACCCGTGCTGCACCGACAGCACCGTCTTGATGAAACCCGCAACGCCAGAGGCGGATTCCAGATGCCCCAGGTTGGTCTTGACCGAACCCAACACCAACGGCGCCGAGGAACCCCGCTCACCGAACACCGCCGAGAGCGCATCCAACTCGATCGGATCACCCAGCGCCGTACCGGTCCCGTGCGCCTCGACATAATCGATATCGCCCGGCGTCAACCGCGACGACGCCAACGCCGCCCGCACCACCTTCTGCTGCGCCGGACCCGACGGCACCGTCTGACCACTCGACGGCCCATCCTGATTCACCGCCGAACCCCGCACCACCGCCAAAACCCGGTCACCGTCACGCTGAGCATCCGAGAGCCGCTTGAGCACCACCACACCGGCGCCCTCGCCGCGCACATAGCCGTCGGCGGTTGCATCAAAGGTCTTGCACTGCCCATCGGGGGCCAACATCCCCCACCGCGACGTCGCAACACTGTTCTGCGGGGCCAGAATCAGGTTCACCCCGGCGGCCAACGCCGCATCGGACTCCCGGCGCCGCAGACTCGCACACGCCAGATGAATCGTGACCAACGACGACGAACACGCCGTATCCAGCATCACCGCCGGCCCGTGCACGCCGAGGAAATACGACAACCGGCCAGCCGCGAAGTTCGGCCCGTTGCCAAACGAGAGGTAGGGGTCGACGTCGCGCGGGCTGAGCTTCTCCGCTGCGATCAGGGTGTAGTCGTTAGTGGTGAGCCCGACGAAGACGCCGGTCTGGGTACCGCGGATCGCCTCCTTGGTGATCCCGGCGTGCTCCAACGCCTCCCAGGCCACCTCCATCAACAACCGCTGCTGAGGATCCATCGCATCGGCCTCACGCGGCGAAATACCAAAAAACTCCGCATCGAACTCCGCAGGCTGCCACGACGACAAGAAACCACCATCGCGAGAACAAATCGTCCCGGGCTCCGAATGATCCGCCGAGAAGAACGCATCCGCATCCCAGCGATCCGCCGGAACCCGCACAATCCCCGAGCCCTCATCGCACAACAGCTGCCAAAAACCGGCCGGATCATCCACCCCACCGGGCAGCCGACAACCCAAACCCACCACGGCGATCGGCTCGGTGTCACCCGCCTCGGCCACCGCCAACCGCGCCGTCAGATCATCGATCTTGCGCAACGCCTCAGCAACAACTGACCGACGATCCGTCCCCCCGCCGGACGCAGCACCCATACCGCTCAACTCAACCTCTCCGATAGTTGCGCGAGCAGTTCGTCATCGCTCATGTCGTCATAGGCGTCCGCGTTGTCCTGCTCGGCGGCCTCCACCAGCTCCGGCAGGATCGTGGCGAGGTATCCGGTCAACGCGTCGACGGTCGGATAGTCGAAGACGACTGCGGCCGGCAGGGTTTCGCCGAGGCTGTCCGACAGCGCTCGCTGCAGGGTCACGCTCATCAGCGAATCCATGCCGGAGGCGAAGAATCCGGCTGTCGGGTCCAGTGCGTGGCGTGACGCCAGGCCCATAGCGGCGACGACCTGCGCGATGACGTGGTCGCGCAGCAACTCCAGGCGCTGTTCCGTTTCGGCTTCGGCCAGCATCCGGCGGAACTCGGTGGTGACCGACGCCGATCCGTCGGCAGGTTCGGCAACAGCCAGCAGGTCGTCGACGATGTGCAGCGCCGCCCGGGTGCGATAGGCGGTGGCCAGGCGCGGCCAGTCCGCCGCCACCACGGTGTGCCGCACGGCATTGTGCGCGCCGATCACCAGCGGCAGCGCTGTGATCGCCACGTCGTCGCTCATCGGCTCCAAACCGGACTCCACGGTCACCTGGCGTTCGACGTCGGACTGGGTGTCGTTCAACGACTTCCACAGTCCCCAGTTGATCGCGGTGGCCGGCAGCCCGGCCGCCCGGCGTGCGTAGGCGAAGGTGTCCATGAAGGTCGTGGTCGCCGTGTAGTGCGCCAGCCAGCGGGATCCGGTGATTCCGGAGATCGACGAGAACAGCACGAAGTGGCGCACCGGTTGCCGCAGTGACAGCTTGTGCAGCACCGCGACCACGTCGAGTTTCGGACGGAACATGGCGGCGACGTCATCGTCGGTCATGTCGCGCAGGGTGACCGGGCCGCCGGCGAAAGCGGCCACGTGGATACCGGCCAGCGGCGGCAGGTCGGAGCCGAACCGGTCGAACAGTGCGCTCATCGCGGTCTCGTCGGCCGCGTCGGCCGCCACCGTCACCAGCGTCGTCCCGGTCGCGGACAACTCGGCCGCCAACTCGTCGAGGCGCGTCCCCGGGCGTCGCGACACCGCGACGATGGTCTTGGCCCCGCTGGCCGCCAGCTGCCGAACCAGCTGCGGCCCGATGTTGCCGGTGGCACCGATCACCAGATGACAGCTGTCCGAGTCGAATCCGACCGGCGTGGCGGAGCCGGTTGGATGGCCCTTGCGCAGCCGCGGGACGCGGCGGACACCGGCGCGGTAGACGATCTGGTCCTCGGTGTCGGCGGCGTCGGCCTCGGCGAGCAGGTACCCGGCGACCAGCGCCGCCGGAACCGACTCGTCGACATCGACGACCCGGCCCCAGATCTCGGGGTGTTCCAGGGCAAGGCTGCGGCCCAGCCCCCACAGCACGGCGTGCGCGGGGTTGGCGCGGTCGCCGTCACCGACCGGTTGGGCATTGCGGGTCAGCAGGAACAGCTTCGCCGGCTGCGAGGACTTCGAGGCCTCGGCCCGATCCAGCATGGCCGCGGTCAGTCGCCGCGCCGTGTTGAACGTGTCGTAGGCCGGTGCCGCGGTGAGGCCCGCCGTCGCCGGCGGCGCGTACAGGACGTGGGTTGCTCCGCTCAACGCCGTTGCGAGTGGCGCCGGGTCGGCGTCGGCGGCCAGCGCCGATGCGTCCAACGTGGTCACAGCGCCGCCCTGCTTGGCACCGAGTTCGGCGCCCAGGCCGTCTTCGCCGATCACCAGCCAGGACTGGTCGGCCACCGAGGGCACCGGGGCCGGCGGTTCGCTGGCCGGCCAGGCCAGCTCGCACCACCACTCCGCGGGCACCACGCCGGCACTGCCGGTGCCGAGGCCCGCGCCGGATCCGGCCGGTCCCGCGGTGCGTCGGATCGCCGCGGTGTCGATCCAGTGCCGGCTGTGCTGCCACGGCGTCGCGGGCAGCACCGGGTGTGGTTCCGGCGGGTGCGGGGTCTGCGGCGGCTGGGCGGTGTGAGTGCGGTTGAGGTTGGTGTGGAAGCTGACCGCGTCGTCGGCGTTGCGCGCCAGGGTTCCGACGCTGTGGTGGTGGCCGCCGAGTGCCTCGCACGTGTCGGCGATCGCGTGGGTCAGGATCGGGTGTGCGCTGACCTCGATGAAGGTGGTGTGTTCTGCGCCGGCGGCGGCTACGGCCTGAGTCAGCAGCGCCGGCTGCCGGACGTTGTTCACCCAGTAGTCGGCGTCCAGCAGCGGCATGCCACCGGCGGGCATGGCGGTCTCGGTCACGGTGGAGAAGAACGGGATGGTGGCGACCTCGGGCGTCAGCCCCGTCAGCGCCGCCTGCAGGCCGGGCAGGATCGGGTCCATCAGCGCGGTGTGCGAGGCGACTTCCATGTTGACCCGCCGGGCGAATTTGTTCTGGGCGCTGACCGCGGCGATCACCGAGTCGACCGGTGCCACCGGGCCGGCCACGACGGTCTGCTTGGGCGACAGATACCCCGCCACGCTGACATCCGGGTAGTCGTCGAGGAGCGCCTCGGTGGCCTCGGCGTCGAGGTTCAGCAGCGCTACCGCGCCCTGTCCGGCCTGTTGTGACATCAGCCGGGAACGCGCCGCGATCACCCGGAAACCGTCGGCCGGGGTCAGTGCGCCGGCCACAACCGCCGCGGTCACCTCGCCCATGGAGTGACCGATGACGGCGTCGGGGTGCACCCCGTAGGAGCGCCACAGCTCTGTCAGGGCCAGTTGGAGTCCCATCAGGACGGGCTGCACCTGCGCGTCGCCGCTGACCGATTCACCGCCGGAGATCACCTCCCACAGCGAGAATCCGACGTGTTCGACGAATACCGGTTCCAGCACGGCCAGTGCCCGGGCGAACGCCGGTTCGTCGGTGAGCAGTTGCTGGCCCATGCCGGCCCAATGCGAGCCCTGCCCGGAGTACACGAACACCGTGCCGGGCCCGCACGGCCCGTCATGCGGGCCGACGACCCCGTCGCCGGACGTACCGGCGGCCAGCGCCAGCAGGCCGCGCACCGCCTGGCCCCGGTCCCGGGCGCATACGGTGGCGAACTGGGCTTGCCGGGCGCGGTGGTGGTTGAGGGTGTGCGCGACGTCGGGCAGTTCCACCTCGGCGCCTGCGCCGTCCAGCCAGGCCGCCAGGTCGGCGGCGGTCGCTGCGATCCGCTCCGGGGTCCGACCGGAGATCACCAGCGTGGTGACCGCCGGATCTGCTTCGCGCGCAGCGATTTTGGCGGGCGGCGCCTGCTCGATCACTACGTGGGCGTTGGTGCCACCGAAGCCGAACGAGGAAATCCCAGCCCGCCGCGGGTGGTCGGTGGACGGCCAGTCCTGTTGTTCGGCAACGACCTTCAGCCGCATCTGGTCGAAGGCGATGTGCGGGTTCGGGGTGTTGAAGTGCAGGTTCTTCGGGATCTGCGCCCGTTGCACGGCCAGCACCGATTTGATGAAGCCGACCATGCCGGCGGCCGCCTCCAGGTGGCCGAGGTTCGACTTGGCCGCGCCGAGCAGCAGCGGCGCGTCCTCCGGACGTCCCCGTCCCAGCACGGTGCCCAGTGCCCGGGCCTCGATCGGGTCGCCGAGCAGGGTTCCGGTGCCGTGGGTTTCGACGTAGTCGACTTCCTGCGCCGCGATTCCCGCGTCGGCGTAGGCCGAACGCAACACTGCCATCTGGGCGGCCGGGTTGGGAGCCAACAGCCCGTTGGAGCGGCCGTCGGAGTTGATCGCCGATCCGCGGACCACCGCCAACACCCGGTCGCCGTCACGGCGGGCGTCGGACAGGCGCTTGAGCACCACCACACCGCAACCCTCGCCGCGGACGAATCCGTCGGCGTCGGCGTCGAACGCGTGGCACGCCCCGGTCGTCGACAGCGCACCGCTCTGGTCGAAGCCGCGGAACACCGCGGGTGACATCAGCAGGTTCACCCCGCCGGCGATGGCGGTCTCAGACTCCCCGGTGCGCAGACTCCGGCATGCCAGGTGCAAAGCGACCAGCGACGACGAGCACGCGGTGTCCACCGTCACCGAGGGGCCGCGCAAGTCCAGGAAGTACGACAGCCGGTTGGCGATGATGCTCAGTGCGCCACCGGCGTTGCTCCAGGCGTCCACGCTGGTCAGGTCGGCGGACGCGTGGCAGCCGTACTCGGTGATGCTGGCCCCGACGTACACGCCGGTCTGCGAGCGTCGCAACGAGGTCGCCGGAATTCCGGCGTGCTCCAACGCTTCCCACGCCACCTCCAGCAGCAGCCGCTGCTGGGGGTCCATCTTGACGGCTTCGCGGCTGGAGACCTCGAAGAATTCCGCGTCGAAGGCGGCGATGTCGCGCAGGAACGAGCCCCAACGGGTGGTACGGGCGATCGCGCCAGAGATCTCCGGCGACCCGTCGTCGAACGGCGCCCATCGGTCGGCCGGCACTTCGGAGACCGCGTTGCCCCCGTCGATCAGGAACTGCCACAGCGCTTCCGGTGAGTTGATGTCGCCGGGGAACCGACAACCCAGACCGATCACCGCTATCGGCTCGTCGGTGCCGAACCGGCCGGGGTCGGGCCCCGACTCTTCTTCGGCCGACTCCGGATCAATGAGGAACCGCGCCAACTCCGCAACCGACGGGTGCTGCCAGAGCTCAACCGGCGAGACTTTGCGACCGAGCAGTTCGGACAACTCACCGCAGAGCACGACGGCGTCTCGAGAGCCGACGCCCAAGTCGTTCAGCGACGCGTTGAAATCGATTTCGTCCGGGCTACAGCCGATATTGGTGAGCAGATAGTCAGCCAGCCAGTGGCGCAAGGCTTCTTCGTCAAATGCTGCGGTCATGCGGGGAACTCAACTCCCACTAGATCCCGTCCCATCCGGCCGGAGCCGATTCCACGCTGTCGAACAGCTCATTCAACACACTGTCGGCCGACTCCAGCAGCGCGCCGTTGGCGGCCGCCGCGTCGTCACCGGAGTCCTCCTGCGGCAGCAGCTTGCCGGTCAGGTGCGCCGCCAGCGCCGCAGTCGTCGGGTGGTTCCACAGCATCGTCGCCGACAACTCCAGGCCCACGAGCGCTTCGATATCGCGCCGAACCGCCATCGCCATCACCGAATTGAGGCCGAGCTCGGCGAATGGACGGTCCAGCTGTAGTTCAGCCTCCGACATGCGAAGTTCGCGGGCCAGAATGCTGCGCAACCCGATTTCCAACTCGCTCAGTATCTCATCGGCGGGCAGTTGCGCCCAGTCGCGGGCCGGAGCGAGGCCGTCGGCACCTGCCCCGCCCGGCTCCCCTTCCGACGGCAACGGCACCATGACGGCCTGAGCGACGTCGTAGTGCTCCACGTGGTCCCAGGCGGCGAAGGCTTCGGCCGGGGAAATCGGCCGGGACCCCATCCGCTCCAACTCGTGCAACACGACGTGTGCCTCAGCGCCGAAGCCGACACCCTTCCACGCCACCCAGTCCAGGCTGACGCTGTGGCAGCCCTGCCGGTGGCGGGCCCGGGCCAGGCCGTCCAGGTAGGCGTTCGCGCTCGCGTAGGCGCCCTGGCCGGGAACCCCGAACACCGCGCCCGCCGCGGCCGTCATGAAGAAGAAGTCCACGCTTGCCGGCGGGAAGAGTTCGTGCAGCACCTGGGCGCCGGCGACCTTCGGCCACATGGTGTCCCGGAGCCTCTCGCCGTCTACCTCGGTCAGCAGCTGACCCTCGGTGATGCCGGCGGCGTGGATGATGCCGCGGATCGGCGGAGCTCCCGCTGCATCGCGCCGGGCCAGCAGGTCGATCACGCCGTCTCGGGAGCCGATGTCGAGGGCGGCCACGTCGACGGTGACACCGCGGCGCTCCAGTGCCCGGATGGCGGCGATCTTGTGTCGGATGTCGGCATCGACGGCCTGATTCTCCTTGGCGTCCCAGTCGCGCCGGGGCGGCAGAGCGGTGCGCCCGGCCAACACCAGCCGGCGAGCACCGCGGTCGACCAGCCACCCGGCCATCAGCAGACCAAGCGCACCCATCCCACCGGTGATCAGGTAGGCGCCGTCGGGTTGGCACACCATCGGCTCGCGTTGCGGCGGACCGGAGATCGGGGTGAATGCCGGCGTGAGGAACTGGCCGTCGCGGAGCACCAGGATGGATTTGGCCGGGGTACGCAGGATGCCCGACAGCGTCGCGGCAATGTCGGCGGCGTCGGCGGCGTCGGCGGTGGGCAGATCCACCAAACCGCCGCACAGCTGCGGTTGCTCGGCCCGAATCACCCCGGCCAGGCCCCACAGGCAGCTCTGCCGCACCGCGGCGTCCGAGACGGCCTCGTGAACCCCATGGGTGACGATCCACAGCGCGGGCGAGTGCTCGTCGCGCTCGGCCAGCCTCGCCACCAGGTCGGCCACCTCGCCGGCCAGCCGGGACGCGCAGTCCAGGTCGGTTTCGCCTGGCCGCCCCGGGTCGGCGACGTAGATGACGGCCTGAGCCTCGGTGACGCCGGCACAGCGGTGACCGGCTGCGGTCAGTCCGCCTCGCAGGGCCTCTGCGGCGGCATCGTCGCCGAGTACCGCCACCGTGCCGGGCTGATCCGGTGTTTGCGGAGCCGCGTCCCACGGCTGCCAGTCGATCGCGTGCGCGATCGAGCTCGGGTCCGCGGCAGCGGTCGCCGTGTCCAGCGCGGCGTACCGCAGGGCGCGGATGTCTACGCAGTGGACACCGTCGGGCGTCGTCACCGCGATGTCGACGATGAGTTCGCCGTCGTCGCCGTCGCGTCGGTGCACGGTGACGTCGGCCCGACCGTCGGCGGGCGGTTCCCCGAACCGGACGCTGTCGACCGCGGCGGGCACCATCAACTCCGGGTTGGAGCCGTCCACCAGCCGCGCGATGTGCAGCGCGGCGTCGAGCGGCGCCACCGTGCCGGAGTGCGCGCACGCGACGTCGGCCCGCAACTCCACCGGCGTCGACCGGCCGGAGTTGACGACCCAGTCGAACGGCCGGCCTTCACTGCCCCAGGACAGCCACAGCGAGGTCACCGCCTCGTCATCGAACTGTGTTCCGGCATGGCCGTTTTTGCGCGGGCTATCGGTAGCCGCCGAGACGGATTCCGCGCGGGCCGCGATGCGGGCGCTGAGGTGTTTGACCCAGCGAGCGGCGGGGTCGTCGGTCGCTGATTTCGACGACACGGCCTTCGACAAGATGGCGATCGATTCGGCGTCGGCGACGACCTGGATGGTCCGGGGCCGGTCGACGATGATCGGGTGCTCGAAGCGGATGTCGCTGACCGCCGGCTGCCCGCTCACCTCGATCGCGGCCTCCGACAGGGTTTGCAGCAGCACCGATGCGGGCACCAGCTCCACCCCGTTGTTGCGGTGACTGCCCGGGTACGGCTTGGACTCGGGCGTCAGCCGCGCCTGCCACAGGTGGACGGTCGGTGTGCTGCCGATCTTGATGTGAGTGCCCAGCAGGACTCCGGATCGCGGCGCGGATTCTGCTGCGGTAACGGAGTTTTCAATCTCCAGCCAGTGGTGGGTGTGCCGCCAAGGCGTGCCGGGCAGCACCGGGTGCGGCTCGGCCGAATGCGGCAGTTCCCGCGGGCTCACCGGATGCGCGCTGTTGAGATGCTGATGGAACTCGACGGTGTCGTCGCCGTTGCGCACCAAAGTGGCGACGCTGCAGTGCGGGACCGTCTCCAGGTTCTCGTCGATGGTGTGGGTGAGGATCGGGTGGGGGCTGATTTCGATGAAGGTGCCGTGGTTCTGCGCTGCGGCGGTGATGGCCTGACCGACCCGGGCGGGTTGGCGCACATTGTCGGCCCAGTAGTCGGCATCCAAGCTCGGAGTGGGCCCGGCCGGGTCGACCACCGTGGAAAAGAACGGGATCTGCGGGGCAGCGGCAACCAGGCCGGCCAGCTCCGCCCGCAACTCATCCAGGATCGGATCCATGAACGCGGTATGCGAGGCCACCTCCATGTTGACCCGC
>NZ_JBVAXQ010000025.1:0-13911 GCF_055419425.1 Mycobacterium sp. IDUB_21 | reverse complement strand
GAATGTCAATGGACAGCTGAAACTGCCCGTGGGCGGACAGGAGAACTGCCCGTTGGTGGCCAATAAGAACTGCCCAGTGGCGGACACGAATCTGCCCATGAGGGTGTGTCCGCCACTGGTCGGTGTGGCCGTTGTCAGCTCAAGGGTTTGACTCCTTTCCCGTGCAGGGCTTGGGCCAGGCGCACGGAGTCGCCGCTGGTTTGGCACAGGTGCGCGTGGTGCAGCAGCCGGTCGACGGTCGCGGTGGCCAACGTCTTGGGCATCAGGTCATCGAATCCGCTCGGATGCAGGTTCGACGAGATCGCCACCGAGCGGCGTTCGTAGGCGGCCTCGACGATGCGGTAGAGCCCTTCAGCGGCATCGGCTCCGACCGGAAGAAGTCCGACGTCGTCGATGACCACGAGCTCAGCACGCACGATCTTGGCTACCGCCTTGCCCAGGGAATCATCAGCGCGGTGCGCCCGCACGAGCACCCCGATCTGCTCGAGGGTGAACCACGCCACCGGCATCCCGGCTTCGATGACTTTCTGCCCGAGGGCTTCGAGGAAGAACGTCTTACCGGTGCCGGCGGGCCCGCAGACCACCAGGTTCTCCCGGCGCCCTATCCATTCCAGGGTCTGCAACGCTTGCTGGGTGGGCAGTGGGATCGAGGAGGCGCCCGGGTCCCACGCATCGAAGGTTTTGCCGGTGGGAAAGCCGGCGGCTTTGCGGCGGGCAGCGAGCATGGAGCGGGCTCGGCCAGCGGCTTCTTCGGTCAGCAGCGCTTTGATCACCTCGGTGGGGTCCCAGCGTTGCGCGCGGGCAGTGGCCAGCACATCGGCGGCGATCGCCCGGGCGTGCGGCAACCGCAGCGCCCGCATCAACGATTCCACCTCGGCCGGCAACTGCGCCGCAGCGATCGTCGTAGTCATGCGGTGCCCGCCTCGCCGGTGGTGATGATGGTGGCGCCGAACAGATTCCATCCACCAGTGCCTTGCGCCAGCGAGGTGTTTTCGCCCGCGCCGCGACGCGTCAGGTCCAGGCCTTTGGCCGCGAGGATGGAGTCGAGGTCGCCGGTGGCGAAGCGGCCGTGCACGGCGGCATGCCCCAAAGCCCAGTCGACATCAGCGCGGCCGGCCAACGCGGACAGTTCGACCGCGTGGGCCATCTTCTGCAGGATCCGTTCGGTGCCGACGGCGGCGGCTTCTTTGAGCCAGACTGCTGCGCCCGGGCCCAGGGCCAGGAATGTCTGCTCGGAGGCGGTGCGGGCCCGCACCCGGTAGTCCCCGGGAACCTTATCCCGGTGCTCGGGGAAATGGGCGTCGTCGATGGCGGGGCTGCCCGGTTGCGCGCGGCGGTGACGCGCCACTTCGACAGGACCGCGGTCATCGAGGGCACAGATCACCACTTCGTCGGTGCCCGCGTGGTGGCGGATCCACACCGTCTGCCCCAATAGTCTTGCCGGAACAGAGTATTGGCAATGCTCGAAGGTGACCATCGGGGTGTTGTCAGGAACCCGGCGGGTCACCCCCAACGCGGCGGTGTGGGGCAGATCGGGAATCGAGTGCAGGGCGGGCCGTTCCTGAGCGAGCATCTCGACCGGACGGCGGCCGGTGCTGCGGTGCACCCGGGCGTTGATCTCAGCGTTAAACCCTGCACACGCGGCCTCGACGTCGGCGAACGAGTCGTACTGGCCCAGCAGGTTCGTCTCGGTGGGAACGATGTCGGCCTTGGCCAGTTTGACCGCGTTTTCCACCCCACCTTTGGACGCCGGGTCAGCCGGTTCACAGGTCAATACCGAGATGCCGTAGTAGCGGCCGAAGGTGACCGCGGCGCGGTTGCGAACGGGGACGCCGGCGATATGCCCGGTGGTGACGGTCTTCTCGTTGTCGGTGAGCAGGTAGGTCGGGGCGCCACCGACGATGCGGAAGATGCGATCCAGCCCGGCGAACACGCTCGGTGCGGTGCGGTCGCGCAACGCGATCACCACCCGGTAGCGGCTCCACGCCAGCCACGCCACCAACAGCACGACTTTGCGCCCGGCCACCAGGGGGCCGTCGCCGAAGTCGTATTGCAGCCACAGTCCGGGCTCGGTGATCCACGGCCGGTGCACCCGGGAATTGCCCAGTCGCCATTGGGCTTTGATCTCGGCCAAGGCTCGTCGGGTGGTGCGGTCGGTGCCGGTATACCCCAACGCGACGAGCTTGTCGTGGGCTTTATCGCCGCGGATCTTTCCCTTCGAATCAGACACCCAGGCTTCCAGCAGGTCGCACCAGTCGTCGATCATCCGCGCCCGCCGCGTCGCCGGCGGCAACCCGGCGTTGGGGTCTTCGACCGCTTTCTTCACGGTGTGATGCGAGCACCCGCACAACTGGGCCGCGGCCCGGTAGGACCCGGTCAGGTCGTAGGCATTGAGTATTTCCATGAGTTCTCCGTCAGACTTCACGTAGGTCTCTCCTGCGGTTTTCGGCTCGACTGGACATCGACATCGAAACCGCAGGAGAGGCCGCCACGGCGCTGACGCGCCGCACGGCATCAAACAGGTCTGGGCAGATTCATGGCCGCCAGCGGGCACTTTCGTGTCCGCCGGTGGGCAGGTCTTATTGGCCGCGAATGGGCATTTTCATGTCCGCCTGTGGGCATTTTTTCATGTCCGCCGACACTCGAAGCTGAGGAGCTCACCAGTTCGGTCAGTGAGGTCAGGAACTACGTCACCGCAGCTGAGCGGGCATACGAACTCGTGGCCGAAGGGCAACCGATATCGGTTCGGATGCTCGAGGATTTACAGCGCGAACTCCTGCGTGGGACCGCCAGTGATGGCTCGCACGCGGGCAGCGTCCGCACCACTCAGGTTTTCATCGGACTCGGCAATCGGCGTGTCACGTCGGCTCGGTTCGTGCCGCCTCCGGCTGATCATCGGCTGCTCGACGGGTTGCGGCTGTGGCAGGACTGGATCCGGGAACCCAGCGCAATACCGACGATCATCCGAGTAGCGGTCGCGCACTATCAGTTCGAGACCTTGCACCCGTTTCATGACGGCAACGGCCGGCTGGGGCGTCTCGTCATGGCGCTGCAGTTGATGAGTGCTGGTGAACTGCGTTTTCCGGTCCTGAACATCTCACCGTGGCTGGAGCAACACCGCACCGAGTATCAGGACGGATTGTTGCGCGTGTCGCAGACCGGTGGATGGGACAGCTGGGTGTGCTTCGTTTCCGCGGCCATCCATGCCGAGGCCTTGGAAGTCGTTGAGCGAGTGGACAAGCTCCTGGCGCTCCGTGAGGAATTTCAGGTGATCTTGCGCGGAGCCAAAGGGGTCTCGCTCAGGATCGCTGACGACCTGATCGGTTACCCGATGATCACGGCGTCGGCTGCGGCAGCGTTGCACGGTGTTTCCTACCAGGCAGCGAACACCGCCATCACAAAATTGGTGGACAAAGGAATTCTGCGCCAACGAACTTCGGGCCGGTACGACCGAATATTTCAGTGTGACGGTGTGCTCGCGGCTCTAGAATACTGAGCATTCGTCGGCGTGCTGGCGCGATTCACTGGCATGGAACGGCTGGTCGGACCCCCTACGCAGGTGGGCTACCAAGACGATCCAGTCGGTTATGCGCGGCGCCTGAACGCAAAGCTGCAGCAGTTCATGGACGCTTACTCGACGGGCTTGCAACGCCAGATCACGACGGATCCGTAACCAAAGATCACGGCTGCGAATGGCCCTCGCGTTCCTCGCATTCCTCGCTTCCACTAGTAGCGCGTTGCTCATTATTTCTGCGTGGCGGTGTCCGCTACTGGGGTCCGCGTTGCTTTGGTGGGCCACCAGCTGGCTTCGCGTAACAGTGTGGCGATGGCGGGCACGGTGAGGGTGCGCACGAGGAAGGTATCGAGCAGCAATCCGAAGCCGATGATGAGGCCGGCTTGGATCATGATGGCGACTGAGCCGACCATGAGGCCGAACATGCTGGCGGCGAATATCAGACCAGCTGAGGTGATGACGGCTCCGGTGTTTGCCACGGTGCGCAGGACGCCGACGCGGATGTTGGTCCCGGATTCTTCGCGGAGCCGTGAGACGAGCAGCATGTTGTAGTCGGCGCCGACGGCGACGAGGATGATGAATGCCAGTAATGGTACGGGCCAAGCGATTTCGTAGCCCAGTCCCCATTGGAATACCACAACGCCGATGCCGAGCGAGGCGAGGTAGTTGAGCACGACGGTGCCTAAGAGGTAGAGCGGCGCCAGGAGTGCGCGCAGCAGTAGGACCAGGATGACGCCGACGATGATTATGGTGGCGACGGCCAGTTGTGCGAAGTCGGCCCATAGGAATCGTTGGATATCGGAGTTGACGGCGGGGAAGCCGGCGACGGATACGGTGGCGTCGGCGAGCGACGTGTTGGGTCGTGCGGTGTTGGCGGTGTCGGTGATGCGGCTGGCGAGCTCCATGGCTTCGACGCTGTAAGGGTCGTGGCTGCTTTCGATCATGAACCGCGCGGTCTTGCCGTCCGGTGAGAGGAATTGCTTGGCAACATCGGTGAATTGCCGGTTCTCGAATGCATTAGCGGGCAAGTAGAAACCGCTCGAGGAGTCGGAGTCCGCCGCTGCGCGTGAGGAATTCTGTAGTTGGGTGGCGATCTGGCTCATACCGGACAGCATTTCGATGTTGCTGTCGGCGAGGGTGCGGACACCGGTCGCGAGTGCTTGAGCGCCGGAGGCCAGCTGTCCGATTCCCTCCTGTAGTCGGCGGAGGTTGGTGGCCAGGTCGTCGGGATCACCCAGGGCTCCGAATGCCTTGTCCAGCGAGGCGACTGCGTTCTGGACGTTGGCGAGGGTGCCACCAACGGTGGCATTGGTCGCGGGATCGTAGCGGTCCCCGAGGTCGGCGATCTGGTCGAAGAATCCGCTGTCGCGCAGGCTGACCAAAATCTTCACCTGGTCACGAATTTGGGCGCACTGCGGGGTGGCGGCACACCACGGTGAGGTGTTGAGCGCGCCCACGAGTGGATCGAGCTGGGTGATCGCGTTCTGCGCCTGGTTGGCCAGCGGTCGCAGTCCTGGGCCGGATTGGATGGCTTGGTCGACGGCGGGGGCGGTGGCGGAAAGTTGTTGCAGCAGCGGGCGGAACTGGTTGACCTGAGTTCCCGCGGATTGAGCTTGGGTGAGGATTCCGGCCAGTGGCGCGAGGGCGGTGCGCACCGTGCCATCGAGTTGGGCGAGGCCGTCGGCGAGCTGGTCGGCGCCGCCTGTGAGTTTGGCGAGGTCGTCTTTGCGTGAGTTGCCCTCGGCGACCGCGCCGGCCATTTTGTCGCCGATCTGGCCGTTCTGCCAGGCCAGTTCTGCTTGGTCGAGGCGCTCCCCGGTGGGGCGGGTGACTCCGGACACCCTGGTGACGCCAGGGATCTGGGAGACGCGAGAGGCCATCTCGTCGAGATCGGCCAGCCCCCTCCCGGTCCGCATGTCGGTCGGGTTCTCTACGACGAGGAACTCGCTGATGACGACGTCCTTGCGGAAGTGGCGGTCCAGAAGTTGGTAGCCCTGGTTGCTGGCCGTGGTGTCTGGTTGTCCCTTGCGGTCGTCGTAGCTGATTTTGATGGTCGCAGCGGCTGCCGATAGGGCGAGCAGGATGGCCAGGCTGACGATCAGCAGTGGCACCGGACGGCGGACCACGGCGACGGCGACGCTGTTCCAGTAGCGGCGGGTGCGATCGGATTTGGGTTCACCGATGCCGCGTTTGGCGGCTAGCGACAGCACGGGTGGCAGCAGGGTGACGGTCGCCAGAAATCCGAACAGCACGGCGATGGCGCACGCGGGGCCCAGGGCGGCGAAGACGCTGAGCCGCGCGAAGACCATGGCCAAGAACGCGAGTGCCACGGTGGCGGCGGACGCCAGGATGACGCGCCCGATGCTGGCGGTGGCGTGGATGATCGCCTGATCGGCGGGTACTTGGGCGCGGCGCTGCTCGTGGTACCGGCTGATCAGAAAAACTGTGTAATCAGTTCCGGCGCCGAGCAGGATCGCCGTCATGAATGCGACGGTGAACTGGGAGACCGGCATGCCCATCTCGCCGAGGGCGGATAGCACGCCGCGCCCAACCGCCAGGCTCAACCCGATTACCAGCAGTGGCAACAGCGCGGTGAACACTGACCGGTAGACGATCAGCAAGATCAGGGCGATCACGCCGGCGGTAGCGATCGAGATCAACAGCAGGTCGTGCTCGGCGGAGGCGATCATGTCGCTGAAGGTCGCCGGTGGTCCCGTCACTTGGACGGTCGTGGTCGATCCGGTGAACACCTCCGCGGCGATGTCGCGCACCGCGTTCAAGGATTCGGCTGCCGTGGGGTCTCCGAGGGTGCCGGTGACACCGACGGGCAGATACCAGGCTTTGCGGTCGGCGCTGACTGCCTGAGCTTCGGTAATCGGATCGGCCAGCAGGTCCTGCACCAGCAGGACGTGGTCGCCCTCGGCCTGCAACCGGCGCACGAGTTCGCCGTAGCGCTGCCGTGCAGTTGGAGTCAAGCCAGTGGGGTCTTCCATGGCGACGAACACCATGGTTTTCGAGCCTTCTTCGCCGAACGCGGCGCTCATGCGGTCAACCGTCTGCAAGGACGGGGCGTCGCGAGGAATGAGGTCCACCGACTGTTGGCGCACCACGGTTTCCAGCTGTGGGAACAGCAGCGCGAGAACCACCGCGGCGCCTAGCCATACCCCGATGACGAGCGCTTTGTGTCGGAGGGTGAACCGGGCCAGGGTCGCCAACCGTTCGCTGTACTCGCGAGTGTCGGCCGGATCGGTGGATCCGTTGGCGCGCCGACCAGGCCGCTTGGCCTGGCTTGGGGCATCTGCACTGCCGTCGGTCACTTGGCCTCCACTGGTAGCGATACTGCCGGTATCGGTACGCTACCGCACGTAGTGCAAGTGGTGACGGCGACCGGTGGGGGCCTCGCTCAAGAGCGTCATGAGTCGACTCCCTACGGGATTGCAGCGGGCCAGTCGGCCGCGAATACCTGCACGGCGTGCAGGGCGCCTCCTACCGCCACCGTCGCCAGTGCCGCACGATCACTGCTGGGGGCGGGAATGACGATAGCCGCTGCCACGTCTCTGAGAACTCGAAGTTTGAGCGTTCTGATCGTCAATCGCTGCCCTCCGCGGAGTCCTATGGTGGCACGCGCCCCCATTGGGGGCGGATGCTACCAAAGTGTTGCGACCTACTGTGGTTTGCCAAGATGGACATGTGCGGACGCGGTCGAAGAGATGGGGCGGGCGTACCGGTGCTGAACGCCGGGCGGAGCGCCGTCAGCGCCTCATTGATGCCGCGACGGAAATCTGGAGTGAAAGCGGTTGGCCAGCAGTCACGATGAGAGGAGTGTGCGCCAAAACCGGCCTGAACGACCGTTACTTCTACGAAGACTTCAAGACCCGCGACGAGTTACTTGTCGCTGCATGGGACGGCGTGCGCAACGAGATGCTCGGTGAGGTTTCTGCGACGCTCGCAGAACGCATCGGGCAGCCGCCGATGGAGACCATCCGCGTGACCATCGCCGCGGTCGTCGACCGGATTGCAGAGGATCCGGGCAGGGCGAAGATTCTACTGGCTCAACACGTGGGCAGTTCCCCGCTTCAGGATCGGCGCGCTGTCGCACTGCAGGAGGCGACACACCTGGTGATCGCAGCCAGTGAGCCACACCTGAGGCCGGAAGCCGATGAAACCGCCCTTCGGATGGACACACTGGTGGCCGTTGGTGGCTTCGTCGAATTGATCACCGCATGGCATGCAGGTTTGCTTGACGTCATCCAGGGGGAGATCGTGGAGCACACGAGTCGGCTTGCCGAGACGCTCGCCGAACGTTATTTGGTCGACGACGCTGGCCTCTAATGTTGTACAGCGGCGTTCATGTGTTCAGTCCGGAATGAAGCAAGCGGAGGCACCTCGACATTCGCGAAGCGCGGCCGGGAGGCGCCAGAAGCTAACTCTGAGGTTTGGCTTTGGTCGTGGCCGACTCGACTGCGTTCTGCAGCAGCACATAGCTGCCGAGGCTGCCCAGGAAACCTGCGCAGTGCTGAACGAGTTCATCGGTGGTGAACTCGAGTTCTCCGTCGAGCCAGCGGCGCAAGACTTCGAATAACCCACCCACACCCAATGTCGAGGCCAAATGGGCAACGCCCACTGCGGAGTCGGCGATGTCAAGGTGAAGTCTGGCCTCACGCAATACGAGGTCGGTGAAACCGGTCATCATGTCGCTGCGTAACTCCCGAAGCAGCGGCTCCGTTGCAGATTCCACGAACAAGATCCGACCCAGTCGAGGATCATTGTTGATCATGCTGACCAGCCCGCGGATCGGCGCGTACGCGAGCACCTCGGGTGGGGCGCCGGCATCGGGGATCGCGTCAACTATCACCTCCTGGAAGGTTGCGTAGAGCTGCTGGTAGACAGCTCGCAAGAGGGCGTCTCTGTCAGGGAAATGCTGATAGAAGTAGCGTGACGTCACGCCGGACTCAGCGCATACGGCAGTCACCGTGGCGGCGGCAACGCCGTGCGTGCCGATCAACTCCATCGCGGCCTCGATGAGACGCGTGCGCCTGTTCCGGTGACGCTCCTCGGCGGACATCCCGCTGTACACCCGCACCGATCGCACAACGCATAGCTTGCCATCTAATTCTGACTAGGCGTAAAGTCAGATCATCAGTGCCCATGACAACAGGAGAACAACATGAGCGACGATTCGTCCACACGGCCCACCACGCGGGTCGTCCCGAAGCCCCGCCGTGTCCGATTCGACATGCCTGCTGGGACCAGTCGGCAGCACTTCGTCGATGGCGACTTGGTGATGAGCCACTTTGTGTCCACCTTGTCGGCCACGTTCCCCGAAGGCGAAGACTTCTTCATCCGGTCAGTCCGCGAGTACCGGGACCACATCAGCGACGCTGACCTGAAGGAGGCGGTCAAGGGATTCATCGCTCAAGAGGCCACCCACCGGCACCAGCATCGGCTGCTCAACGATCGCCTTCAAGCGATGGGCTATCCCACCGAGGGGATCGATCGGCATATCAAGAAGTTGGTTGGCCGACTCGAGAAGCGTTTTTCTCCCAAGATGCGCCTGGCTGTGACGGCAGCCCTCGAGCACTACACGGCGACATTCGCCGAGATCATTCTCACCAGCGACGAAGCTCAAGAACTGATCGGCTACACCGAGGTGCGGCCGATTCTGCTTTGGCACGCACTGGAGGAATGCGAGCACAAGGCCGTCGCTTTCGATGTCTACGAGACTGTCGGTGGAAGCGAACGCACCAGGGTCTGGGGAATGCGGATCGCCAGTCTCCTATTGTTCACCGAGTTGGTCATCCAGACCACCCGCTCTCTGGCCGGCGATCGTGCCGCCTACAACCCGGTGCGGTTGCTGCGCAGCCTTCGAGCCTTCCGTCATAACCCGCTGTTCAGCCGAGCAGCGATTGAGCGCTTCCGTTCCTACACCCACGCCGGGTTCCATCCCGACGACTGGGATAGCGCAGAAATCCTCGAACGTTGGACCAAGGAACTCTTCGACGCCGATGGCGGCCAACAGCTACGGAGTA
This sequence comes from Mycobacterium sp. IDUB_21, assembly GCF_055419425.1. Classification (NCBI taxonomy): domain Bacteria; kingdom Bacillati; phylum Actinomycetota; class Actinomycetes; order Mycobacteriales; family Mycobacteriaceae; genus Mycobacterium; species Mycobacterium sp. IDUB_21. The sequence goes on along the minus strand of NZ_JBVAXQ010000025.1, from coordinate 4,368 downwards.
ACGTGTAGGTCGACAAGTACTTTTGTGGTGAAAGCCGCCATATGGAACGACCTCTTCACGAAGAAGTGCGTTGCGCCGTGGCCGCATCGCGCGTTCAGGCATTCCGCTGATGCGGGCGGAAGGGCCATTACCGCCGTCCCGTCAGCGTCCGAAGACGTCCCGGCAAATCTGCACACAAGTTGGCGCCGTGTCAGCGAGCGCGCATGTCTTCTACGAATTGCTGTCCGGAGTTGCGATGCCGTTCGCGTCGGTGATTGGTCCGGTGCCGGCAGCGACGGGTTGGGGCATGAGCACCGCAGTAGTACTTCGCATGGCGGAACGTGCCGATAAGCGTCACGAGGCTGTCCTCGGTGTTGTGAACGGCCTGTTCCTGACGACCGTGTTGGCTCACTTCATACACTGGCCGAAGCGCTGGAGATTTGGTGTGCCAAGCCTGTCCGAGTGCGAAGGACTATGCGGCCCAATCCTGGTGCCTTACAACGGTATTCTCTACATTTCGGGGCTCAGTGCTGTAGCCGGATTGCTGGAGAATGGTCGCCGAGGTGCGGTCCGTGGTGCGATCGTCCCGCTGCTGGGTGTTCCAGTTCTCCTTCGACTGCAGCGGATGGAATTCCGTCGGCTCAGTCTTCAGGCCCGGCGCAATCCTCGGTGGTGGAATCGCCGTCTGCAGATGCAACCGCCCGACCGTTCGACATCGTCAGATCCCGACCAACAGGTGCTAGGGGCAGAGTCATAGCACGGAGTCGACATGGCGAGCCGATCACCCTTCAGTCAACGGAGGGTCGAACTCCGTCAGGGGGCCATCCTTCGAGGCCGTCTTCTAGCGGCACGTGCAAGGACCGCAGCAGCGCTGAGAACAATCTCCAATTCCCGATCGCGGCGACGAGTTCGACGAGGACGGCCGGGTCCCCGTGCAACGCGCGCTGACACTCAGCCCAGGTTTCATCCGAGATGGTGCCGTCACGCAACGTCTCGTCTGTCGCCGCCAGTACCGCCCGCTCGGCTTCGCCGAAGTGGCCGGCGTTCTGCCAGTCGCGCACCCCGAGCAGGTCGCGTTCGGGCACATCGAGCAAGCGGGCAACCCTCCAGTGTTGCGTCCACTCATAGACCGAATCAGTGACGGCATTCCCCCGAGACCGTGGAGGCATCAGCTATAAGGAGTAGCGATGTCAGAGAAACGGAAGAAGTACGACCGGGAGTTCCGTGAGGGGGCTGTTCGGATCGTGCGTGAGACGGGTAAGTCGATCGCTGCGGTGGCGCGGGACCTGGGGATCCACGAGGGCACTTTGGGCAATTGGGTGGCCCAGGACCGCGAGGCTCGGGAGGGCCGGGGCGAGTTGACCCGCGACGATGTCGAGGAGCTCAAACGCCTGCGCAGCGAGAACGCTGAGCTGCGGATGGAGCGTGATGTCCTCAAGCGATCAGTGGTCCTGTGGGTGAAGGAGGCGACGAAGTGAGCGTGGCACGCTTCATCGCCGACCAGAGGACCAAATACCGTGTGCCGCATACGATTACGTGTGTGCTGTTGGGTGTGAGCGTGTCGTGGTTCTACAAGTGGATCACCCGTGCTGAGTCCGCCGATGGGTTGCACACCGCCACCGAGCGGCGCCGCGCGCAGCTCGACGCCGCGGTGGCTGAGGCGTTTGCCAAGGCCAAGGGTTTGCATGGTTCGCCGCGGCTGGTCGCTGACCTGCGTGATCTGGGCTGGCAAGTCTCGGAGAAGACGGTTGTCAATGGACAGCTGAAACTGCCCGTGGGCGGACAGGAGAACTGCCCGTTGGTGGCCAATAAGAACTGCCCAGTGGCGGACACGAATCTGCCCATGAGGGTGTGTCCGCCACTGGTCGGTGTGGCCGTTGTCAGCTCAAGGGTTTGACTCCTTTCCCGTGCAGGGCTTGGGCCAGGCGCACGGAGTCGCCGCTGGTTTGGCACAGGTGCGCGTGGTGCAGCAGCCGGTCGACGGTCGCGGTGGCCAACGTCTTGGGCATCAGGTCATCGAATCCGCTCGGATGCAGGTTCGACGAGATCGCCACCGAGCGGCGTTCGTAGGCGGCCTCGACGATGCGGTAGAGCCCTTCAGCGGCATCGGCTCCGACCGGAAGAAGTCCGACGTCGTCGATGACCACGAGCTCAGCACGCACGATCTTGGCTACCGCCTTGCCCAGGGAATCATCAGCGCGGTGCGCCCGCACGAGCACCCCGATCTGCTCGAGGGTGAACCACGCCACCGGCATCCCGGCTTCGATGACTTTCTGCCCGAGGGCTTCGAGGAAGAACGTCTTACCGGTGCCGGCGGGCCCGCAGACCACCAGGTTCTCCCGGCGCCCTATCCATTCCAGGGTCTGCAACGCTTGCTGGGTGGGCAGTGGGATCGAGGAGGCGCCCGGGTCCCACGCATCGAAGGTTTTGCCGGTGGGAAAGCCGGCGGCTTTGCGGCGGGCAGCGAGCATGGAGCGGGCTCGGCCAGCGGCTTCTTCGGTCAGCAGCGCTTTGATCACCTCGGTGGGGTCCCAGCGTTGCGCGCGGGCAGTGGCCAGCACATCGGCGGCGATCGCCCGGGCGTGCGGCAACCGCAGCGCCCGCATCAACGATTCCACCTCGGCCGGCAACTGCGCCGCAGCGATCGTCGTAGTCATGCGGTGCCCGCCTCGCCGGTGGTGATGATGGTGGCGCCGAACAGATTCCATCCACCAGTGCCTTGCGCCAGCGAGGTGTTTTCGCCCGCGCCGCGACGCGTCAGGTCCAGGCCTTTGGCCGCGAGGATGGAGTCGAGGTCGCCGGTGGCGAAGCGGCCGTGCACGGCGGCATGCCCCAAAGCCCAGTCGACATCAGCGCGGCCGGCCAACGCGGACAGTTCGACCGCGTGGGCCATCTTCTGCAGGATCCGTTCGGTGCCGACGGCGGCGGCTTCTTTGAGCCAGACTGCTGCGCCCGGGCCCAGGGCCAGGAATGTCTGCTCGGAGGCGGTGCGGGCCCGCACCCGGTAGTCCCCGGGAACCTTATCCCGGTGCTCGGGGAAATGGGCGTCGTCGATGGCGGGGCTGCCCGGTTGCGCGCGGCGGTGACGCGCCACTTCGACAGGACCGCGGTCATCGAGGGCACAGATCACCACTTCGTCGGTGCCCGCGTGGTGGCGGATCCACACCGTCTGCCCCAATAGTCTTGCCGGAACAGAGTATTGGCAATGCTCGAAGGTGACCATCGGGGTGTTGTCAGGAACCCGGCGGGTCACCCCCAACGCGGCGGTGTGGGGCAGATCGGGAATCGAGTGCAGGGCGGGCCGTTCCTGAGCGAGCATCTCGACCGGACGGCGGCCGGTGCTGCGGTGCACCCGGGCGTTGATCTCAGCGTTAAACCCTGCACACGCGGCCTCGACGTCGGCGAACGAGTCGTACTGGCCCAGCAGGTTCGTCTCGGTGGGAACGATGTCGGCCTTGGCCAGTTTGACCGCGTTTTCCACCCCACCTTTGGACGCCGGGTCAGCCGGTTCACAGGTCAATACCGAGATGCCGTAGTAGCGGCCGAAGGTGACCGCGGCGCGGTTGCGAACGGGGACGCCGGCGATATGCCCGGTGGTGACGGTCTTCTCGTTGTCGGTGAGCAGGTAGGTCGGGGCGCCACCGACGATGCGGAAGATGCGATCCAGCCCGGCGAACACGCTCGGTGCGGTGCGGTCGCGCAACGCGATCACCACCCGGTAGCGGCTCCACGCCAGCCACGCCACCAACAGCACGACTTTGCGCCCGGCCACCAGGGGGCCGTCGCCGAAGTCGTATTGCAGCCACAGTCCGGGCTCGGTGATCCACGGCCGGTGCACCCGGGAATTGCCCAGTCGCCATTGGGCTTTGATCTCGGCCAAGGCTCGTCGGGTGGTGCGGTCGGTGCCGGTATACCCCAACGCGACGAGCTTGTCGTGGGCTTTATCGCCGCGGATCTTTCCCTTCGAATCAGACACCCAGGCTTCCAGCAGGTCGCACCAGTCGTCGATCATCCGCGCCCGCCGCGTCGCCGGCGGCAACCCGGCGTTGGGGTCTTCGACCGCTTTCTTCACGGTGTGATGCGAGCACCCGCACAACTGGGCCGCGGCCCGGTAGGACCCGGTCAGGTCGTAGGCATTGAGTATTTCCATGAGTTCTCCGTCAGACTTCACGTAGGTCTCTCCTGCGGTTTTCGGCTCGACTGGACATCGACATCGAAACCGCAGGAGAGGCCGCCACGGCGCTGACGCGCCGCACGGCATCAAACAGGTCTGGGCAGATTCATGGCCGCCAGCGGGCACTTTCGTGTCCGCCGGTGGGCAGGTCTTATTGGCCGCGAATGGGCATTTTCATGTCCGCCTGTGGGCATTTTTTCATGTCCGCCGACAGA
>NZ_JBVAXQ010000024.1:0-20159 GCF_055419425.1 Mycobacterium sp. IDUB_21 | reverse complement strand
CGGGATACCTGCTTGCACGTCCCATAACTCGAATCCTCCCAAGATCGGGAGTCTCCGGACTTACCGGGACGGCTCACTGCGGCGTCCGGGTCGTGGGTTGTTGCCTTGGACAATCTGTCGACGATTCCGCCCTGGTTGTCGGATTCCCTGTGCCGTGCCGCCACAGGCGACGGCAACGTCAAACGGGCGTTGTACACGGACTCCGATCTCGCGGTGATCAAATTCCGGCGGTGCGTCATCATCAACGGCATCGACGTCGGCGCAGTGCGACCCGACCTCGCGGAGCGACTGGCGACAGTCGACCTGCGACGCATTGATCGCCACATGCGACAACCGGAAGCCACGATGCGACAACAGTGGCGCACGGCTCTACCAGGCATTTTGGGCGGGCTTCTTGATCTGGCCGCCGTGGTTCATCAACGGCTGGAAACCATTTCGGTCGACGTGTCGCCACGGATGGCGGACTTCAGTCGCACGCTGGCGGCCGTTGACGAGATTCTGTCGACCCATGGCTTCCGGCGTTACTTGTCACGCGCCAGTCAACTCTCCGAGGACAGCCTGTCCGCCGACCCGTTCATCGAACAGCTAAGGCTGCACATCCGGGAACCACTCATCGGAAAGTCCGGCGGCGACCTGCTGGCGACAGTCACGCCGACCGGCGACACCTGGCGCAGACCAAAGGAGTGGCCTCGGAACGGCCGGGATGTCACAGCCGTCCTGCGACGGCACGCACCTGCGCTCCGGAGTCTGGGTTGGGCGATCGAAGACGATGGCGCTCGAAATCATCGGAACGTGCTGCTGTGGACCATCTATCCGCCCTACAAAGATGTGTCGGCCAAACAACCCTCGCAATCCTCGCGTCCCTCGCGCATTTCGGCTCCGCGTGAGCTGTCGTCCTTTGTTCAAGATCTGCCGGCGCCCCGCCAGACCATCCCGAACAAGCATTCGGGCGACAATCTCGACGTCGAGGCCTCATGACCGCGCTCGTCGTCACGGCTGCGCCGGACCTTTCGGGCACAATCAGCACCACGTCCCTCTACGTGAGGAGTTGGTGTCCGTGAGCGCGCAATTCGAGGCGATCGCCCAGGCGGTCATCCACGACTGGCCTGACTACGGGTGGTCCGGCCGATTGGAGGCGGCCATCAAGCAGCTGTATCTGTCAGAACTTACTTATCCGGCAACATGGTCCAGCGACCGTTGCGAGGAGTTCGCAGAGAGCCACGCCGGCGACGACGCGCTCCTTCTCACCAGCTCACTGGACGACCTCATCGATACCGTCACAGATTGCTATGTGCGCGATCACGGAGTTCTCCCCCATCGTGACGATTCAGCTCTGTTACTTACAGCGGCGCGTCGGGACGTGCTCGACGAGCTGGAGCTCCGGTTCGCGGCTGGCCTACCTGCCGAGATCGCCGCGTTGACAGCCCACGGTGTTGGAAGGGCAAATGGCTCTCTGACGGCGTGCGGGCCGGCCCAACGGCGGCAGAGCAGCACACTGCGCCTAAGCCGTTCTTAGGTAGGTTCCGTTTTGCGGCGGCACCATCCGCTTCGAAATGGCCTTTCGCACTCCCGTGTCGACAGACGAGATGCGATCGAGCGGCGCATAGATCCCTTGAAGCCGCGTTCGCTATTTCCGGACCGGGGGCGCTGCCTCTCCTGCTCCTCATCTCTGACGATAGCGCCTACACTTGTCGGTAGGTGCATCTAAGGTGCATCTCTATGGACAGGACAGTATGACCATCGATCCACACACACTTCGCCCAGCTGAGGACGTTCCATTGGGGGGGCTGCCCTCGGCCGATCCGACCCTGCTCGGAAACGCTCCCCTCGAAGTCGCAGTGATCGAGATCCGGTATACCGCCCGTACCGACGAGATCACACCGGAGGTCGCCGCTGCTTTCCGGGACGACCTTGTGGAGAACACGGGGGTGGACTTCCCGAGCATTCAACCCACCGTTCAACAGCAGATGAGGATCGACTTCGGGGCCAACGGCGTTGCCCAGGTGGCAGCGGAGTCCAGTGGGTGGCAAATTGCTTCCGCGGACGGAGCACACGTCACGCTCATGCCCGACATCCTGATCATGCAGGTCAACCGCTACGAGCGGTGGCGTACCAGCATGAAGGCTCCGCTAACCGTTCTGGTCGAATCTCTCGGACGGTTAGTCAAGCCATCGTTGGTGCACCGCATCGGTCTGCGGTACGTCGACCGCTTCCATGACAGTGGGTTCAACTCTGCAGAGGCTTGGCGTGGCCGGATCGACGACACCCTTCTGGGCCCTGTGCTTAACCCAGTGTTCGGCGGCAGTGTTCGAGGTGCTCAACAGCAGGTGGAGATCCGGCTTGATGATCATCACGGCGCGTTGCTGCGGCATGGACCAGTTCGCGATGATTCGGGCAAGTGCGTGCAGTATCTACTCGATACGGACGTGTTCCGCCACTCCTCATTCACGTTCGACGTGCGAGAGGTCGTCATCTCAGCGGAGCGGCTGAACCGCACTTCGTTGTCACTTTTTCAGGCGTCGGTTACCGATACCTACCTGAAAGAGCTTCGAGAAGGGAGCGCGAAATGACGATCATGGAGCAGCAGCCGACCGGCTCCCGCGTGCTCCGGTCACCTTCCTGGGCCCGAGCACAAAAGGGCCTGTACCCGGCCCCTTGCGAGGACGGACTCTGGTCCAGCACGTTCGTGGAGATGAGTTCATCGCCGGGGTTGCGGGATGTCGTCGCGCATTTCTCTGGAGCCCTCGACCCGTGCGGATGGGATCAGGTTCGCGTCGAAGTTTTCAAGAGTCTCGACGGGCAGATGAACCTTCCGGGCTCGGCGCTGTGGTTGACGATGCCGTATACATTCATCGATACGGTGCTGTCCGACGAGCAACAGGTCGACGAGACGGTCGACGTTCTTGATGCCTTCGAACGAATCCGAGCCGAACTGGGCCTAACGCAGAAGGAGATGTTCAAGGCCACCGGCATCAACAAGCGCACGTTCCACTCGTGGGCGGCAAAGCCCCCCGCCAGCCGGCCCCGTGTAGCCAGCTTGGGTGGACTGTGGGAGTTGGCGGACGCCGTCGACGACCTCCGCAGCACACTGGACCAGCCGATGAACAGGTGGCTGCGTGCCGACAAGAAGCGAGCCTCCGCACTACTCGACGGCCGGTTCGACGACCTCGTTGACCTGGCTGTGGATCGGACGCCGTTCCCTCGGCGAGAGATCGGCACTTCGGTATACGAGGGGATCGCCGAACACGTCGAGACACCGATCATTCGAACCGGTGGTCCGGTGGTGACCGAGAACGTCGAGGACGGATTCGCCCGGTGACTATTGATCGACTCCTGCCGGAGCGATGGCCCCCGCACACGCTTCTCGCTCTGGAGCGGTGGCGGCAAGGGCATCTTCTCCCGATGGATCGCGGCGCATGGATCGTCCCAGCGTGGGTAGATGACCCTGTAACCGGAGAACCCGCTGCCGATGGAGCGTTGGGTGAGGTGCGTGCTCGGTCAGCACCATTGAGCGACAGCGGGTATGCCGCGGTGGTGTCACAGACCTGCGACATTGCGGGCGGTCCCGGGATGCGGCATCCGCTGGTGCAGGCATGCCCGGTACGCGACATCTCAGTCTTTTCGACGGAGAAGGTCCAGCAGATCAAAGACCATCAGCTCTCCGACTACGTCTGGCTAAGTGAGCCTCCGGTTCCTGGAGCGGTTTCGGCCGTGGACCTGCGCGCGATCGTTCCGGTCAGCAAGGGTTTGCTCGCTGCGCAGGAACCGGTCGTGGGGTTCGCCTCGATTGAGGACGAGCTCATTCTCGGACAGCGCCTTGCCAGCAAACTTGGCCGGCCTGCTGTGCACGATGCGCTTGCCGGTCCGGTATTCGAAGCTCTGCGCAAACTCATTTCGAAGGCGAAGAAGTCGCAGGACTGGTGCGATGACGTCGAACAGCTTCGTTTGGAGATCGTCGAGGGGACCACACTGTATCCGAAGCGTGTGCGACTACTCGTGCTGACAGACGTCCGCTTCGGACCGTCGGAGAAGAAACCGCTTCGCGACGAATGGAAGTCCCATCGGAAGTCATTGAACGCCGCCGGGATTACTTGGGAACCAATCCATTTCCTCACGGTCGACAAATGCCCCGTGCGACTCTATCGCGCGTCGGTACCCATCGAAGCGCCGACTCTCGAGCGCGGACGGTTTGCATAGACCCACTCGGGGTGTCCGCCTCACCAATCGCACAGCTGATTTCGGACAGGGTGGCCCCACGTACCTATCGAAGCACGCCGCGGTCCGCTCCCGGCCGGATCGCGGAGTCAGAAGGCAGGTTACGAGCGACTGCGCTCACTGGCGACGGATCCGCCCTAGGGCGCTCGGCAACGCCGATGCCGATGTTGCGCAGGACGCACATCGATTGCCTGGCGGGTTATCTGCCACGTGACCCAGGTTACGCAGCGCGCATCACGCGGGCACAACGGGCGTTGACGACCAGATGATCGATACGGTTGCTGAGCCGTTCAGGCGCGATACGGATAAACAGCTTTGGCGAGATCACGCGCCGCCGTCAGAGTCGCTCGGTCGAGGTCCTTGTGCCGTGCCCGTTCCGTGAGCCTCGCTAGCAGCGTGCACAGCGCCCGCTCGTCCCGGGAGGCAATGTCTGCGGCGTCGAGCGCGCTGACAGGGACAGGAGCCGGTGAATCTTCAGGCGTCAGGGCGAGGTCGGTCGCGGAACCGGCCCTCGGCACCTCGACGACGCGGATCGGCGTTCCGTGGCGCTCGGCAGCCATGCGTGCAGCAGATGAGTCGCGCCGACACGTGTCCGAGCAGTAGAGCCGGCGGCGTCCGCGACGTGGCCTGTCTTCAGGATCCATCATCAACACATCGCATCGCACGCACCGCGGCCACTCCGTGTCCACACGAGCGTCGCGCCATGCATCAGCGCGCGCAGCCGGTTGCTTCTTAACGGTTTTCGCCGCCTTGCTGCGCAGCAGCGCGCGTATCTCTCTGACATCAACACCGACCAGCTCGGCGATAGCCGCCAACGTCGCGCCACGTTCCCGCATGTCCTTGATCGATGCACAGGCTTCCGCGTAATAGCGGCTGCGCCTGCGCTGCGCCTCCGCCTCCGCTTGCTGGCGAGACTGCGCGACGCGACGGGCCTGCCATTCGTCCACATCCTGCAGGCGTCCGATCAACGCCCGAACGGCGGTCGCGTCATCGGCGTTGGCACGGTCCTGCTGCGCTCGCACTTCGTTCGCTCGGCGTTGCGCCTCGACGGCGCGACGACGCGCCTCCAGTTTCGACACAGCAGTCATGTCGACAACCTACGAAGCAACACGAGGTTTGGTCCACGACCACAGCCACATTCGTCTCAGTTCCGCGCGTCGCTCAGCGTCACTTCCGATGGCGCGCCCCGGCCGCTGTCGTCACTGCCGAGTAACCCGCCCCGCTTGCCACCAAGCCATCCCTGCCAGCCAGTTCCTCCAATTCCGACACACCTCTTGCACTCTGGGGCCAGCACGATCACTTTTCGTCGGACGATAAACACGCATCGATCCGCAATGCCATTGACGAAAGTGCTACGGGGTCTCAACGCGAGCAACCGCACTGCGAACGCTGAGGCGGTTCACGTCGCCTGGCCCGACATAGTCGTCGTGGGCATGCCTGCGATCTGCGTGCACGGCCCCTAGCGAGTGACGGCGAACATTTCGCCGGTGCCATCGCCGACGTGACTGGAGTGCAGAGGAAAGTTCGAAGACCAGCCAGACTGGGCGCAGTGAAACTCGTTGTGCTAGAGGGCTATGCGAGCGGTCGCCCTGCATGCAGACTGGCGGCCTTCACGCGCTTGGTCTCGCCATCGTCGCTCTTGCAGTGGGCGGCGAGAAAGCCATCGACGAGGTTCACGCAGTCGTCGTGAGTGATGGCGCGAATGCCGGTCATCCGGGCAAACGCCAGTGGGCCGACCAGTTGGCACAGCGCCAGTTCTCGGTCGAAGTTCTCCAACTCGGCTTGCGCCGTCGGGCTAGAGAGTTGGCGTCGAACGGTTGCCGGTACTGGTCGACGACTCGGGCCCGCAACGCGCCGGATGTGTGTCGATCATCGGCTTCGTTCGTCGGGCCGGTGGGACCAAGGGACAGCCATGCCAGCGTCGTGACATGCAGTGGCGCGTCGTTGAAAAGAGCGGCTTGGCGGCTTAGCAATTCGATCAACTGGTCACGCAGAGGGCCGCTGGTCGGTACCGGAGTCGTCACCTGGGGAAGCAAGCGTTCGAACGTGGCTGCGAGCAGGTGCGACGAACTTTGGAAATGGCGGTAAAGCGTGGTTCTGGCCACTTTGGACGCTTTGGTGACGGCATCGATCGTGACGGCTTCCACGCCGCCAGTGCTCAGAAGGGTCGCGGCTGCATCCAGCAGTCGATTTCGAGACCGGATTCGCCGCGGGTCCACGTCATCGTCAGGGACCGGCGCTGGCTGACTGTCGCTCACTCATTCACCTCGGCGGGTCAACTTCGGCGGCAATGCGTGGATCAGATTGAACGTGGACCGGACTGCCCTGGCGACATCGAGGCGGGCGAGCATTCCCGAATGATGCTGTCGAGGTTTTGCTGCACGCGCTCGGGAGCGATGCCAACCGATGGTGAATACAGCATGATGTGGTCGAGGACGCCGTCGTAGCGTCTCAGCTGTTCACGGACCTCGTGTGCCGTCCCCGCGACGCCCATGGTGTCGATCATCTCCTCGGACACCGCGGCGAACATCGCCGGGAAATCGCGCTGGGCGAATGCTTCCCGGATGGTTCGGCCTTCGCTGGCGAAGCCGTTCACATCAAGTACCGTCTCGTAGGATTTGACCGAGGAGTAGAACGCAATCTGCTGCGCCAGTTCGCGCCTGGCGACCTCGGCGTCGTCGTGGATGGCGCACATCACCATGGAAATAATTTCCACGTCATTGGGGTCGCGGCCGGTGTGCGCGGCACCCCTGGCGATAGCGGGCCGGACGATCTCCTCGACGTAGGTGGTGGTGAACAGGGGATGTCCGGCCAGGCCGTCGGCCACCCGCCCGGCCGCCTCGCACATCCGGGGCCGAACACCGGCAGTGACGATCGGGATCGCCCGGCTGGAGGGTCCCACGTCGCCGGTCGGGGTGAGACTCATTCTGTAGAAACGGCCCTCGTGATGGATCGGGCCTTCATGCAGGTTCCAGATCCGGCGCAGCAGCATCACGAGTTCTTCCATCCGCAGCGCGGGTGCGGAGGTGTCGGGCACGCCGTGCCAGTCGCTCATCATCCGTTTGGTGCCGTTGCCGATGCCCAGCACCAGTCGTCCGTTGGAGAGTTCGTCGAGGTCGCGCGCCTCGGTGGCCAGCACCAGGGGGCTTCGGCCGACGCCGTAGAGAATGGAGGAACCGATCCGGCAGTTCTGTGTGCAGTTGGCCATCGCTGCCATGGAGATCGATCCGGACCGGGAGTAGAACTCCGAGGCCCATACGGCGTCGAACCCGGCCGCGTCGGCGGCGTGTGCGGTCTGGGCCAGTGACTTCAAATCGGCGCCGAGAACCGACAGGCCGTAGGTGCTCATGACCGGTCTCCTGTGCGCGGGCGCGGGCCGTCGAATACGACGGCGCTGACCCGTGGCCGCCGTCTGGTGGAGGTGATCCTCGGCGACCAGGTACATGAGTGCGTTGATGATGTTTGCGTCGAGCGGGGTAAGAGACGTGGAACGCGCGCGGCCAGCCGTGCGCCACCTCCAAGGCTGGTGCTCAGCATCTTCCCTCCCTGGGTGACCGCACAATGCAGGGTGTCGAAGTCGCCTTCTGTATGGAACTAGTGAAGTGCGCCATCGTGACGACGACGAATAACCCTGAGGCGGACGCGACTAGCTGACCGGTAGTCTCCTCGCGCAATTCTGTCCGGACTTCGAGTTTCCGGCCGGTCTTGGACACGAGCTCCGCGCTGACCTCGTAGGGGACCCCCAGCAACACCGGCGCGTAGAACTCGGTATCGAACCTGCGGGTGACGGCCATCTCACCGACGACGTACAGCAACATGCCCACCATGTCGTCGAGTACGGTCATGACTGCGCCGCCATGTGCGATACCGGGTGCGCCGCGATGTCTGCCGTCGAAGATATGCCTGGCACCCACCCCGTCGCCATGCCGACGCGCTCGCAGGCGATGACCGTGCGGATTGTCTGTGCCGCAACCAAGGCACCACGGGTGGTGCGCATCAAGGTAGTCGCCGTCGGCGGCGACAGCACGATCCTGAAAGCTATGCCACCATGCGATGGCCGAATCTTCTTCCGCTTGCTCTTCGATGACGAAACCCTCCTAAATAGACCCTCGTAGCGCGTGGTTCACCACACGACTGAAGAATTGCGCCGGCGTCGACTGGGCTGATCGCCGGTAGATATGTATGTAGGACTCGTTAGCCCGCCGAGATCATCGCTGCGACACACCTTCCGATTAGGACACTGTCGGCTATCTGGTCCTGCCCGTAATCCCTTGGACTGCAGTGTATTCATAGCCGGCCAGATCGCGTCACAATGAACTGGCACACAGTCCGCAGCGCCTCACAACTCCTGGGAGAAGGCGTCACGCTGGGCTCCAGCGCCAGCCATGAGCGGGCCGTACCGGTGATGCAACTCTGTAACGATGTCGGTGAAGGGGAGATCGTGGTACCAACCGCGGTCGTTGAGGTACTCCATGTGTTGGCTTCCCCCACCGTCGTAGGCATGGAGGAGCGCATCGGTGTGGCCGTCGAAGTCGATCGGAGGTACACCGAATCGCGCGCAGAGCTCGGCATTGAACGCCGGAGTGGCCTTCACCCAGCGGTTGTTGAGTTGTAATTCGCTATATCCGTGGTAGACGAACACGTCGGTACCTCCCATCCGGGCACGCAATGTGGTGGTCTGCAGATGGTTGCGCACGTCCGCGAATCCGAGCCGGGCCGGAATGCCCGCCGCACGAGCTGCCGCGGTCAGCAGCACCGCCTTCGGTATGCAATACGCCCTCGACGCTGTCGCTACATAGCTCGCCCGATAATGCTCGGGATCGTCGTCGGTGCTATAGGGATCGTACCAAATCCTGTCCCGCACAGCGGTGAAGATCAACCTCGCCTTCTGCACAGGGTCACGAACGTCACCGACCGCGTCCTCGGTGAAGCGCTGTACATCGTCGTGCTGCCAATCGAGGAACCCAGTTGTCTCCAGGAAACTCGATTCGTTTGAAGTGTCGCTCACAGATAGCCTTTCAGATAAGCCTCGAGGCCGGTATCGACAGTGCCAACGGATCGACTGGCCGTTTCGAGGGCTTCGACGAGGCGTGTTTCGGAGTCCGGGATCGTCGCGGCGATTTTGGCCGCAGCGAGACTACGACTCCGTAGCGATGTGCCGGCATCGGTGGCTGCGGCCGCAAGCTCAGACCACGCTTGGGAAGCGTGTCGGGCCGCGGCCGCCGCTTCGGCTGCGGCGGCGTCCCCGAGGAGATCGGCGATATTCTGGCAACCTTGTGCTTGCAGCATACGAAAGAGCCCGCCACCGGTTCCGGCTTTCTCGATGAACGCCCCGAGCCCGAACAATGCCGCGGTCAGGGCGTCGTCATCAAACACCGTTGGCCAATGCCGTACGTCATCGGCGAACTCCTGCACACCCTTCAAACCGGAAGCCTCGACTTCAGCTGCCTCGATGCGCAGTAGCGGCGCACCTACGGCACCGCCGCGCATGAAAGCTGCGCTCGCGGCTAATGCAGTGGCGGCAATCGGCCCAAGGTCGGGCACTCGCTCCGGCCAGTCGACGTGATATGTGGTGTGCCGGGTCGGTGTAGGGAACCCTACCGAGGACCGCGCCCGGCGCAGGTCGTCATAAGCCACCGTTTGGGTGGTCTCGCGGTCATTATCGACCACATAGGCAACCCCTTGTTCGTCATCATATCCGGTGATGACGATGTCGTGACGGCTCATGTGCAATCGGACGCGCAGGTAAGGAAGTTCGCCGATGTCAGCCCAGACCATGACGGGTCGGCCCTTGTCGACTTCGTCGGTAACAAATGACCATCCCACGTCTGCGTCATCGGTCGATCGCACTACGCAGTTTGCACCAACTCGGGAGAGGTAGTCTTTTTCCAGGTCGCTTCCTCGTCCTACTAGGTAGATCTGGGGAAACAATTGCGTAGAGCGGACGTACGAGAAGTCCAAGGCTCCGCCGAGGGTGAAGACCAATCCTTCACTGAGTGTTTCTGTCCCCCATCCTAGTTGTGCCCATTCAGTAAGGTCACGCAGCGCACCGGAACCACAGTGCCCTCCTCTCCTGTGGGGATAGGGAATTTCAATCCTCGCCATCGCCGCTTCCTCTCTTGTCCAATAGCACTGTTAAGACTCATCGAAAGCTACGTTCCATCAAGGCGTCGCGGCTGGCGGTAGGTGCCAGAACTGGTCGACCGCAGCCAATCTCACCCGCGCAGCTCGACCGCCTATGACTATGGGAAACATTGCTTTCGATCGCTATCCCGCATCAAAGCGTCAACGGTGAGAGCCCCTGACCCGCAGCATCGCCATCGTTGTACTGAGCTCGCTTGGTGCCGTTTTGCGCTTCCCTGCTTTCGGTGCTCTGTCAGAATCGGATGAGTCCTCGGATGTTGCGGCCTGACCGCATGTCGTCGTAGCCCTCATTGATCTCATCGAGGGTGTACTCACGGGTGATCAGCTCGTCGAGTTTGAGTTGTCCGGAGTTGTAGAGTTCGACGAGCCGCGGGATGTCGTGGGCGGCGTTGGACGAGCCGTAGAGGGCACCGCGGATCTGCTTTTCATACAGCGTTAATTCCAGCAGCGAGCCCGACATCGACGTGTCTTCGGGGTGTCCGATCGCGGTAATGACCACACGGCCGCGTTTACCGACCAGTGATAGCGCCTCAGCGGTGTAGGCCCCTTCGGCGACGTCGGTGGTCAAGACGCAGACGTCGGCGAGTTTGCCACGGGTGATGTCGCTGATCAGTGACCAGGCCTCATCGATGGTGGCAACGGCATGCGTCGCGCCGAAACCGCCAGCTTGTTCGCGCTTGAACTCCACTGGGTCGACAGCCACGATGGTCAACGCGCCAGCGATGCGGGCGCCTTGGATCGCATTCATGCCGATGCCGCCGGCGCCGATCACGACCACGGTGTCCCCGGCGCGCACTTCACCGGTGCGTACCGCCGAGCCGTAACCGGTCGTGACACCGCAACCGATCAAGGCCGCCTTGTCCAACGGTGTCCCGTGGTCAACCTTGACCAAGGAGGCCTTCGGCACCACGGTGTATTCCGAGAACGTGCCCAGCAAGCACATCTGGCCGACATCCTCGCCGCGGGCATGGAAGCGGTAGGTGCCGTCGATCTGGGGTCCCATCATGATCGCCGCACCCATGTCGCACAGGTTTCCCATCCCGCGCGCGCAGTAAGAGCAGTGCCCGCAAGACGGCAGGAACGTCAGGATGACCGAATCGCCCTCGGCCAGGTCCTCGACACCTGCACCCACCTCGACCACGGTGCCGGCGCCTTCATGACCACCGACGACGGGCAGCGGAAACGGCAGATCGCCGGTCACCAGGTGTTCGTCTGAATGGCACAACCCGCTGGCGGTCAACCGGACCAGCACTTCATCCGCACCGGGCGGATCCAGCTCGATCTCATCAACCTCCCACTTCTCTCCCAAGCCCCAGAGCACGGCAGCGCGTGTTTTCATGTGTGTCCTCTCCTCAACGTCGGTGCTTCCGTAGCAGTGGATGGTTCACGCCAGCGTCTCGACGGCGAGCTCACCGTCGGCATGCTGGCGGCGCAGCTTCTTCTTGTCGAACTTGCCAGTAGACGTCAACGGAACGTCGGCGACGAACGCCCACCGTTCCGGTAGCCACCACTTGGCCACCCGCGCACGCAGGAACTCGGCCAGCTCCGCAGCGGTGGCGGTGCAGTCAGCGGCCAGGACCACCACTGCCAGCGGTCGTTCCTGCCACTTGTCGTCGGGCACTCCAATCACCGTGGCGGTGCGTACCGCAGGGTGAGCGGCCAACTCGTTCTCCAATTCCACCGAGGAGATCCACTCTCCTCCAGACTTGATCACGTCTTTGGCACGGTCGGTGAGAGTGATGAACGCATCGGCGCTGATCGTCCCGACATCCCCGGTGCACAACCACCCGTCCGGCGACACCGCCGGACTGTCATGCTCGTAATAGGACTGAGTGATCCACGGGCCGCGGATCTGAATCTCCCCAACCGCCTGTCCGTCCCAAGGTTGTTCTGCACCGCTGTCATCAACGATGCGCGCCTGCACACCGGCCACTACCCTGCCTTGGGTTCCCCGCAGGTAAAGGGACCTCTCCGGGGTTTCGGTGTTCCGCGGCAGAGCGACCGCAGCCAGCGGGGAGGTCTCAGTCATCCCCCAGGCCTGCACGATTCGGATGCCCAGTTCGTCATAGGCAGTCATCAACGACCTCGGAACCGCCGAACCACCGCACGCCACCATCTCCAGCGAACTCACGTCGTGGCCGGGATTGTCGCGCAGGTAGTGCAAGACATCGGTCCAGATCGTCGGCACAGCGCCCGCCATCGTGGGCCGGGCCGCCTCGATCATCTCCACCAAAGGCCCCGCCTGCAGGAAACGGTCAGGCAGCAGAAGCTGCGCCCCCGCCATCATCGCCGCATACGGCAACCCCCAGGCATTAGCGTGGAACATCGGAACGATCGCCAACACCGTGTCGTCATGACCGATGCCCAAGGCGTTCGAGGTGCACGCCGATTGAGAGTGCAACCACGTCGAACGGTGGCTGTAGACAACGCCTTTCGGGTGCCCGGTAGTACCGCTCGTATAGCACATCGCTGCGGCCGACTGCTCGTCGACGTCGGGCCAGTCGAACGTGCTCGGCTGGGCTGCCACCACATCGTCGTAGCGAAGGACGTCCTTTCCGCAGCCCTGCACTGCGGTAAGATCACCCGTGCCGGTCACCAGCACCGTGCGCACCGAGGTCATCGACGGCAACGCCGCCGCCAACAGGTTCAGCACCGTACCGTCGACGATGATCACCTGATCTTCGGCATGATTGGCGATCCACGTCAGCTGTTCAGGTGGCAGCCGCAGATTCAACGTATGTAGCACCGCACCCATCGACGGCACCGCCGCGTAACAGTCCAGGTGCTCCTGGTTGCTCCACTGCAGCGTCGCGACACGCTCGTCTCCACAAATGCCTATCTCGCGCAACGCATTCGCCAACCGCGCCGCACGCTGCCCCAACTCATGATACGACACCCCAGAGATCTGTTGGGGTCCGCGTGCGGTCAACACCTCGCGATCGCCATGGACTGCCGCAGCATGGGCCACGATCGCGGGCACCGTCAACGCAACGTCCTGCATCGTGCTCCTCATCGAGAGCCCGCCCGACAACCCTTGATGAGGCGACGGTCACGCATCGATGAGGTCCTGCCGATCCTGACTCTGCAGCATCAACCGGTACTCGGGGAACAGATTCTTGGCCTGCGGAATCAACTTGATCAACTTCGGCACCGGGCCCTTTGCCCGCACCGTCCCCTTGGCCATCGCCATCGTCAGGTTCACCTTGCCCAGCCAGAACTTGTTTCCAGTGTCCGCCGACATGAACAACTCCACGTTGGGCACCGCGGTACTGGCCGCTCCGGTCTCCACCACCTTCTTCGGCATGTCCACCGTTACCACCGCGTCCGGATCGGTGTAGTGCACCCGTAACACCACACCCGAATTTGCGAGCTTGTCCGCCAGTCCCTCCTTCTCCAAGCCCCGTTGAAAGATCCCACCCAAGAAGGCATAGACCTCGTCCTCGTCCTTGAATACCGCCACCGTCAATCTCCACCAATCTCGTTGTCAGAACAGAACAGTCGCGAGCATCGACTCAAGACGATGCTCCCTCCGCAAAAATCGTCACGCCTGTTGGCGACCTCCACTAGCTTCTGATGCGCTGCGGTAACACCGCCGAGGTGCCCGGCGGCATCCGCTAGCCAGTCCCCGGCCAGCGGAGTTGGATGGCGGTTCTCGCTGACGTTCGTCTCCGAGACACGCGTCGCAATCGCAGTCGCCGTCCCATCGCCCATGCAGCCATGACCTCAGACCGAGCCGGCGAGCATGAGTTCGGCCCGTTCGACGGGGACCTGCTGCGTAATGACCCGCTTGCTGAACATGAAGTCGCGGGGGCGATTGATGCAGTCGGCGGCGATGAGCTCGCCGGCACGCAGGTAGAAGCAGGTGAAGTCGCGGTCGCGGGTCGGGTCGCCGCTGAGGACCACCTCGTCGTACCCGGTGTTGAGACCCGCGATCTGGAGCTTGAGGTCGTATTGATCTGACCAAAACCAAGGCAGCGCTGATATCTTCTTGGACTTCCCGCACAAAGTCGCCGCCGCGACTTTGGCCTGCTCGGCCGCACTGGGCACGGACTCCAGACGTATACGGCGGCCGTAACGAGCCATGTCGTGGCTGACGCAGTCCCCGGCGGCCACGATGGCGGAGTCGCTGGTCTGGGCTTGGTCGTCGATCACGACGCCGTTGTCGACGACCAAGCCCGCGGCAGCGGCGAGCTCGGTGTTCGGCTCAACGCCGATGCCGACAATGACGAGGTCGGCGGAAATCGATTCGCCACCGGCCAGGACTACTTCGCCGACTTTGCCGTCGCCAGACAGAGCCTCGACCCGCGCGCCCGTCTGGATGTTGACGCCCGCCTCCCGGTGGATCCGGTCGAAGAACGCCGATACCTCGGGCGCGGTGACCCGTTCGAGGACGCGCTCCGTCGCCTCAATCACGGTGACCTCCAGACCCAGTGCACGCAACGAGGCGGCCGTCTCCAGTCCGATGTAGCCGCCGCCGACGATCACAGCCCGACTCCCGGGGCTGGTGGCCTCGCGGATCATCTCGACGTCCGCGGCGGTGCGTAGGTAGAAGACTCCGGCCAGGTCGGCGCCCGGGGTAGGGAGCCGACGAGGGCGGGCGCCAGTGCACAGCGCGAGCTTGTCGTAGGGCAATGCGTCGCCGGTGTTCAGCGAGAGCTGACCCGCCGAGCGGTCGATCGCCTCCACCGTCGCATCCAGGAGTTGGATTCGCTGCTTGGTGTAGAACTCGGCGTTGCGGATCGCGAGCTCGTCGACTGTGCACTTCCCGGCCAGATATGCCTTCGACAGCGGAGGGCGTTGGTAGGGCAGCGCCGCCTCGTCGCCGATGAGGACGATCTCACCGGTCCACCCTTCCTGGCGCAGACTGGCCGCGAGTTGGGCCCCGGCATGGCTGGCCCCGACGATGAGCGTCCGCTCCAACGTCATGTGGCGGATTTCGGGGTGAGTCGGACCATCATCTTGCTGATACCCCTCACGAAGTTGGACTGCACGTACTCGGGTTCGCCGACGACCTCGATGTTGTCGAAGCGCGGAAGCAGCTCCTCCCAGAGAATCCGCAGCTGCATCTCGGCCAGCCGGTTGCCCATACAGCGGTGGATGCCAAAGCCGAAGGAGATGTGGTTGCGGGCGTTGGCCCGGTCGATGATCAAGTCGTCGGGTCGATCGAACACGCGCTCGTCGCGGTTGCCCGACGCGTACCACATCACGACCTTGTCGCCCTTGCGAATGAACTGCCCGTTCAGCATAGTGTCCGCCTTGGCGATCCGGCGCATATAGGCCAACGGTGTCTGCCACCGGATGACCTCCGAGACCATGTTGGGGATCAGGTCGGGGTTTGCCTTCAGCTTCTCGAACTGATCTGGGTACCGGTTCAACGCGAGAACACCGCCGCTCATCGAGTTCCGGGTGGTGTCGTTGCCTCCGACGATCAGCAGCACAAGGTTGCCCAAGAACTCCATCGGTCGTTTGATCAGATCCTTGGTGCTCTCGTTGCTCTGCAGCATGGTGATCAGATCGAAGCCGGGTTCCTCTCCGGCAGCTGTCCGGGCCGCCTTGTCGTGCCAGTGCTCGCTGAGACCTCGCGCCATGTCGCGCATGCCTGCGAACGTCTCGTCAAGGTCCGAGGGACCGCCATTGGCTTGCTCCATCGAGGTTGCCAGATCTGACCACTCGACGAGTTTGCGACGCTGCTCGTACGGGAAGTCCAGGAGGGTTGCAAGCATCCGCGCGGTCAACTCGATCGAGACATTCTGCACCCAGTCGAACGGCCGATCCACGGGCAGGTTGTCCAGCACCTCCTGCACGCGTGATCGAATCAGACCCTCCATCTCACGCAGGTTCTTGGGCGCGACCACCCCTTGGACAGCGGCCCGCTGCCTGTCGTGGCGTGGCGGATCCATCGCGATGAACATCGCGACATCAAGGAAACGAGGCGGGGCCCCGATGATGATGAAGGGCTCGGAGGAGAAGACCTCATGGTTCTTCTCGACGGCCACGATGTCGGCATGCCGCATGACGGACCAGAACGGACCGAACGGACTGTTGGGCTGATAGTGGACCGGAGCTTCGTTGCGCAGGCGCTCGTAGTATGACTGCCAGCGCCCCTGACGATAGAGGAAAGGATTGCTGAGATCGATGTCGGCGAGTTCGACGTCCTCGACCGGTGGGATGGGGCTCTCGGCGAAGAGCCTTTTCCCGTTCGTTCCGGTCACCAAACGCCGGGTCTTGTCATACAGGTGTGCGCCTTGAATCTGCAGGTCCATCGGGATGGTCGCCTGAACTTTCTCGGTGATTGCTTCAGAAACCTTCATTACGTCTTATCCGTCTCTCTCGTCGCTACAGTTGGAACTCGGGCAGATGGACGATCAAGCCGTCCCACGCCTCAGAGACCTGCATCTGGCAGGACAGCCGAGAGGTCGGCTGACGCTCGGGGTTCATCGCGAGCATCTCCTCTTCAACGGCGCCGGAGAGGCCGACCCGATCGGACCACTGCGGATCGACGATCACATGGCAGGTACCGCACGCCGCTTCGCCTCCGCAGTCGCCGTCGATGCCAGGCACTGCATTGTTGGTCGCGACCTGCATGAGTGACTGGCCTTCATCGAGAGGCACCTGGTGCTTGTCGCCGTCGTGGGAGACAAAAGTGACAACGGCCATTACCGACTCCTCTTAAGTTGCCCTGAATGTGAATACTTGTTAACAGGATTGTCCAATCCGAGCGCTTCCGCTATGTTTGCGCGGATCAGGAACTTGTGGATTGGGCTCAGGGGGCACGATCGGTGAAGTTCAGCAACGCCGGTGTGCCTCCGGTCGCGTTCGTGCAAATGCTGGAGAGCCAGGCACTCGACCCGGACGCCGTCGCGCGGCTTCGCACCATCATGGCGCGCGAGGGAACCGACGAGGCGACGCTGATGCAGCACGATGTCCAGGCCCCGTTACGGTGGTTCCGGGAGGTCTACCCCGATCTCGACGTCGACCAGGCAACCCTGCTCGGCTTCGCGTTCGCCGGACAGGCACAGTTGACATCCTTCGGCCCGTTGAGCGTCCCGCTGGTCAGCGCGGGCTCGGTAGCCGAGATCGTCGAGCTGCTCACCTATCTACCGTTGATCACCACGGCGATCAATGCACAATTCCGTCCAAACGACCAAGGTCTCACCGTCGGGCTCTGGGGGCACACAGGCGATCGGGCCCTGGACTGCTTAGCAGTCACATATACCGGCTCGGCGTTGTTACGACTGCTGGACATGCTCGTCAGTGACACGCTGACCGTCACGCTCCACTTGAGTTGGTCAGCGCCGGTCTCCCTGAACAAACTCGCGGCAGAGATGGTACTAGCCGGGCGTCTGTTCTTTGACGCACCGATGTCCTACCTTCATGTTCCCGTCAACGCGCTCGATGATGTGTTGCGGTTCTCCGATCCCCTTGCGTATCGACTCGCCGTCGCCGAGCTGAGGCGAACCCTCGACGAGCAGAGCGGAGCCACGTCCTTCTCCAAGAAGGTGAGACGGTTGTTGGACGAGGATCCCGGACAGCGAAGTTGCCAGCGGGTCGCAGACGAACTCTCGGTATCCACCAGCACACTCAAACGCCGGCTCGCCGAAGAGGGCACCACCTTTCGCGAGTTGCGCCAGTCGTGTCTGCGGGAGAGGGCGATGATGCTGTTAATCACCCGATCAATGTCGGCAAGCCAGATCGCGACCGAGCTCGGATACGGCGATCTTGCTAACTTCTCACACGCCTTCAAGCGATGGACCGGCCGCTCTCCGAGCGAGTACCGACGCTCACAACGCTGAGGATGTCCCCGCACGCCCGGAGATAGCCGGTCATGGGTAGCTTCTTCTTCTGAAAAGAAGTAACCGGTGCTTAAGAATCAGCCACGACGTCACCGAACGGCCGTGGAGGCCGCTGACCGAAGTCGAGTGAGTCATCAGTAGCAGGCCAAACCGTGCCCGACACGGCGACTGAACGGCAGAGCCGGGCGCTGGTGTGAATAGTCATTCGCTATTGTCGATACATGCCAGCGAAGACAGTCCGCACCGAACTCACCTCGGGCGCCATCGAAGGATTCACGCGGGACGGCGTCAATCGCTGGCGTTCCATTCCCTACGCCAAGCCACCAGTCGGCGCGCTGCGGTTCAAGGCTCCCCAGCCGGTCGAAGCGTGGGACGGCGTCCGACCCTGCCACCGATTCCGCTACTGCGCTCCACAGCCCCGCCGATACACCATCGTCGGTCCGGGCAAGTTCCAGCCCATGAGCGAGGACTGCCTCACCCTCAATGTCGTTGCACCCGACGGCGGCTCGGACCGACCTCTGCCCGTGATGTTCTTCATTCACGGCGGGGCGTATTTCCTAGGCAGTTCCGCGACACCGATCTATGATGGCGCGTCGCTTGCCCGCAGCGGTTGCGTGTACGTATCGGCAAACTACCGCCTCGGCGCGCTAGGGGCTGTCGACCTGTCGTCGCTGTCCACCGCAGACATCCATATTGACGACAACCTCTACTTGCGTGACCTCGTGTCGGCGCTCAGGTGGGTACGCGAGAACATCGCGGCATTCGGCGGCGATCCCGATAACGTGACGATCTTCGGAGAGAGCGCGGGCGCGCACGCCGTTACCACTTTGCTGGCCGTGCCAGCGGCTAAAGGGCTTTTCGCACAGGCTATCTCACAAAGTCCGGCCGGCGCGCTATCCCGCTCCCAGGAGCTGGCCGCGGAGTTCGCCGCCAAGTTCGCATCCATTCTCTGCGCCGACGAGCGGGAGCCCGCCCGCCTCCTGTTGGCGGCGCGTCCGACTCAACTGGTGAATGCATTCGATCGCTTGCTCACCACGAGTGCATCGGACCTTGCTGGCGGTTACCCGGTGGGATGCACATTCGGAACCGACTATCTACCGTCCGAGCCCATTCAAGCGATGCGCGACGGCAAGGCGTACCGTGTGCCGCTGATCGTCGGTACGAACGCCGACGAGGGCCGGTTGTTCACTCGCTTCCTCAAACTCCTCCCGACGAACGAAGCCAAGATCGAAGCGTTACTAGCGGGAGCGGAACCCACCTGTCGCGAGCGAATTACTGCTGCCTATCCCGAATATCCGGCCCCCGATGCCTGTATCCGACTGGGGGCCGACTTCACATTCGGATCGACACTGTGGCAGCTCGCGGATTCCCACAGTCGGCACGCCCCCACATATCTGTACCGCTATGACTTCGCCCCGCGAACTCTGCAATGGGCCGGGCTGGGTGCCACCCATGCGACGGAGCTTCTTGCGGTGTTCGACGCCTACCGCACGCCGCTCGGTCGGCTACTCAGCGCCGGAGCCGATCGCCGCTCGGCCCTACGCGTGAGCGACGACATGCAAGGGCGCTGGGATGCTTTCGCACGCACCGGAGTTCCAGGAGACGGCTGGCCGCGCTACACCAGCGACGCCCGTCCGGTCCTGGTCTTCGATCGCGCTTGGCGGGTAGAGAACGATCCCCATGCCGACCGCCGGCAAGCATGGGAAGGCTTTCAAGTCCTCGGACGCTGACGAGCGGTTCCCTGCGGCGACTCATGCGTTCACAGCATTTGGCACCGATTGTTTCTGGGAGCCAAGGGTGAAACGGTGGCAAGGAGCACCTCCGGCGTGCCAATCCCAAAAGGCCGAAGAGGGCCACATTCTTGCCGAGGACTTGACGTACGAATGCAACCCCGTGTTGAGGCCTTGGGATCCGATCTCGTCAATCGCTCTGTCGACGGCACGTGAAAACTGACCCCGGTGCGGCAACTGAATTTTGACCCCCTGACCCGGTGTCCTGGCTCTAGTC
>NZ_JBVAXQ010000023.1:0-36067 GCF_055419425.1 Mycobacterium sp. IDUB_21 | reverse complement strand
ACTAATCACCAAACCGGCCCAAGGGGGTCAACTTTCGCCTGCCGCCAGGGGGTCAGATTTCACCCGCCGTTGACACGCTCGAACCGAATGCGGCCGACGAGGTGGCGAACCCACATTTACGGAGCTGGCCACGCCGGTCGGGTTGCGCCGCCGGAGGGAACGCGTTCGCTCACCAACTGGTCCTCGCGACATTCTGCCGGGTAACGTACTGCGAGTGAACGAGCCCTCACATCGGGAGGGCGGGTGCCGATCAGGACGGGGATTGATGAGCGAGGAAGCGATCACCTACGAGGTCGTCGACGGGGTGGCCTGGTTGACGATCAATCGCCCCGAGGCGCGGAACGCGCTCAACGGGGCGGTCCGGCAGGGACTGTTCGACACCGTTCACCGCTTCAACGCCGACGACTCCGCCAAGGTTCTGGTGCTGACCGGGGCCGGCGACAAGGCGTTCTGCGCCGGCGGGGACCTCAAAGAGATGGCGGAGACGGCGCTCACGGTTCCGCCACCAGAGTTCGCGCCGCAGTTCGGGCGCAACATCGAGGTCGTCAAGCCGACTATTGCCGCGGTCAACGGCGTCGCCTACGCCGGCGGATTCCTGCTGGCCCAGCAGTGCGACCTCGTCGTCGCGGCTGAACACGCCAGGTTCGCGGTCAGCGAGGTGAAGGTAGGTCGCGGCTCGCCGTGGGCTGTACCGCTGTCGTGGCTGCTGCCGCCGCGGATTGCGCTGCAGATTCTGATGACCGGTGACCCGATCACTGCCGAGCGGGCCCGCGAGGTCGGGATGGTGAACGAGGTCGTGCCCGCAGCGGAGCTGCGGGCCCGAACGCAGGAGATCGCCCTGCGGATCGCTTCCAACGCACCGCTTTCGGTACTTGCGGCGAAGAAGACGGTATACCTCTCCGCAGAGCACCACCTGACGGAGGCCTACGACCTCGCCGACCAGATATGGGAGCCGGTGTACCTCAGCGCCGACGCGCAAGAGGGTCCCGCCGCCTTCCGCGAGAAGCGCACACCGGTCTGGAAGGGACGTTAGCCGTGGCCGTGACAATGGAGTCCTTGATCACCGACATCGAGGCGGAGACGGCCGACCTGAGGTCGCTGATCGCCGAGTTGCCCGACGGCCCGGCCGGGTGGGACGCGCCCACCCCCGCGGCAGGCTGGGCGGTCCGCGATCAGATCAGCCATCTTGCGTTCTTCGACGACGCCGCGGTGCGGTCAGCCACCGACCCCGACGGGTTCACCGCCGAGATGCTGCCCATGCTGGCCGACGGCCAGATTTCCCCGGACACCATCGCCGAGCGCTACCGGCCGATGCCGACAGCGGAGCTGCTGTCCTGGTTCGACGGCGCGCGCCGCGCCCTCGTCGCTGCCTTCGCAGCGATCGACCCCTCGATGCGGGTGCCGTGGTTCGGCCTCCCTATGAGCGCGGCTTCCTCGCTGACCGCGCGGATCATGGAGACCTGGGCGCACGGTCAGGACATCGCCGACGCGCTGGGAGTGACCCGTGTGCCCTCGGCCCGGTTGCGCCACGTCGCCCACATCGGCGTTGGAGCGCGGGCGTTCAGCTACATGGCCAACGGCCTGGAGGTGCGCGAGGAACCCGTCCGTGTCGAGCTCACCGCACCGGGGGGCACGCTGTGGACCTGGGGCCCCGACGGCGTGCCCAACCGGGTCACCGGCACTGCGCACGACTTCTGCCTGCTCGTCACCCAGCGCAGGCATCGCGACGACACCGCACTGCACGTCACCGGTCCGCTCGCCGACCAGTGGCTCTCCATCGCGCAGGCCTTCGCCGGACCTCCCGGTGGCGGGCGCACCGCAGGACAGTTCGACGGAGGTGTGTCGTGAGGGACCCGGTCCGTATCGGCAATTGCTCGGGCTTCTACGGCGACCGGATCGCCGCGGCGCGGGAGATGGTCGAGGGCGGGACGGGCGAGCAGAGCATCGACGTGCTCTGCGGGGACTACCTCGCCGAGCTGACGATGCTCATCCTGGCGAAGGCCCAGGCGAAGGATCCGGCGGGCGGTTACGCGCGCACGTTCCTGACCCAGATGGAGCAGGTGTTGGGCACCTGTTCCGACCGCGGTATCAAGATCGTGGCCAACGCCGGTGGGCTCAACCCGGCCGGGCTGGCCGTCAGATTGCGCGAGCTTGCGGACCGGCTCGGTATCACCGTCCGGATCGCCCACATCGAAGGTGACGACTTGCGCGGGAACCTCTCCGCGATCACCCCTGCGGTCGGTGAGGTCAAGCCGGTCTCGGCCAACGCCTACCTCGGGGGTTGGGGTATCGCCGAAGCGCTGGGTGCGGGCGCCGACGTCGTCGTCACCGGACGGGTGACAGACGCCTCGCTGGTCGTCGGCCCGGCCGCCTGGTGGCACGGGTGGGAGCGCACCGACTGGGACCGGCTCGCCGGTGCCGTCGTGGCCGGCCACGTCATCGAATGCGGACCACAGGCCACGGGCGGCAACTACGCCTTCCTCGACGAGATCACCGACCGTCGCTACCCGGGCTTCCCGATCGCGGAGGTGGCGGCCGACGGCTCGTCGGTGATCACCAAGCACGCCGACACCGGGGGGCTGGTGTCGGTCGGTACGGTCACCGCCCAGCTGCTCTACGAGATCGCCGAGCCGGCCTATCTGGGGCCCGACGTGGTGACTCACTTCGACACGATCTCGCTGGCCCAGCAGGCCGAGCGCCGGGTGGCGATCACGGGTGTCACCGGCAGCCCGCCACCGGAGACGCTCAAGGTGGCGCTGAACGAGGTCGGGGGCTACCGGAACACCATGACGATGGTGCTCACCGGCTTGGACCTGGAGGCGAAGGCCGCGTTCGCGCAGCAGCAGCTGTTCGACATCCTCGGCGGCCGGGGCTCCTTCGCCGAGGTCGACGTCCGGTTTCTGCGTTTCGACACACCGGACGCCCCCACCAACGACCAGGCGTGCGCGCACTTGCGGATCACGGTCAAGGACACCGACCCGCGCAAGGTCGGCCGGGCGTTCTCGAGCGCAATCATGGAGATCGCTTTGGCCGGGTACGCGGGCTTCCACACCACCACGCCACCCACGTCGGAGTCGGCGTTCGGCGTGTACCGTCCAGCGGCCGTGCCCCGGTCGAGCGTGACGCAGGTCGTGGTGCTGCCCGACGGTGAGCGCCGGACGATCGCCGATCCGCCGACCGGTAGCGTGCCGGCCGCGAAAGTCGCGGGCAGCTCGGCCGCTGCGCCGCCGACCGAGCCGACGTGCCGCGCGCCACTGGGTGCGGTGCTGGGCGCGCGGTCCGGCGACAAGGGCGGCAACGCCAATATCGGTCTTTGGGCCCGCGACGACGCCGGCTATGCCTGGGTGCGCGAGCACTTAACCGTCGAGCGACTGCGCGGGCTGCTCGGCCCGGAGGCTGCGCAGCTGCGCATAGAGCGATTCGAGCTGCCCAACCTGCGTGCGCTCAACGTTGTGGTGCACGGGCTGCTGGGGGAAGGCGTGGCATCCTCGACCCGGCCGGATGCCCAGGCGAAGGGCTTGGGCGAGTACCTGCGCTCCCGCATCGTCGACATCCCGCAATCCTTGCTCAGCGCGACCTGACAAATCCCGAATTTGGAGTAGCCGGGCCACTCTGTCGACGTATCGCCAATCAAGTCGCCGTCCTCTGCCTGCTGCTTGACGTAGCCCCTTTGCCAAAGCCGTGTTGCCGAACGATGTGATGACGATCGGATGACGCCAACAGCGTCCGGCAGGCGGAGAGATGGCTTTGTCCAGTTCCTTGCCGAACTGGACATCCAAAGAGGGCGCAACGATCTGCCCACGCGGTTGCCGATCTTGGCCAATGAGCGGGCACATCCACGAATGGGGATCACACGCGCAGGCGCCAGCCACCTGCCATTGGGCGTCTACATTTCAACTCAACCTGGAATTGTGAGCAGGTGTTAACGTTCGTAGTGTAGCTCCCGGCGCTGCAGTGCTGCGCGAGCCCTGGTTGCGAGCGAAGGAAGGTAGTAGTGAACAAGGTGGTCGTTGCCGGACGTACCCGGGTCGGCGGCGAGCGTCGGGAACGGATTCTCGCCTCTGCCACCGAGTTGATTGCCGAGCGGGGCTACCACGCTGTCTCCATGGCCGACATCGGCGTTGCATCAGGGGTTGTCGGGCCGGCCATCTATCGCCATTTCAACAGTAAGAGCGATCTACTGGCGGCCCTCTTCGAGCGAGTGGTGGACAAACTCCTTAAGCGTGCGACGGCGATCGTCGAGCAGTCCCGCGACGAGGCGGAGGCGCTGACCCTGCTGGTGTCAGACCAAGTCGCCTTGGTAATGGATCAACGCGAGCTGGCAATGGTGTATTACCGCGAAGTGCACAATCTGTCGGATCAGCACCAGAGCCGGTTGCGCCGAAAGCAGCGACTCTATCTAGAAGAGTGGGTACACCTCGTCGGAGAATTGCGGCCCGCGGTCGATGAGATTGAACTTCGGGCGATGGTTCATGGAGCGATCGGAGCCATTCAATCGATCTTGCACTACCGCGGCACTGGCCTGGCTCCCGAACAGACCTCTGCGCTGCTCGTTGCGATGGGTCACGCCGTGCTCGGCGTCCCCGCGTCGAGTCACCAGGTGCGCGGCGTGAACACTGAACCATCCTGTCCGCGTCCCGGTACGCCGCAGCACTAAGCAGGTCCAGGGTGTCAGCAACACACGAAGACGACCTCGCTCAGTATGTCTGCACGACGGTCTTGAGGGCGACAGCCGCCCGGAAAGGACTCATCTAATTGCCTGGCTGCATGCCCAGGGCTTCACGATTGATCAAATCCGACTGGTGGCCCCAACCCCTCTCCTTCTTCCTACAAGCCGCGTACTGGGTGATGAGGGACGGTACGTCTCTCTGCGCGAGCTGAGCACGGAAACCGGAATCCAGACGAAACAGTCGCCATATTGCGGGCCCTCACGGAAGGCATCGGGCAGGCCACGGAGATGATGCGTGGCTTCGCGCGCTGAACATGTTGAAAGCTTCAGCCCGACGATTTGGAGAGGCTCGCGAATCGACTCGCGACTGCTCCGCGCGAGGCTGCCAACCCACCGGTTGAGATTCGTGAAATCCTCGGGGCGCGGTCATGCTGGTCTCATCACGACCGACGCCGCTGGTGACGACGATGCTGGACCTGATCGAGAGCGCGTCAGCAAATGACCTGCCTTCCTTGAGGATTGGCGTGGCGTCCGGGTCAGCGGTCTCGCGCGCGGGCGACTGGTTCGGCAACCCCGTGAACCTGGCCAGCCGAGTGAGCGCGGCGGCGCGGCCAGGCGCAGTGTTGGTGGGACTCCACGCGGGCGATCGTCGACGACGACGCAGGCCTCCGGTGGTCGTCCGCCGGCGCATATCGTCTGAAGGGCGTCAGCCGCAAGGTCAACCTGTCTCGGGCGCGGCGCGCCCAGGCCGGCCGAGTAAGGCCCCCGTTCGAAGCGAGCTCGCCGGGTATCCGCCTAGTGAACAGTCACCGCCTAATGAACAGTCACCACCGACTTGATAAGCGAACGCCACCTCGCTATCGCGGCCCCTCGTAACCAATCTAGCGGTCGAATTCGATCTAAAGCGACCGAGCAATGATCTCCTTCATAATCTCGTTTGTCCCACCGTAGATCTTCTGAACGCGAGCATCGGCCCACATCCTGCCGATGGGATACTCGGTCATATAGCCGTAGCCGCCGTGGAGCTGCAAGCAGTCATCAAGGGCGACCATCGCACGCTCAGTAGTCCACCATTTCGCCATCGCGACGGTGGGGATGTCGAGTTCACCGCGCAGATGGCGGGCGACGCAGTCGTCGATGAAAACGCGGCTGATGTGGGCGTCGGTGGCGACCTCGGCGAGCTTGAACTTGGTGTTTTGGAAGGCGAAGACGGGCTTGCCGAAGGCATGCCGATCTTTGGTGTATTCCACAGTGAACTCGAGCGCTGTTTCTAGTACTGTCACTGCACCAAGCGCAAGGATCAATCGCTCTTGGGGAAGTTGCTGCATCAACTGAATGAACCCCTGGCCTTCAGTCGTACCCAGGAGGTTCTCAACCGGAATGTGCACATCTTCGAAATAGAGCTCGGAGGTGTCCTGTCCGCGCTGACCGACCTTGTCCAACACCCGACCCCGCCGAAAGCCCGGTCGATCGCCTTCGACCAAAACCAACGAGATTCCGTTCGCTCCGGCACTGGGGTCGGTCTTCGCAACGACGATGATGAGGTCGGCCTGAGCGCCGTTGGTGATGAACGTTTTGGAACCGTTGACAACGTATTCGTCTCCAACGCGCGATGCCTTGGTCGTGACAGATTGGAGATCGGAGCCAGTGCCCGGCTCCGTCATCGCAATCGCGCCAACCATCTCACCAGTTGCCAGTCTGGGAAGAAAGCGTTCCTTCTGCTCATCGGTGCCGTACTCGAGCAGGTAGTGGGCGACGATTCCACTATGAAGCGGCGCGCCCCATGCCGAATCGCCGATGCGGGCCTGTTCCTCAATCAAGACTGCTTCGTGAGCGAACGTTCCCCCACCTCCGCCGTACTGCTCGGGGATTGACATGCACAGCAACCCAAGATCACCCGCCCGGGTCCACAGGTCCCGATCCACGTGGTGCTGCTCGATGAAGCGGGCACTGTGCGGCGCGACCTCCTTCTCACAGAACGTACGTGCCAAATCCCGCAGTGCGTCGAGGTCGTCGTCCATCCAGCTAGAGCGGTTGGCTGCCATTACAAAGTCCTCACTGTGTTTGCTTGCGCACCGATCCCGCAATGGTCTCGCTTCGCCTGTGGGTACATGGTGTACCACGAATCGCACGCCGGGTACAACACGTACCCAGAACTTTCCAGAGCGCGGGGCGTTACGGTGACATCGTGGAGCGACAGCACTGGGTGGACACCACAGCGGTACGCCGCGCGGCCAGTAGGTTGCCGGGCCGTGAACTACGTCGTGAACAGATCATCGAAGCGGCGCTCAGCGCAATCGAAGAGAACGGGCCCCACGCACTCACGGGCCAAATCGCAGACAAGGCCGGTTTGGGACGCACACACTTCTACCGCCACTTCGCAAGTAAAGAAGAACTCGATCTTGCCGTGGCTCGTCACGTCCACCGCGAACTCACTGCGAAGATTCGCCTAACTCTGGATGTCCAGGGATCGCCGCTAGACGTGATACGCGCGCCGGTCACTCAGCACGTCATGTGGGCTGACGAGCACCCCAACCTCTATCGGTTCCTGGTGAACCGACACTATCGGCGCAGCACCGAGAAGACCGCGCCCGGCAGCAGCGCATTCGCCTCCGAACTCGCCGTCGCGGGTGCCCGTTACTTTCCTCGCTACGGCGAGGACTCAGAGGCGGCAGACCGCAATGTCGCCGCCATCATGGGCCTGATGGACGCTTCGGTCCTATGGTGGCTGGACCATCGCGACTCCACTCGTGACGAACTCGTCATTCGGTTGACACGGCAAACCTGGTTGATAATCAATGACAGGCTGCAGGAACTGGGATTCCAGCTTGATCCCCACTTACCACTCTGCGAACCGAAAACCTGACCAGGTACAACTCGAGCCTCCCCACGCTAAACCCTCCGTCTTCGACACCGCCATCAACGATGATTGCGTTGGCGCCGCTCACCGACGCCGCGCATCAACGCGAAAGCTTTCAATCCAAGCGACGGCGCAGCATCGCTAGTGCGCGCAACTACGCCACGCCACCTAGGAACTACCCGGAATATCTGGCGACTCTCCAGCAACTCGAGTCCCGCGCGGGCCACGGCCGCAGCATCCATTGGACGCGGTCCGGCGAACAGAAGCGCCGCCCCAGGGTCGGCAACTCGGTCGGTGACCATTTTCGTACTTACCACGTCAGGGCATAGCGCCCGTGCGTGGATTGGCAATCCCGCATGGTCAAGGTCGCCCTGCAGCGATGTGGTGAACGACAATACGGCCGCTTTGGTTGCTGCGTACATCGCTAGTCCAGGGATGGGCGCCAGAGCCGAGAGGGACGCGATGTTGAGGATCGCGCCCCCACCCGCGCCCATAGCGACAACTGCCGCGTGTGAGCCCGCAACGACACCTCGTACATTGACATCGAGGATCGACGCAATCTCGGCATCGCTGTGACTCCAGCTGTTACCCGCGATTAGGATCCCAGCGTTGTTTACCCACACCGCCAGAGGGCCAGCGGCTAAAGCCTGAGCAGCGACTTCCCGATGACCCGACGGATCTCGTACGTCGTGCGTGGCGCTCCAAGCGCCACCGCCGACCTCGGTGGCAGCGCGCTCCGCTGCGTCGCCATCCACATCCGTGAGCAAAACCTTGTGACCGGCAGCGGCGAGTTGTCTCGCGATCTCCAGACCAATCCCTCGACCTGCTCCTGTGACGACGGCTGTTGATGGTTCTAGCATGACCATCCTTTCCGGCAGTTTGCGTAGGTTTGCCGACTACGGTTCGCCGGGGTTTGTTGAGGATCTCCGAGGCCACTTGGAGGACTGCGTCGATTCCGCCGGCGCCCTGTAAGGGCGATGTGCTCGGCTAAGCACTCAAAAGTCTCGTGGAATGACCTAGATATCATCGGCGACACAACGTAGTAGGTAGGCCGTCGACAGGGAACAGGCAGGGACGCATTGTCCCACCGAACGCGGTAGCCGTCATCCAGACTCCAGGTGAATTCCCGCAGCATCTCGTGCAGTATTGCCTTCACCTCCAAGGTGCCGAAGTGCATCCCGATGCGCTTGTGCGCGCCTCCTCCGAACGGAAGCCAGGCGAAGCGGTGGGCCTGATCCTCGCGCCGTGGCGGCTCGAGTCGCGTTGGGTCAAACCGGTCCGGCTCGGTCGACACTGTGGGCGCAAAGTGGTTGACCGCAGGCGTGATGACGACGAGCACTCCGGAGGGGACGTAGTAGCCATCAATTAGGGTGTCGGTCACCGTCTTACGCATACCAACGGTACCGGTGCAACTAGTCTGAGCGACTCCTTGATGACCAAGTCCATCGCCGTAAGCCCCTCCAGGTCCTCAATGTCCGGCAGATCGTCGCCTAGACGGTCAGACTCAGCACGAAGTCGATCCTGCCATTCAGGATTCTTCGCCAAGAAGTACGCCACAGCGGCAGTGGTGATCGTTGACGTGTCATGAGCGGCCATCATCAGAAGGATCATGTGATTTATGCTGTCCGCATCAGTGAAGCGTTCGCGGTCCTCGGCGCGCGCCTCACATAGCGCGGCGAGTAAATCACCATTCTGCCCCGAGCGTGCCGTCGGTAAGTTCCGGGCGAAGGCCAACGAGAAGCAATCCCTGATCGCCGATAACTGGCTTCAATCCGCTACCGGTCGGCGGCGCGGCAAGTTCGCGAACCGGCCATCGTCGACGCACTCCGGGATAGCGCGCTCGACGCGCTGCGGGAGGGGATTCAGTAGTACCGACAACAGCCGGTCACGGGACTTGCTTGCCGAACCGGACGGCGATTTGGTCATCGAGTGCCCCCTTGATGTTGTTTCTCGCATTATCGGAAGGATTTCACCCATCGTTTACACCGGTGACCACCCTGTCAACGGCGGTCACAGTTGCCGCTCGAATGTCGGCGACTCCCCGCCGTCCTCGGATACCCGTCACTGAACAGAGCCGCCACTAGTCGACGCTATCGGCCCCGCTTGGGGCATAGGGCATGTCGGCCAGATGGGTGTTGGCCGGCTCGGGTGTCCCCCTGCGCGACGAGTTCGCGGGCGCGGGACGCGACAGGACGTAAGCGCGCCGCTTCGGCCTGCGCGCACGAAGGCGATACAAGAAGGTCGGGCTGGGCCAGTTGGTAGAGATCGACCCGCGCGCCGAGCGATACCAGCTCGTGCACATAGTCCACACGGATCTGTCCAGGCGGCGACTCAACCGGTCGTTGAAGCGCTTCTCCACATCGGCACGGACCTCGATAACACTTCCTGGATGGGCACGGAGAACCTTCATCAACCTGACGATGTGTCGGGCCTGCGATTCGAGCATGTAGACGATGGACCCGGATCCCACGTTGGTGTTGGGCCCGTACATCATGAGGAAATTCGGAAACTCTGGCACCGATAGGCCGTAGTAGGCGTGCGCGCCATCCGCCCACACGTCCGACAATTTTCGGTCCGAGCGGCCGTAGACCTCCATCGGGGAAAGAAACTCGGTGGCACTGAAGCCAGTGCCGTAGATGATCACGTCGGCGGCGTGGAAGTCGCCGTTCACCGTGCGGATTCCGCCAGGTTCTACTGCCCGGATATCGTCGGTGACCAATGAAACGTTGGGACGTGCGAGCGCGGGGTAATAGTCGCTGGAGAACAGAATCCTCTTGCACCCGGGCGCATAGTCCGGCGTCAGGTGGGAACGCAGCCGGGCATCCGACACCTGGCGACCTAGGTGCCGGAGGGCGATGACTCCCAAGACTCGCGCTACTGGCTTCGCGTCGACGAGTGCCAACGCCAACAACTCGAATATCGTCCAAATCATCAGACGTTCGCTGAGCCGCAGAATGGGCAACTTGCGCAGCAGTTGGTGATGCCGCCCACCGTACTGACGGTCGAATTTGGGCAGCACCCATGGGGCTGACCGTTGGAAAACGTCCAAGTGCTCAGCGCCTGCGGCGACCACCGGGACGAACTGCACCGAACTAGCGCCGGTGCCGACGACCGCAAGCCGCTTGCCGCTGAGATTCAGATCGTGGTCCCAATTCGCGGAATGAAACGACGGGCCCGCGAAGCCCGAGATTCCAGGAATATCAGGAACTGAGGGTCGGGACAGCTGGCCCACGGCCGAAATGACGACATCGCACTCCAATTCCTGACTCGTAGTCGTGGTCAGACGCCATGTGTTCGTGCGCTCATCGAAGGCCGCCTTAGCGATTTCGGTTTTGGTCCGAAGGAGGGACAGCAAACCACTTTCGTCGGCGACGCGGCGAAGGTAGGCGAGGATATCGCCTTGTTCTGCGTAACGCCGACCCCACCTGGGATTCGGCGCCGAGGAGATCGAGTACAACTGCGACGGGACGTCACAGGCCGCCCCTGGGTAGGTGTTCTCCCGCCAGACTCCCCCGACACCATCGCCCTTTTCGACAATGAGGACCCTGTCGAACCCTGCGCGTTTGAGGCGAAGTGCAAGGGTAATTCCGGCGAAGCCAGCGCCGATGATGACGATCGAGGGGTTACCAGGGGGATTGTCCTGGGTTGGTTCACGTTTCACGGGTTTCATCGTTAGCTCATACAACCTTCGTGCTGGGGCGCCTCGTGGTCAAGGCGTGCGCAGGGACGCTGTCAACGGACGGTGGCCGAAGTAGCCAAGAACTCGCCACCGAGCCTGAGGGCCTCACGTGCTTCTGGCAGTAGGCGAAACATCGCCTGGAAGACATGGATCTGGCCGCCGAAAACTTGCAACTGCGAGGAGACCCCTGCAGTTTGCAGACGTTTGGCAAAGACTCTGGAGTCGTCGAGCAACATCTCTCGTCCGCCGACCTGAATCAAAGTTGGTGGCATGTCCGTGAGATCAGCATCGAGCACGCTTATCCTCGGGTCGGCTGGATCGGCGCCCGCCACGTACAGACCAATTGTTCTCGACGCAGAGATGGCGGACGCAAAGGGGTCCCGTCTGCGCAGATCACGGTCCATCGCGAGTTGACATGTCAAATCCAGCACCGGCGACATCAGCAGCATGGCATCCGGCGTCGGCAGTCGATGTTCCCGAGCGCCAAGCGCCGTCGCCGCAGCAAGCTGGCCGCCTGCGGAATCGCCGGCGAGCGCCACCGTGCCAGAAGACGCGGTGATCGCGCTTCCCTCTGTCAACCATCGATAGGCGATCAGTGCATCATCTGCGGCCGCCGGGAAGGGATATTTCGGGACCAATCGATAGCGCACGGCAAATACCGGCCTGCGGGCGGCCGCGGACAGTTCGCTGATGAGGCCACGGTGGGTCTCGGGAGAGCACATAGAAAATGCGCCGCCGTGTATATAAAGAATCGGCGGAGCATCCGAGGCCACGTTGGCCGCCTTGACCCAGTCGCCTCGCACACGTTCACCGGCGAAGGGCGTGTCTACCTTCTCGACACTGATTGCGCGCCTTGGCCGCGACACCACGAGTGTTCCCCGTAGCACGCGGTCCATGACCGCGAAGCCATGGTCGTTGGCCGGAACCACTTGCGTGAGAGGTCGAAGAACGCGTCGCGCCGTTGCCGCGACCAGGTGGCTCGCCATGCTCGGATTCGGCCTGGCAGGTGAACTCATCCGGCGGTGTCCACCTTCTGTGGGGCAGTGTCCGCCTTTTTCGCCGGTCGCCGTTCGAAACGGTAGTCGGCCAAGTCGAATCGTCGACTGCGCCAGATCGACTCGACCGTCGTCGTGGGACGCAGAGGCACGTCCCCATGCTTGTCGAAGTAATAGCTGTTCGCGCCCGCGCAGCTGTCCTGCCAGAAGACCTGCGTATGCCGCCGTGCCAGCATCTCCGCGAAGAAGCGTTGATTCGCCTCCTCGCGTACCTCGACGTAGTTCGAGTCGGCCGTCCTGGCATGCCGGAGGCAACGGAGAATGTGACCCGCCTGTGCCTCGATGAGTGCGAAGTAGGACGACCCGTTGTATCCGTACGGGCCAAACACTGAGAAATGGTTCGGGAATCCTGGCACGCTGACTCCCTCATATGCCTGGAGTCGGTTCTCGTCCCACCACTGTGCCTGGTCTCGGCCGGCGACACCTCTGAGCGAGTAGGTGGGCATGCTGTCCGATTCCATGACCTTGAATCCCGTTGCCAGGACGAGCACGTCGATCTCGTGTCTGACGCCATCGGCCGTAATTACCGCGGTCTCATCCACCCGGGTGATGGGGTTGGTTTCAAGAAGGACGTTCTCGCGGTTGAACGTCTTCAAATATTCGTTGTGAAAGCTTGGTCGCTTGCAGCCCAGCGCGTAACGCGGCGTCAGCTTCTCCCGAACGACCGGGTCGGTGACCTGCCGACGCATATAGCTGATCGCTGCACGCTCGATCGCCGACGCCAGCGGTATGGCGGTATGGAAGTGCGCTGCGACGGGAAAGGTGAGTTCGACAAAGGCCTGGCTGGCTCCCCGCGCGGCGATCTGCGCTCCGGGTGCGAGCCGGAGAAGAGCACTCAGCGGGCGGGGCACCGCGAAGTCGAATTTCGGCAGACACCATATCGGGGTGCGCTGAAAGACGGTGAGTGTGTCCACGTCCTTGGCTATCGAGGGGATCAGTTGCACCGCCGAGGCGCCCGTCCCGATGACGGCGACCCTCTTTCCGGTGAGGGTCTGCTGGTGGTCCCAGCGCGACGTGTGCATCGTGACCCCGCCGAAGTCCCCGACCCCCGGTATGTCCGGCGATTTTGGTCGCGTGAGAACCCCGGAGGCATTGATGACGAACCTCGCTGTCAGTTCCTCGTCCGTCGAGGTAAACAAACGCCACAATGTCGATTCTTCGTCGAACTCAGCCCTCACAACCGTGACTCCGAAGCGGATGCGCGACGCGAGGCCATATTTTTTCACGCAATGCTTCGCGTAGTTCTTCAGTTCGATCCCCGGCGCATAGGTACGGGACCACGACGGGCGTTTCTCAAAGGAGAATTGGTAACTATATGACGGAATGTCTACTGCAATCCCCGGGTAGGTATTCCAGTACCAGGTTCCACCCACCCCTTGGGCCTCATCAACGATGAGGAAGTCCGAGAAACCTTCCTTCAGCAGCTTGATGCCCACTCCGATCCCGGAGAATCCAGCTCCGATGACCAATATCTCGTGGGTGGGGACCTCGTACGTAGGGGCTCCGGAGGTGGGGGCATTCTCGTCGCCCGCAACATGGACACTCAAGCGTCTTTCCTCACTCTCGAGGCTGCGCGCTTAGGCGGTACCTTCCCGACGCCCACGTCCAGGATGTCGGCTTTGACGTCAGACCGCGTTGGCAGGGCGCCTGCGCTTTTTCGGCCCTGGGCTACCTTGGCCTTGCGGCCCTGGGCAACCTTGGCCACATTCGAGCCGTTTTGGGCGTGTTCGGTTGGGTGGTGCTCAGTTCGTGCGGTTGTCGGGGTCGTTACATAATCACCCATGTCGACCTTGGACAGTGCGCGCTTGAACTGGGTGGCGAAACCGGGGTACATGGTGCCGTTGTATCCGTCATTCGTGAGGTACCAGCTCTTGCAACCCGAATTCCAAGTCGTACTTCCCAACCGCTGCTGTACCTCGCCGTGGTAATTATTTTGCCGATCTTCGCGGACCTCGAGCGTACTGAGATCATTCGCGATGATCGCGCCGATGGCTTTGACGATGTAGTTGATCTCGGCCTCCATGTACACGAGGGCCGAGTTATGGCCGGGCCCTGAATTTGGTCCGAAGGTGAAGAAAAGATTGGGATAGCCTGCGACGGTGACGCTCCGGTACGCATAGGCGCCCTGGGACCACTCGTCGGAGAGCTCACGACCATGCGCGCCTCGGATGGGAAAAGGTGTGCCAGCCTTGCATACATCGAAGCCGGTGGCGAAGACGATGCAGTCCAGTTCGTGTTCGATGCCATCTGCGGTCCGTATGCCATTCGGCGACAGGGTCGCGATCGGCCATGAGACGAGCTTGCAGTTGTCGCGCTGAAGAGCGGGGTAGTAATCGCTGCTCATCAGCATCCGTTTGCAGCCGGCACGGAAGTTCGGCGTCAGCTGGCGCCTGAGCCAAGTATCCGATACCTGCCTCCGCAAATTCGCCTTCGCCAGTAGCTGGATGCCAGTGGTGACCGGGGTATCCCAGACCATGCCGACGGCCATGAGCTCGTGGCCCCAAAACCACGCCTGCCGTCCGACGTTCTGCACGCGAGGCAAGCGACGAAACGCCGTCCGCACCCACTGCGGATGGGAGAAGTCGGGCCGAGGGAGGACCCAGCCGGGGGTGCGTTGGAAGACCTTGACCGACCGCGCAGTCTTCACCAGTTCGGGAATGATCTGAACAGCGCTGGCTCCGGTGCCGATCACGGCGACACGTTTGTCGCTCATGTCGTAGTCGTGATCCCAACGCGCACTGTGGATCTTGTGACCATCGAAGGTGTCCAGTCCGCGGATGTCCGGCAGGCTCGCATTCGCCAGCGGCCCACTGGCCATCACTGCGGTGCGCGCCGTGAACTGCGAGCCGTCAGCTGTCTGCGCCGTCCACAGTGCGCTTTCCTCGTCGAACTCCAGACCGGTGACGTTCACTCCGAACCGGATGAAACGCGACAGCGAGTACTTGTCCACCATCGTCTTGATGTAGCCGAGGATCTCGGCGCTGCCCGAATACGCGCGGGACCAGTCCGGATTTTGCTCGAACCCGTAGGAATAGAGCAGCGACGGGATGTCGCACGCCGCGCCGGGATAGGTGTTGTCCCGCCAGGTACCACCCACCTCGTCGGCACGTTCAAGGACAACGAAATCGTCGATACCCTGTTGTAGCAACCGGATTGCGGTTCCCAGGCCGGCGAAACCCGCACCGACGATCAAGACGGTCGTGGTGTCGCTCATCTGGCCACCGGTTCGTAGGTCAGCTCTTCTGTCCACGTCGGTGACTTACCGAGCACCTCGGTGGGGAAGTGGTCGATCGCGGTACCCAGCCGCTGCGAAATGAAATGCAATGGCTGAGAACGCTTGATGCTGGCGGACATGTGAGCCTTCAAGATGTGGTAGCCCGGAACGCGGCGCGTGAACTCACTACGATCTCCGACGTTCTCGTACCGCATCACCGCGTTGTAGAGCTTCTCCTCCGACAATCCCATGGCGTTGAGATTGGTCAACATCCTGGTGAGCAACGGCACGTAGAGGACGCCGCCGAGAAGGATTCTCGGGTCGATGAGCGCCCCCATCGTCTGAGTCGCATGAATGCGCATGGGGCTGGCGCCGAGGTCGTTCAGAACCTGGAATCCCACTGCCAAGTGCCGCGATTCGTCGTTGTTGACCTTGTTGAAGACCTCGGCGCAGAGCGGATCCTGCACCTCGTCGAGAAGGAACTTGAGCAATGCTCCGTCGAGCGCAGTCTCCAAGGCTGGGATCGCCGCTCCGATCACCGTCAGCGGGAGGGCCTCGGCGTATCGGTCGATCCACTCGATGACCAGTCGAATGTTCTTGTTCGGCACCGGGATTTCCCCTTCCTCGAGCATCCCCCACCGCTGCATGAGCGCCAGCTCCGCGTTGGCGTGCCGCTGCTCCTCGGCATGGAAATACCGGTAGATGTCACCTAGAGCCTCGAACGGCGCTTTCGGCGCCATGGCGGCGAACGCGCGTGCACCGACGTGTTCTATCCACACCACGTCAGCCATGAACTGCTTCAGTTCGGGCCGCTGCTCATCAGTGATTTTATCGGCGCCCGGCGCATCCCAATCGATGTCGGCCAGCGCCCACTGCCGATTCTTGATCGTCTCGAGCATATCGCTGTATTTGAATGCCATTGGAGTCTCCTTTGTCCTTGTCTGGAATGACTTAGCGCGCGATTCGCTCAACCAAACCGAGCGCACGGGTATACGTGGCAGGCACTGCCCGCTTAAATAACCAGAGAATCTTCGCGTCGACTTGGGGTAGGACGTGCAACTGACCGCGATCGTTCGCGTCCAACGTTTTGCGCGCCACCGATTCCGCCGACACGCCGGTCCACTTCATCAAATTCGTTGCCAGCTTGGCGGCCGACTCCTCAATACCAGGGTTATCGACGATGTTGGTCTTGACAAATGTCGGGCACAGTACAGTCACCGCCACACCAGTACCACTCAGCTCGGCCGCCAAAGTCTCGGATAGCGAGAGCACGCCGGCCTTGCTGACGTTATAGGCACCCATCCGGGGCGCTGCTCCAAAACTTGCAGCCGATGCGACGTTGATAATTCCCCCGCTGCCCTTCGCACGAAGTCGCGGTACGAAGATCTCGCAGCCGTAAATCACTCCCCACAAGTTGACTGAAAGTGTCGCTTCCCAGTCCCGCTTGGGCGTCGCGCCGATGACATTGCCACCGATTCCGATGCCCGCGTTGTTGATCACCAGGCTGGCTGCCGCGCCGAACCACTTCTCGGCGCTGTCGGCGAGTTCGCGGACCTGCTCTTCGTCCGTGACATCGCATGCGATGTCGAGCCCCTCGCCGCCGGCTTGGACGACGAGCCCGACCGTCTCCTTGGCACGCACCGGGTCGATGTCGGCACACACCACTCGTCCACCTCTACGGGCGAGCTCCACCGCGAAGGCACGGCCAATTCCGCTGCCCGCTCCCGTTACGACCGCGTTGGCGCGGCGGCTCAGGCGAGGCGGTCTGTCCCACCTCAAGATATCCATCACTACTGAATCCTTTGCAGATTACGGCGACGCCTGACCTGTGAGACAAGCCGGCCTGCAGCCATCTGGTGGCGGTGAACACAATTGTGGTCGCCTGCCACCAGTTTGATGCGGCGCTCCTGCCTTTGTCAAGATGTATTCGTGCGGACAAAGGCAGCAAGGTGGGGCGGGCGTACTGGCGCCGAACGACGGGCTGACCGGCGGCGGCGCCTAGTGAACGCGGCGACGGAGATCTGGACGGAAAGCGGATGGGCTGCCGTGACAATGCGTGGGGTCTGCTCCAGAGCCGCGCTGAACGACCGATATTTCTACGAGGAGTTCAAGACGCGCGATGAGTTGCTCGTAGCAGCGTGGGACAACGTGCGGGACGAGATGCTCGGCGAGGTTTCGGCAACATTTGCCGAACGCGTCGGTCAACCACCGATCGAAACCATTCGCGCCGCAATCTCGATCGTTGTTCTCCGCATCGCGCAGGATGCCGGGCGAGCACAGATCCTGCTGACACAGCACGTCGGCAGTTCAACATTGCAAGATCGCCGAGCAGTGGCCTTGCAGGAAGCCACCCAGCTGGTCATGGCCGCCAGCAAGCCGCATCTGAAGCCTGACGCAGACGAAATGGCTTTGCGTATGGACACGTTTGTAGCGGTCGGCGGCTTCGTCGAACTGATCAGCGCCTGGCACGCAGGACTACTGGTCGATGTAAGTCAGGTCGACATCGTCGAACATACGAGTAGACTTGCTGAGACGCTGGCTCGCCGCTACGTGATTGATACGGCTCGCTAGCTGGTACTCGGGATGCAGTTTCCCGGTGGCGAAGGCTGCATTGGCCGCAGGGGTCGTGACACACCGTTGACTTACCTTAGAAACGGTGGAAGGTCCGTCTCGTCGACCTGCCAAGCCGACGCTACTACTGTCGAATGGCGGCTTCACTCAGAGGCCAATCTGCTTGGCGATGATCTCCTTCATGATTTCGGTGGTGCCGCCCCCGATACCCAGGATGCGCGAATCGCGATAGTGCCTTTCGACCTCGGTCTCGCGTAGGTAGCCCATGCCACCGTATAGTTGGACGGCGGTGTCAACGGCGAGCGCGCAGGCCTCTACGGCTTGGTTCTTGGCCATCGAGACCATCCGCACGTCGGTGTCTCCGGCGACGATGCGGTCCACAGCGGCACGGGTGTACGTACTAGCCACGTCGACGGCCGTCGACATATCGACGATCTTGTGCCGCACCACCTGTCGGGTGGATAGCGGTCGACCGAAGGTTTCGCGCTTCTTCACCCAATCCAGCGTCAGGTCGAGGCAGCGCTGGGCCGTGGCGTAGCACTGGACGGCGATGAAAGCACGTTCGACTTGGAACTGTTGCATGATCTGCAGGAATCCGCTGCCTTCGGGGCCAACCAGATTGACCACCGGCACGCGCACGTCGGTGAATCCGAGTTCGGCGGTGTCGGAGCACAGCCAGCCCATCTTCTTCAGTGTCCGCGAGACCGAGAAACCCGCGGCGCCACGCTCCACCACGAGCAGTGAAATCCCCGACGGGCCCGGGCCGCCGGTACGCACGGCGGTGGTCACGAAATCGGCGCGGACACCCGAGGTGATGAACAGCTTCGCACCGTTGACCACGTAGTGGTCGCCGTCGCGCCGTGCGGTAGTGCGGATGCCGGCGACGTCAGAACCGGTGTCGGGTTCGGTGATGCCAAGGCTGCCGATCTTCTCCCCGGCCAGGGTCGGCGCCACGAAGCTGCGGATCTGCTCGGGATCGCCCTGCGCGGCCATATGGGGCACTGCGATGTGATGCGTAAGTAGGCTGGCCAGTAAGCCCGACGAGCCGCCGGCCTCCATCACGGCCTCGGTGAGCAGCACCAGGTCGCGCAGGTCACCGCCGGAGCCACCGATCTCTTCGGCGAACCCGATGCCCAGCAACCCCGCTGCGGCTGCGCGGCGGTGGAGTTCTCTAGGGAGCTCTCCGGCGTCCTCCCAGTCTTGCAGGTGAGGAACGATCTCCTTCTGGGTGAACGACATCGCGAGGTTGCGCAACGAGATGCGCTCGGGCGTCATCCACGGGTCGGCTGCGGCCGCCTCCGCTTCCCGCTGATCCGGCTGTTTCATGTGAGTTGCTCCTGCTGTGATCACTCGGGGACGGCACGATTGCCACGTCGACCCCATTGTCGTCGAATGTTAATGACCGATAACGTAGCGTGTCAGGAGATCGACGTTGATGTCACCTGGAGGAAAGTTGATTGACGTCCTGCCCGACCGGGTCGACACCCGCGCGCCGGTATACCTCGAGAATCGCGAGGGACTCATCGCGCAGCTCGATGCGCTCGCCGAACAGCTGGCGCTGGCCAACGGTGGCGGCGGCGAGAAGTACGTCGCCCGGCACCGTAGCCGCGGCAAGATGCTGGCTCGGGAGCGCGTCGAGCTGCTCATCGACCCCGACACGGCCTTCCTGGAACTCTGTCCGTTCGCGGCGTGGGGCACGAAGTTTCCGGTGGGCGGCAGCGTTGTTGTCGGCATCGGCATCGTCGAAGGCGTCGAGTCGATGATCATCGCGCACGACCCGACCGTGCGCGGCGGAGCCTCGAACCCCTACACCTTCCGAAAAGTGTTCCGGGGCATGGCAGTCGCCCGCGAGAACCGGCTGCCCATAATCAACGTCGTCGAGTCGGGCGGGGCGGACCTGCCCACGCAGGCCGAGATCTTCGTGCCCGGGGGCCAGCTATTCAACGACCTCACCCAGCACAGCGCGCAGGGCCTG
This sequence comes from Mycobacterium sp. IDUB_21, assembly GCF_055419425.1. Taxonomy (NCBI): domain Bacteria; kingdom Bacillati; phylum Actinomycetota; class Actinomycetes; order Mycobacteriales; family Mycobacteriaceae; genus Mycobacterium; species Mycobacterium sp. IDUB_21. The sequence continues at coordinate 16,044 of NZ_JBVAXQ010000023.1, read as the reverse complement.
CCGACACTGGCGCTGGTATTCGGTAACTCGACGGCAGGCGGCGCGTACATCCCCGGCATGTGTGATTACGTGGTGATGGTCCGCAACCGGTCCAAGGTCTTCCTCGGTGGTCCGCCGCTGGTGAAGATGGCGACCGGCGAAGTGTCCGACGACGAGTCGCTCGGCGGCGCCGACATGCACGCCCGCACCTCCGGGCTGGCCGACTACATGGCCGAGGACGAGCAGGACGCCATCCGGATCGGGCGGCGCATCATGGCCAGACTGAACTGGCGCAAGCTCGGGCCCGGCCCGACACAGCCACCGACCCCCCCGCTGCGAGACCCCGACCAACTCCTCGGGATCGCTTCGGTGGACCCGAAGGTTCCCTTCGACCCACGTGATGTCATCGCCCGAATCGTGGACGGGTCCGCCTTCGACGAGTTCAAGCCGCTATACGGCACCTCGCTGGTCACCGGTTGGGCCTCGATCCACGGATACCCGGTAGGGATCCTTGCCAACGCGCGCGGAATCCTGTTCAGCGAGGAGGCGGAGAAGGCCGCCCAGTTTATTCAGCTGGCGAACCAGATCGACACGCCACTGGTGTTTCTGCAGAACACCACCGGCTACATGGTCGGCGCGGAGTACGAGCAGGGTGGCATCATCAAGGACGGCGCGAAGATGATCAACGCCGTCTCCAACAGCGCTGTCCCACACCTGACGATCGTGATGGGCGCGTCCTACGGTGCGGGCAATTACGGGATGTGCGGGCGGTCCTACTCTCCCCGCTTCCTGTTCACCTGGCCCAACTCGCGTTCGGCCGTCATGGGCCCGGCCCAGCTCGCGGGCGTGCTGTCGATCGTGGCCCGCGAGTCGGCCGCCGACCGGGGGCTCCCGTTCGACGAGGAGGCCGACGCCCAGATGCGCGCTGCCGTCGAGGGCCAGATCGAGCGTGAGTCGTTGGCGCTGGCCAACAGCGGCAGGCTCTACGACGACGGGATCATCGACCCGCGCGACACCCGTACCGTTCTCGGGTTCTGCCTTTCCGTGGTCCACAACAGCGAGATCCGTGGCCAGCGTGGCTACGGCGTGTTCCGGATGTGATGGCGATGCCCGTGATCAAGAAGCTGCTGGTGGCCAACCGGGGAGAGATCGCCCGACGCGTGTTTCGGACCTGTCGCGAACTCGGCATCGCGACCGTCGCCGTGTACTCCGACGCCGACGCCGACGCCTGGCACGTGGACGATGCCGACGAGGCCGTCCGGCTACCGGGTTCCTCGCCGGCGGAGACCTACCTCGACGGTGACCGGGTGATCGCCGCCGCCCTCCTCACCGGCGCCGACGCCGTGCATCCCGGCTACGGCTTCATGTCGGAGAACGCCGGCTTCGCGCGGGCCTGCGCCGACGCCGGGCTCGTGTTCGTCGGCCCGCCGCCGGATGCCATCGACGCGATGGGTTCCAAGCTGACGGCCAAGGCGATGATGGCCGATGCGGGCGTGCCGGTTCTCCCGGGCGGCGACGCGACCGGCCTGGACCCCGACAAGCTGCGCAAGCTCGGCGCCGAGATCGGCTACCCGCTGCTGGTCAAGGCGAGCGCGGGTGGAGGCGGGCGCGGCATGCGGGTTGTCGAGTCGGCCGACGACCTCGACGGAGCCGTGGCCTCGGCCTCGCGCGAGGCGATGTCGGCGTTCTCGGACGGCACGGTGTTCCTCGAGCGGTACGTGCAGCGTCCCCGCCACGTTGAGATCCAGCTGTTGGCCGACATGCACGGCACGGTTGTCTCGCTGTTCGAGCGGGAGTGCTCGGTGCAGCGCCGCCACCAAAAGGTCATCGAGGAGGCGCCCTCGCCCGTCGTCGACGACGACCTGCGCGCCCGGATGGGCGCGGCGGCGGTCGCGGCGGCACAGGCCGTGGGTTACGTCGGGGCCGGAACGGTCGAGTTCGTCCTCGACGCGAACGGCGGCGATGACGACGGGACGTTCGCCTTCCTGGAGATGAACACCCGGCTGCAGGTCGAGCACCCGGTCACCGAACTCGTCACCGGGCTCGACCTCGTGCGCCTGCAGTTGCTGGTGGCGATGGGTCGGCCACTGCCTGCCGAGGTGAGCAAGCCGCGGATCACCGGCCACGCGGTCGAGGCCCGGCTCTACGCCGAGGACCCCACGAAGGGCTACCTGCCGCAGACCGGAACGCTGCGCACGATGCAGATCCCCGACCACGTCGGGGTCCGGGTGGACTCCGGCGTGCGCGACGGCTCGGTGGTCAGCCACCACTATGACGCCATGCTGGCCAAGGTGATCGCCTGGGCGCCCACCCGCGCCGAGGCGCTCGGCGCGCTGTCCGCCGCGCTCGCCGGCGCCCGGATCCACGGACTCACCACCAACCGGCATCTGCTGGTTCGCGTTCTGCGCCACGACGAGTTCGCCGGACGCGGCACCGACACCGGGTTCCTCGACCGCCACGACGTGGCCGACCTCGGCGCAGCCCTCATCGACCGCGACGGGGAGGGCTTGCATGCCATCGCGGCCACACTCGCCCAGGTCGCGGGACGCCGCGCGGCGGCCCCCGTCCAGCCGACGCTGCCTGCCGGGTGGCGCAACAACCCGTCCCAACTGCAGTCCACCGGATGGCTGACCGCCGACGGCCGCGAGCGTCGGGTGGGCTATGCGCTGCTCCGCGACGGCGTCGAGGTCGAAGTCGACGGCAAGCCCGTCGAAGACGTCAGCGTGCTCGTGCAGCGGCCGGACCGGGTGGTCCTGGAGACCGGCGGGGTGCGGCGCGGCTACGACGTCGTCCTCGACGCCGACATTGCCTATGTCGACAGCCCTGCCGGGTCCACTGCGTTTACGCAGGTACCACGGTTCCTGGACCCGAGCGCGCTAAAGCCGGCGGGCTCGCTGACGGCGCCTATGCCGGGTTCGGTGATCCGGCTGCCCGTCGCCGCGGGCGACGTCGTGACGGCCGGGCAGGCGCTGGTGGTGGTGGAGGCGATGAAGATGGAACACACCATCGTCAGCCCAATCGACGGGATCGTCGCCGAGCTTTCGGTCGAGGTGGGTCAGCAAGTGTCCACCGGCGATGCCCTCGCGGTGGTCGGAGCGGCCGCCGGTGCAGACCAGGATTGAGCACCACCCGACCCGTCACCGGCCCCGGTGGCCGGTGACATCGAAGTAGGAGAGCGGTATGGAACTGCACGAGACCGAGGAGCGGCGAGCGCTGCGCAAGGCCGTGTCCGAGATCGCCAAGGACTTCGGGCACGACTACTACGTGGCCAAGTCGCTCGGCGGGGAAAAGAGTTCGGAACTCTGGCACGCCGTGGGGAAACAGGGGTTCCTCGGGGTCAACATCGCCGAGGAGTACGGGGGCGGCGGCGGCGGCATCTACGACATGCAGATCGTCGGTGAGGAACTGGCCACGGCCGGCTGCCCGCTGCTGATGACGGTGGTCTCCCCCACCATCTGCGGCACGATCATCCAGGCTTTCGGCAGCGACGAACTCAAGGCACGCTGGCTGCCGGGCATCGCCAGCGGCGAGATCATCATGGCGTTCGCGATCACCGAGCCGGATGCGGGCTCTAACTCTCACAACATCTCCACCCACGCCAGGCGCGCCGGTGGGGATTGGGTGCTCAACGGCACCAAGTATTACATTTCCGGCGTCGACGAGGCGGAGGCCATCCTGGTCGTCACCCGCACCGCGACTGACGACCGCGGACGCGGACGGCTGAGCCTGCTCGTGGTCCCGACCGACGCGCCCGGGCTGACCAAAACCCTCATCCCGGTGCAAGCGGTGACACCTGAAAAGCAGTTCACGCTGTTCTTCGACGACGCACGGGTGCCGGCCGAGAACCTGATCGGCGCGGAAAACGACGGTCTGCGTCAGGTGTTCATGGGCCTCAACCCCGAACGCATCATGGGCGCCGCCCTGGGCAACGGCATCGGCCGCTACGCACTGGACAAGGCCTCCGCCTACGCGCGCGAGCGCAAGGTCTGGGACGTGCCGATCGGAGCCCACCAGGGCCTGTCCCACCCACTCGCGCACGCTAAAATCCAGCTGGAGCTGGCCCGGCTGATGACCCAGCGGGCGGCCTCACTGCACGACGCCGGCGACCCCGGTTCCGCGGAGGCGTCGAACATGGCCAAATACGCTGCGGCCGAGGCGGGCATCCTCGCCCTCGACCAGGCGATCCAGACCCACGGCGGCAACGGGTTGGCCACCGAGTACGGGCTGGCCACTCTCTGGGGCCCGGCACGGCTGATGCGGACCGCGCCGATCAGCCGAGAGATGATCCTCAACTACGTGGCACAGCACAGCCTCAACCTGCCACGATCGTACTGAGCATCCTTCATCCGTTCCTGTCCGCTTCCGTCTACCAAGACGGACAGTGGTGATCGGTCGCCCGCCGGGGCCGGGTCCTGCCTTAACGAGCATTTGTCAACCAAAACTGCCGAGGAGGCAAATCAACATGGATCGCGGTATCGGTCAGTGGGTCACCAGACGGGCCTTCCTCAACGGGCAGCGCACAGCGCTCGTCCAAGGTGACACCAGCTTCACGTACTCCGACTTCGATCGGCGCACCAACCAGGTGGCCTCGAGCCTGTTGCGTCTCGGTGTCCGTAAGGGGGACCGGGTGGCCATACTGCTGGTGAACTCGGTCGAGTTCCTGGAGGTCCTCCTCGGCTGCGCGAAGATCGGCGCCATCACCATCCCGATCAACGTCCGGCTCGCCGGCCCGGAGATCGGCTACATCCTCGCCGACTCCGGCGCCGACGTGTTCGTGTTCCACGCGCCGCTAGCAGCGGCGGCGGTCAGCGCGCTGACCGAGCCTGGGGTCCGGGTCCGCCACACGCTCCGGGCCGGGGGCGCCCCGGCCGACGGCGAGATCGCCTACACCGACCTGCTCTCCGACGGTGCGCCCGCGCCACTCGACAGCGACGTCGAGGGCCGCGACCCCGCGTTCATCATGTACACCTCGGGCACCACCGGCCGCCCGAAGGGCGCCATCCTCACCCACGACAACCTACTGTGGAACGCCATCAACGTGCTGGGCGCCGAACAAGGCCTGACCGGCAGCGACGTGACTGTCGCAGTCGCCCCGATGTTCCACATCGGCGGGCTCGGGGTACATACGTTGCCGTTGCTCTACGTCGGCGGGACCAGCGTGATCCTGCCGTCGTTCGACCCGGTGGGCACGCTCAAGGCGATGGCCGAGAGCCGGGCCACCGTCCAGTTCATGGTGCCGGCGATGTGGTCGGCGCTGACCCAGGTGCCCGACTTCGACTCCTACGACCTCTCCGCGCTGCGTCTGGCCATGGGCGGCGGCGCACCGATGCCGCTGACTGTCATCGACTTCATGCACCAACGCGGAGTCCCCTTCACCGAGGGATTCGGGATGACCGAGACCGCCCCCATGGTCTCGGTCTTGGACGCCGCCAACATCACCACGCGGGCCGGGTCGATCGGCCGGGTCGCCATGCACGTCGATGCCCGAATCGTCGACGCCGACGACCGGGACGTCCCGGCCGACACCGTCGGCGAGCTCCTGGTGCGCGGACCCAACGTGTTCGTCGGGTACTGGATGAAGCCGGCGACCACCGCCGAGGCCTTCCGGGGCGGCTGGTTCCACACCGGCGATCTCGGCCGGATCGACGTCGACGGCTACATCACGCTCGTCGACCGCAAGAAGGACATGATCATCTCGGGCGGGGAAAATGTCTACCCCATCGAGGTCGAGCAGGTGCTGTTCCGTCACCCCGGTGTGCTCGACGCCGCGGTCGTCGGCGGTCCGGACGACAAGTGGGGTGAGCGCGTCGTCGCCGTGGTGGTGGCCGACCCAGCCGCCGAACAGGTACCCGGCGCCGACGAACTGATCGCCTGGTGCCGCGAACGGCTGGCGCATTTCAAGTGCCCGCGCGAGGTGCACTTCCTTGCCGAGCTGCCCCGCAACGCCACCGGCAAGCTCCTCAAGACCGAGCTGCGCAGGCGATTCACCGGTGTCGAGGGCGGCGTCGTCCAGCGCTGAGGCACGACACCGGAGGCGGAGCTCGGGTTTGGGAAGTGTTGTCGCGACGAGTAGCCAAGGTCACCGCTGCAAATAGCTGAAGATGTTATTTGTCGCTAACGTTTAGAGGCGCAGGGTTGGGACTTGTCGGCCGAGACAACCGGGAGGAACACGACATCCGGCATGTGTTGCGGGTGGGTCTTGCCATGCGCTCGCCTGTCATCTTGCGATAGGTGCTTGAGCGTCCCTGACGCCCATGAGCTTCGGCGAAAGGGGGGTGCTTCAGTGTCGTACGGCGGCGACCGACGACTCCACCCGATCAGCCTTCCCGCAGTAGAGCCCGGTGGCAGCGTCGAAACATGAATCGGACTCGGACCACGAGGCCCGAGACATCCGGATCGCCGTCGGTCACCACACCCATCCGTCCGAGACTACCGGTGTTACTACGCTGCGAGGAGTACCGCGGTCGACTGCGGCCAAGCCCACGCTCTGGCGTGGCGCACCCAGCTGAGATCCACCGTCACCGATTACGCGTTGATTCACGCATCGGTTTCTCGGACAGTCCTCGTTCATCACCGCACGGGTGTCAGCCGAATCGGCAGATAAGTGGTGCCCCGAAGTGAGCTGTTGGTTGACCAGGTGGCCGAACCGGCCGCTGCGATGGCCGAGGCTTGGGAAGTGAGTTCGCGGAGCACCGCCTGGCCCTCCATGCGACTGAGGGTTGCTCCGATGCACATGTGAACGCCGTAGCCGAATGCGATGTGATTGCGCGGATTTCGGTCAGCGCGGTAGGTATCGGGATCCTCGAAGACCTCAGGGTCGCGATTGGCCGCGCCGAATGCCAACAAGAGCCGCGACCCGCTCGGGATAGTCACCTCGCCGACCCTGTAGTCGGTGCGAGTGTAGCGGTACAGGTTTTGGATGGGCGCCGAGTACCGCAGCTGTTCCTCGACAGCGCTGGGGATCAGGTCGGGATCGTCTCGGATCATGGCGAACTGATCGGGGGCGTGGGCAAGGGTGTCGAACATCCCGCCGATGAGGTTGGTGGTGGTTTCATTCCCAGCGAATAACAGGAGCATCGCGATGAAGAAGAGCTCGTCGTCGGAGAGCTTGCCGTCCTCGTTGTTATCGACGAGCCGACCCAGTACGGTATCTGACCCCTTGAGCTTGCCCGAGGCCAACTGATCCTTGAAGTACCGGCGCAGTGCCGCAATCGCCCGAACCCCCTTGAGCCCCTGCCGCAGCCCGGCGGGGCTCACGCCGGCATTGATGACGCCGACACCGTCTTCGGACCATGATCGGAAGTTCTGGACATCTTCGGGCGGAATCCCGATTATGTGCGCGATCATTCGGATGGGCAAAGGCACGGCGAGGCGCTCCATAACGTCGCAACCGGGGTTGGCGACGACGTCGGCGACGAGTTCTTTGGCGAGTTGGTCTGCCATCCCCTGCCAGTCGCTCATAGCTCCCCTGGTGAACCCGGGTTGAACCTGTTTGCGAAGCCGGGTGTGGTCATCGCCGTCGGTGAGCACCAAGATCGGTGCCGAGATCTTCATTCGGGTGACGCCCTGGCTACTTGTGACGGCGTCGGTGTCGCGTAGGGCTGCTCGGATGTCTTCGTGTCGGCTCAGAATGAAGGTCGCACGTTTGGGGTTGTAGTGCACCCGCCCTCCGGCGTGCAGCGCGCGATAGGCATCGAATGGCTGCGCCGCGGTCGCTGGATCGAGTGGATCGTAATCGGTGTTTACCGCACCGGTCCATCCTGCATAGCCACGGCGCCGGACCCGTACGGCCGCAGCAATGTTCATTCCGACAGCCGCCACCACCGGTGCCCCGATTTGCCGCACCGCGCTATCCGAGCGCCATCTACTCATCGGTAGTCCCCGCTAAGGTCGCCGGACGGTTGGTGCCTGAGCGCGCTGCGCAGTATGTCATGGCATCAAGGCTGGCCAACGGCGATCCACCGCGTCAATGGTGCGGCAACAGTTGATGGGAAATCGTCTGCCCTCGGCGGGTCTGGATTATCACTATAGAGCTGTGAAATGCTAATACTGCGATTGGGAGAGTCTATTAATTCTCATTCCGAGAATTCTCCCAAGCCGACCAGGGGTGTCGAACATCGGAAGGCCTTGGAAGTGACAGGCAACGATTGGCTACTCGAGCAGCCCAGAGCGGCCGCTGCGACTGAAAGGATTCTCCAGGCGGCCGCGAGTTTGATCGGACGCCGAGGCTTCGATGATTTCTCCATCCACGAACTCGCCGCGTCGGTCCACTGTTCGCCGGCAACGATCTACCGTCACGCGGGTGGGAAAGCCGCGATTTGCGAAGCGGTCGTGGTGAGGCTGTCGTCGCGCATCGTAAACGCCGTGGACGACGCAATCTGCGATTTGACAGGGCATGAGCGGATCGTCGTCGCCGTCAGCGTGGCCCTACACCACCTCCGCACGGAACACATTGTCCAACAACTGCTTCGGTCATCCAATCCGAAGAACCGGCGATGGATCGAGACCTCGCCGATCGTCACCGGCATCGCGACAAGCATGATCGGCTCAGACCGTCACGACGAGGCCGCCGCCCAGTGGTTCGTACGCGCAGTGCTTGCGCTGTGGCACTGGCCGGCAAGCGTTCCTGGCACAGAACGTGAGATCATTGAGCGGTTCCTCGGGCCAGCTTTGAGCGCGTAAAGAGCGTGCCACTGAGCCCAGCAAGGCCTTCGCCTTCGTCTCCCCAAGCCGATCTCATTGTCGATGTTGACGACGGTTGAAAACCCGGCCAGTTGCGACGTTGATAGAACTCATCCCGGAACTACCTCCTCGCCTTTCGGCCGGATATGACAGCCGCGGGGTGTTGGGATCCGGGTGTGCAGCGTCGAGTTCCGTGGTCGGCGTCTTGTGCTCCGGGCCCCGCTGGAGGTGTGGACGTGGAAGCTCATCTTCGTCGGTCTGGCCGTTGCTCGGTCTGGCGTTGTCGGTATTTTCGTTTGGCATCGAGGCCTTCGTACCCGCGGATGTGCACCCCCCCCGAGGAATGCGTTCACGGAAGCGGTTCGTGAGGCCTTGACAACCTGACGTCGCCGGGCCGCGGCCATCGCAAGGCCCTGAAAGACGCTCAGTCCGACGAGTCGTTCAGCGTGCGGTCGAGAAAATCTGCGACTGCCGAAGTGAAGGCGTCGTTGTCGTCGCCCGCAACCATGTGGCCCGTGCCCGAAACGTCGACAGCCTCGGCGTGCGGTACGACTTCGAGGAACTCCTCGACCGACTGCTGCGACGTCACGTCGGAGTGAACGCCGCGAATGAGAAGCGTTGGTGCTCGCACGCGGCGGGCCCCTTCGATGAGAAGGTCGCTTATGGCGCCGAATTCTTTGGCACCAGTTGCTGGGTCGCCCTGCAGGAACTCGAAGTTGGAAGCTATGAACGCCGGATCCCATCGCCAGATCCACCGACCGTCGTCGCGCTGCTGCAAGACCTTTCGGAGACCGTCCAAGTTCTTGGGCCGAGCGCGATGCCGGTTGTACTGGGCAATGACGTCCGCGGCCGCGTCGAGCGTATCGAATCCGTCGGGATGGGCGCCCATGAAAGACACGACGCGGCGTGCTCCGTGAAACTCCATTCGCGGAGTTATGTCGACCAGTACGACGGCTCCCCACAGATCGGCAGGCGCCACCAAATGCGTTCCCAACACCGTCATGCCGCCCAAGGATGCGCCAACGACAGCTGGCGGGCGGCCATCGCTGGCATATCGGCGAATCGACAGCAGGTCGGATGCAAGTCGGTCGAGATCGTATCGACCATCGGGGTCCCACTCGCTGTCGCCGTGACCGCGGGCGTCGTAAGCGACGACGGTATACCCGCGCGCGTGTAAGCGGCGCGCCGTAGTCGCCCAGGCATGGCGGTTCTGTCCACCGCCGTGCAGCAGTATGACGACCGCGCGGGCGGATTCGTGTCGGTAGACATCGGCTGCAAGGGCGGTTCCGTCTTCGTTGCGGACGCGCTCGAACGTTGAGGTCATTTGCTGTGTCCTCGATGGTCGCCTTGGGCAGCGTTCTCGTTCCGCGACCGGATCACGAGGCGCTCTGGGCGACGACGGTCACTGTTCCCTGTGCGGCGCATACCGGGCGTCCCGTATTGGTGATGTCGATCCTGGCGACGCCGCTACGCTTCCCCAGCGCGATGATGTCGGCGACCGCAACGCAGACTCCACTGGACACCGGACGTAGGAGGTTCAGTTTGAATTCGGTTGTGGCCACCCATGACCCAGGTGGGATCACCGGATAGAACACCACGCCCAAGCAGTGGTCGACCATCGCTGACAGGCATCCGCCATGCAGAGTGCCGAAAGGAGTCAACAAATCGGCTCGGGCGTCCATTTCCACTACCAGTCTCCCGGCGGAGAACTCGATGTGGCGGAAGTCCAAGTACTTGGCGAGCCCTCCCGAGGTTCCCCCCGCGTGCTGGAGCTCCTCGGCTATTTGCTTGTTGAACTGGGGGAAGTCCATGGTCAGCGCCTCGTTTCGTTCAGCGATACCGATGCCATCGCTGAGACACTACTCCGCAGTTGTCGCAGCAATGCAACTGTGAGTGTCGGCCAGTAGCGCGGGAAGCAGGAATCGGCGCAAGAAAGCATCGATTCCTTCGGGGCTGCGGTGCCGGGGGCCGCGAACCGCGAGCAAGCTGAGGATGATGCGCAAAATCCATTCGGCGGCGTCATCGACCGAAACGCCGGCTTCGAGTTGATGCCAGTGTGCGGCGAACACGGGTCGCAGAAACTCGGCGACGAGTTCGAACAGCGCCACCGACGTTCCCTCGGCCAGTCCCACGCCGGCGAGTTCATCGTCGCTGGCGAAGAGCATGCCGATTATCGGTTCGCGGCGTGCCGCGCGCACCGTGACTGCAACGAAGTCCAATATGGCAGAGCCCAAGTCGGTGTGCGCCAAGATCCGTCCGCTGGTGCGGTGCAGGTAGCGTTCCGCTGCGCGGACGATGACACCGGATACGACGGATTCGCGACTAGCGAAGTAGCGATAGACCGTGGCGCGCGATACGCCCGCATGCCTGGCGATATCCTCCATCGTGGTGCCCGACAGCCCCTTGCCTTGCAGGCACGTTTCGGCGGCGTCGAGTAGGCGATCGCGCGCCATATCGCGGTTTCGCCCAGGAGTCGCGTCGCCCCGCCGCAACGATCTCTTCGTCACGGGTACGAGTATGCCCTGTCAAGGGACTCGCTCTGTCGAACACCCGCGGTTGTCGCATGGAAACGGATGTGACAATATCGCAGTCGTGTCGCATAGAAGACGTCGACGATGAGCGTGATCTGACCGTTGGCCATCCCACCACGCACTCCGGTTGTCGTCGGCGTCGGTGAACTCACACATCGCGGTGAAGGCACCGTCGATCCCATCGATTTGGCCGCCGAGGCCGCGCGTCGAGCGCTGCATGATGCTTCGGCCGCGATCGGGCATCGCATCGATACCGTGGCGACGCCCGGAATCTTGATGATCCCACGCGACAACCCCGCGTCGAGGATTGCCGAAGCGACTGGGCTGACGCCGAATCATCGCATCAGTTGTCCGGTCGGCGGCAACACCCCCCAGTATCTGGTCGAGGTCCTCGGCCGCCGCATTTGGCGCGGCGTCAGCGACGCGGCTCTGATCGTCGGAGCGGAAAGCGGCGCGTCAGCACGCAAAGTCGCATCCGGTAGCGCACTTTTGGAGCCCAAACCCATCGCAGCACAGGACGAGTCACTCGGTGACACCCGCCCGGGACTGAGCGAAGCTGAGGTGGGCGCCGGGTTACATTGGCCGCACGAGGTGTACCCGATCTTCGAATCCGCGATCGCGGCCCGATCAGGCCGCACATTCGACGAACAGCGCCGCTGGCTGGGTGACTTGATGGCTCCGTTCACGGTTGAGGCGTCCCGACATCTCGAGCAGGCCTGGTTTCCGCGTGCCCGTAGCGCAGACGAGCTCAGCACGGTCTCCCCGGCTAACCGGATGGTGTGCGAGCCGTATCCGAAGCTGCTCAACAGCATCATCGCCGTGGATATGGCTGCCGCTTTCGTGATCATGGCCGCCGAAGTCGCCGAGGAACTCGGAGTGCCCAGTGATCGTTGGGTCTTCCCGTGGTCGTCGGCCACATGCAACGACGTGTATTTCCCGGTTCAGCGGCCTGATCTGGGTCGTTCCGCCGGAATAAGGGCCGCCGGCAAGGCGGTATTGGCGGCCAGTGGACTTCACATCGACGACATTAGATGGTTTGATTTCTACTCTTGCTTTCCTTCCGCGGTCGAGGCGGCGATCGACGCCTTGGATCTCGACCCGGCGGATGACCGCGGGTTCACGGTGACCGGCGGACTGCCCTACCACGGAGGGCCGGGTAACAACTATGTCAGCCATTCGATCGTCGAGATGGTGCGACGCTGCAGGAGCGACCCGGACGCCGTCGGGCTCGTGTCCGGACTGGGCTGGTACATCACAAAGCACTCGCTGGGTCTGTGGTCGGCGACTCCACCGCCAACGGGATGGCAGACTCCGGACATGGCCGATGCGCAGTCTGCGATCGACGGCACCTCCCTCCCGGTCGCTTCTCCCGCCGACGCATCCGGAGAGGCGACCATAGATGGATACACCGTCGTGCACGACCGTGACCAAGGCCCCTCCTGGGTGCCGATTTTCGCGCGCATGACCGACGGCCGCCGCGTCGCGGCGCGCAGTGACGATGCCGAGGTGGCGGTGGCAATGTCACGAGACATGTGCGTCGGACACCAAGTCGCCGTGCGGCAGGCGGACGGACACGTCGAATTCGAACTGTCGTGAACGCCGACGCGCTCGTGCTGACCAAGCCGCGCACCCTTGAACGGCGGCATCTTCCGGTGCCGCGCATCGACGACGAGTCCGGTCTCCTGCGGATCGAGGCGTGCGGGCTCTGCGGAACCGACCACGAGCAGTTCAGCGGACACCTGCCGACGGGGTTCGCCTTCATCCCCGGACACGAGATCATCGGCGTCATCGAGGGAATCGGTGACGCCGCGCGCGAGCGTTGGGGCGTCTCGCTGGGTCAGCGAGTCGCCGTCGAGGTGTTCCGATCGTGTCGGGAGTGCGACTCGTGCGGCCGCGGCGAGTATCGCAGGTGCTCGAGCAACGGCCTCGCCACCATGTTCGGCTTCGTCGACGTGAACATCCCGCCCGGCCTGTGGGGAGGCTATGCAACCCACCTGCATCTGCCGTTCGATTCCATGCCGTTGCCGGTCCCGGACGGACTCGACCCGATCGTCGCGACGTTGTTCAATCCGCTTGGCGCAGGGATCAAATGGGCTGCCATGTTGCCCGAGACAAGCCCGGGCGACGTCGTCGCGGTCCTCGGACCAGGGATCCGCGGGATTTGTGCTGCCGTAGCCGCCAAGGAGGCCGGAGCGGCATTCGTCGCGATGACCGGGGTCGGCCCTCGCGACCGAACTCGGCTAGTGTCCTGAGTCATTAATTCGGCGACAGTAGTTGGCCACCGATTCGAGGATTTGGTCGGCGGTCTTGGTCCAGACGTAGGGCCGTGGGTTGTCATTCCAGGTGTCGATCCAGTCGCGGATGTCGGCGTTGAGTTGGCGTACTGAGGTGTGGGTACCGCGGCGTAGTTTCTTGGTGGTCAGTTCGGCGAACCAGCGTTCGACCAAATTGAGCCACGATGAGCTGGTCGGGGTGAAATGCAAGACGAAGCGCGGATGAGCGACGAGCCAACGCTTGACCGCCGGCGTCTTGTGAGTGGAAGCGTTGTCGAGCACGACGTGGCATTCCAGATCGGCGGGCACTTCAGCGTCGATCTTCTTCAAGAACGCCAGAAATTCCTGGGAGCGGTGACGTGCATGCAAGGATCCGATGACTTTGCCGCTGGCCAGATCCAGAGCGGCGTACAGACTCGAGGTGCCGTGGCGGACGTAGTCATGGGTGGCCCGCGCCGGGGTGCCCGGAAGCATCGGGAACACCGGTGCGGTGCGGTTGAGCGCCTGGATCTGAGTCTTCTCGTCGACGCAGAGCACCATGGCCCGCTCCGGCGGATCCAAGTAGAGCCCGACGATGTCGCGGACCTTGGCCACGAACAACGGATCCTTGGATAACTTCCACGAATCCTGTTTGTGTGGCGCCAATCCGAACGCTCGCCATACTCGAGACACCATTGATTGCGACAGATCCAGATGCTGGGCCATCGACCGCGTCGACCAGTGCGTGGCATCCGGTGGAGAGGTTTCCAACGTCGCGGTGATCAACGCTTCGATCTGCTCGTCGCCCACCACGCGAGGACGGCCCGGTCGCGGTTCGTCAAGCAGTCCATCACAACGCTTCTCGGCAAACCGGTTCCGCCACTTGCGGATCGTGCCCCGATGAAGTTCAAGCCGATCAGCGACTTCGGCGTTGCCACCGCCATCAGCGCATGCCAACACGATCCGGGCCCGAACGGCCAACCCAGCAGCACTGTTGCGCCGACGAACCCAGCCCTCTAACTCGGCGCGTTCGGCCTCGGTCAACACGATCTCGACAGCATGTGGCGACGGCATCACCCATGCTAACAAGAGTCGTCGAATTAATGACTCAGGACACTAGCCGCAGCCCACCAGTTCGGCGTGGACCTGACCATCGACGTCACCGAAGACGACCCGGCGCAGGCCCTGCAAATGGCGACCGGCCGGCTCGCAGATGTCGTCGTCGACGTCACCGCGAAGGCGCCAGCCGCATTCGCGGACGCCGTCGCACTCGCGCAGCCCGGCGGACGCGTGGTGGTCGCGGGCACACGCGGCGGCGGCGGAGCGCCGGGCTTCGAGCCAGACCTGCTCGTATTCAAGGAACTACGCATCTTCGGTTCGTTGGGGGTCGACTTCCCCGCCTACCAGAGCGCCATCGAGCTGCTGGTCTCTAGGCGTTGGCCCTTCGAAGAATTGCACCGCGAGATCACCGGTTTCGCCGGCCTGCCCGGGCTGCTCGACCTTCTGGCCGGCAACGAGCCGGACCGGGTCCCCGCTCTGCACAACGTCTTTGTGCCGATCGCCTGACAGCGCCAACTAGCGCCCAACCGGAAGGATCCACCGTGAGCAGCCAAAGCCGGGTTGACATGCTTGCCCTGACAGATGCCCGCGAGCGCGCCGCTCAATGCGGGATTCCGGACGCCATGGCTGAACTGTCTGTTTTCAGGATCGCGCTTCATCAGCCCCCTGTAGCCGTCGCATTGCATGGAATGCTGGAGGCGTTGCTGTGGAAAGGCGCGCTGGATGCGCGGCTACGGGAGCTGATCATCATGCGAATCGGCTGGGTCACTGTGGTTCCCCCGAAATCGTGGAGGGTTTCCTATGCCGCTTCCGGCTTGGTCTTGGATTCCCTGATCTCGTAGTTGACGGGCGAGAGCCCGTCGGCGGCACTGTGCCGACGTTGGTGATTGTAGAAGGTGTAGCACCAGTCGATAACCGCAGCCTGCGCATGAATGGTATCACGGAAACGATTGCGGGACAATACTTCCCATTCCAGCGAGGAAAAGAACGCTTCGGCGGCAGCATTGTCGAAACACGACCCGACCCGGCCCATTGACTGCCGAACCCCCAACTGCCGGCACAGCGTGGTGAACGCGTTTGCGGTATAGGTGCTACCGCGGTCGGTGTGGAATATGACCCGTTGGGACTGCTCATCGCGCCAGATCACGTGGCGGCCGCCGCGCGCGGCCACGGCCATTTTGATGGCCGCACACGCCAAGTCGGCATCCGGGTGCAGGCCCATCGCCGCCCCCAGCAGCCGGCGGCTATAGAGGTCGAGCACGGTCGCCAAATACAGTTTCTGCCCGGACTCAGTGGGGATCTCGGTCATGTCACCGACCCACTTCCGGTTCGGCACGGCCGCGATGAAATCCCGTTTGAGCAGGTCAGGGAACTTCGGTGCCGTCTTGTCCTGCCTGGTGAGCCCATTGCGGCGCTTGATGCGGCGCGCCACCAAACCCTGGCGGCGCATCGAGTCGGCCACCGTCTGTCGGCGGACATGAAAAAATGCCCACAGGCGGACATGAAAATGCCCATTCGCGGCCAATAAGACCTGCCCACCG
>NZ_JBVAXQ010000022.1:0-52222 GCF_055419425.1 Mycobacterium sp. IDUB_21 | reverse complement strand
CGGTGGGCAGGTCTTATTGGCCGCGAATGGGCATTTTCATGTCCGCCTGTGGGCATTTTTTCATGTCCGCCGACAGAAGAAGAACGGGGAGTTGGCGCCCAAGGCCAACTGTGGGCCGGCCAACACCTGGGCGGCGTTCCAGTGGTCGGCGAATTGGGCCGGCGACACCTGCAGGTGCAACTGCATACTGGTGCAAGCGGATTCCGGCGCAATGGTCCCTGCGTGCAGACTGAGCGGCTCCGGCCCGTCGATGTCGATGGCGAGGTCCTCACCGCGTGCGGCGAAGATCGAATCGTTGAGCGCGGCATACCTGGCCGAGTCACTCATCCAGTCACCGGTCAGGTGCTCGGGCATCAGCGTGGGCAGGATGCCGATCATCACGATGCGTGCACCATCGGCGTGGGCTTTGGCCTCCGCGGCATTGAGGCTGGCGCGCACCTCGGTTTCCCATTCCAGCCCCAACCGCCCGGGCAACGGCCGGGGCGGAACATTGAATTCGATGTTGTAGGCGCCCAATTCGCGTTGATACGCCGGGTCGTCGATCGCGGCGAGCACGTGGGAATTCGACATCGCGGGCCGGTAGTCGCCGTCGATCAGGTTGCCCTCGATCTCCATGCCGGTCAGCGGCTGGTCGCAGTCGAAGCTCGACTGTGCCAGCATCGTCTCGAAAACGTCCAGGCACTGCTGGATCTTGCGCCGGTAGCGCTGCCGTTGGGTGCGACCGTAGGTGGTGCGGTTGACCTCATCCCCCATACCCACGATGCAACCTTGCGCACGCGCGGCCCGCAACCTGGGCCCGTTGCCCGCGCCAGTGCTGCTCTGTCGGGGCCCACGAAAGCCGACGAAAAGAGCCCCCGAGGATTCTCGGGGGCTCTTTTCGTAATTCACTACCGGTAGTCGGAGTACCCGTAGTCGTCCAGCGGAACCGCGGCACCGGTGGCGGCGCCGAAGTCCGGGCTGTAGTACTGATCCTCGTAGGACGGGATCGTGTACGCAGCGGCCCGGGCCTCCTCGGTCGGCTGCACCGCGATGTTGCGGTAGCGGTTGATCCCGGTGCCGGCCGGGATCAGCTTGCCGATGATCACGTTCTCCTTGAGGCCCTGCAGCTTGTCGCTGCGGCAGTTGATCGCCGCATCGGTCAGCACGCGGGTGGTCTCCTGGAACGACGCCGCCGACAGCCACGAGTCGGTGGCCAGCGACGCCTTGGTGATTCCCATCAGCACCGGACGCCCGGCCGCGGGCTCGTTGCCCTCGGCCACCACCCGGCGGTTCTCCGTTTCGAACTCGGCCCGCTCGGTCAGCGAACCGGGCAGGAACTCCGTGGCGCCCGAGTCGATGATGGTCACCCGGCGCAGCATCTGCCGGACGATCACCTCGATGTGCTTGTCGTGGATCGACACACCCTGGGCCCGGTAGACCTGCTGGACCTCCTTGACCAGGTGGATCTGCACCTCGCGGGGGCCCTGCACACGCAGCACCTCGTGCGGGTCGGCGGAGCCCTCCATGAGCTGCTGGCCGACCTCGACGTGGTCGCCGTTGGACAGCAGTCGCTCGGAGCCGTCCTCGTGCTTGAACACCCGCAGCCGCTGACGCTTGGGCAACTTCTCGTAGACCACTTCCTCGCCACCGTCATCCGGCACGATCGTGATCTTGTAGAACTTGTCGCCCTCTTCCAGCTGCACCCGTCCGGCGACGTCGGCGATCGGCGCCTTACCGCGCGGGATCCGGGCCTCGAACAGCTCCTGCACACGCGGCAGACCACCGGTGATGTCCTCACCGACACCACCCTGGTGGAAGGTGCGCATGGTCAGCTGGGTACCGGGCTCACCGATGGACTGGGCCGCGACGATACCGACGGCCTCACCGATGTCGACCAGCTTGCCGGTGGCCATCGACCGGCCGTAGCAGGTCGCGCACACGCCGGTGCCGGTGGTGCAGGTCAGCACCGAACGCACCTTCACCGTCGAGATGCCGGCGGCCAGCAGTGCCTCGATCGCCGGGTCGCCGAGGTCGTGACCCCGCTCGACGACCACCTTGCCCTTCTCGTCGGCCGCGTCGACCGCCAAGGTGCGGGCGTACGCCGAGGTCTCGATGAACGGGTCGCGGATCAGCGATCCATCGGCGGCCAACTCGGCCAGTTCCACCAAGATCCCGCGCTCGGTGCCGCAGTCGTGCTCGCGCACGATCACGTCCTGGGACACGTCCACCAGACGGCGGGTCAGGTAACCCGAGTCGGCGGTACGCAACGCGGTGTCCGCCAGACCCTTTCGGGCGCCGTGGGTGTTGATGAAGTACTCCAGCACCGTCAGGCCCTCACGGAAGGAGGACTTGATCGGCCGCGGGATGAACTCACCCTTGGGGTTGGTCACCAGACCCTTCATGCCGGCCAGCGTCCGGGTCTGGGTGAAGTTACCCGTCGCACCGGACTCGACGATCGTGATGATCGGGTTGTCCGGCGGGTAGTGGTCACGCAGTGCCTGACCCACCTCCTCGGTGGCTTCCTTCCAGATCTCCACCAGCGCCTCGTTGCGCTCGTCACGGTTGAGAGCGCCACGCTGGAACTGCTTTTCGACCTTGTCGGCGCGCTCCTCGTAGGAGTCCAGGATCTCCTTCTTGCGCGGCGGCACCAGCACGTCGGCCATCGAGACCGTCACCCCGGAGCGGGTGGCCCAGTGGAAACCGGCGTCCTTGAGCTTGTCGACGGTCTGGGCGACCACGATCATCGGGTAGCGCTCGGCCAGGTCGTTGATGATGACGGCCTGGACCTTCTTGTGCATCTGCTTGTTGACGAACGGATACCCCATCGGCAGCAGCTCGTTGAACAG
Organism: Mycobacterium sp. IDUB_21; assembly: GCF_055419425.1. Lineage (NCBI taxonomy): Bacteria > Bacillati > Actinomycetota > Actinomycetes > Mycobacteriales > Mycobacteriaceae > Mycobacterium > Mycobacterium sp. IDUB_21. The sequence continues at coordinate 49,397 of NZ_JBVAXQ010000022.1, read as the reverse complement.
CACCCGGCCCAGGGTGGTCTCGGCCATCCAGGCGTTGCCCGGCCGCCAGCCGTTCACGCCGAACAACTCGGTCTCCACCGCGGCCGGCGGCCGCAGCTGGTCGAGACGCACCTTGATCTTGGCCCGCACCGACAGCGCACCGCGGTCGACGGCCATGATCGCCTCGGCCGGCGAGGAATACACGCCGGTCTCCGGACGGTCCTTGGCAGGAGGAGTGTATTCGCCTGTGTCACCTTCGATCTCGGTGGTCAGGAAGTACAGACCGGTCACCATGTCCAGTCGCGGCATGGCCAGCGGACGACCCGAAGCCGGCGACAGGATGTTGTTGGAGGACAGCATCAGGATGCGGGCCTCGGCCTGCGCCTCGGCGCTCAAAGGCAGGTGCACCGCCATCTGGTCGCCGTCGAAGTCGGCGTTGAAGGCCTCACACACCAGCGGGTGCAGCTGAATGGCCTTACCCTCCACCAGCTGCGGCTCGAAGGCCTGGATACCCAGGCGGTGCAGCGTGGGTGCACGGTTGAGCAGCACCGGGTGCTCGGCGATGACCTCTTCGAGGACGTCCCACACCTGGGGACGCTGCCGCTCCACCATTCGCTTGGCGCTCTTGATGTTCTGCGCGTGGTTCAGGTCGACCAGACGCTTCATCACGAACGGCTTGAACAGCTCCAGTGCCATCAGCTTGGGCAGACCGCACTGGTGCAGCTTGAGCTGCGGGCCGACCACGATGACCGAACGGCCCGAGTAGTCGACACGCTTGCCGAGCAGGTTCTGGCGGAACCGGCCCTGCTTGCCCTTGAGCAGATCCGAAAGCGACTTCAGCGGACGGTTACCCGGTCCGGTGACCGGCCGGCCGCGGCGGCCGTTGTCGAACAGCGCGTCGACGGACTCCTGCAGCATCCGCTTCTCGTTGTTGACGATGATCTCGGGCGCACCGAGGTCGATCAGTCGCTTGAGGCGGTTGTTGCGGTTGATGACCCGGCGGTACAGGTCGTTGAGGTCGGACGTGGCGAACCGGCCACCGTCGAGCTGCACCATCGGGCGCAGCTCCGGCGGGATCACCGGCACCGCGTCGAGCACCATGCCCATCGGCGAGTTGCCCGACATCTGGAACGCGGCGACCACCTTGAGGCGCTTGAGAGCACGAAGCTTCTTCTGCCCCTTGCCGTTCTTGATGGTGTCGCGCAGCGACTCGGCCTCGGCATTGATGTCGAAGGTCTCGATCAGCTTCTGGATCGACTCCGCGCCCATCGCACCGGTGAAGTACTCGCCGTAGCGGTCGACCAGCTCGCGGTAGACGGTCTCGTCGACGATCAGCTGCTTGGGAGCCAGCTTGACGAAGGTGTCCCAGATGTTGTCGAGGCGGTCCAGCTCACGCTGGGCGCGGTCGCGCAGTTGGCGCATCTCGCGCTCGCCACCATCGCGAACCTTGCGCCGCACATCGGCTTTCGCTCCCTCGGCCTCCAGCTCAGCCAGGTCGGCCTCCAGCTTCTGGGCGCGCGCCTCCAGGTCGGCGTCCCGCTGGTCCTCGACACCCTTCTTCTCGACGACCATCTCGGCTTCCAGGGTGGACAGCTCGTTGTGGCGCATCTCGGTGTCGACGGCGGTGATGACGTAGGCGGCGAAGTAGATGATCTTCTCGAGATCCTTCGGCGCCAAGTCCAGCAGGTAGCCCAACCGGGACGGCACGCCCTTGAAGTACCAGATGTGGGTGACCGGGGCGGCCAGTTCGATGTGGCCCATCCGCTCACGACGCACCTTGGCGCGGGTCACCTCTACGCCACAGCGCTCACAGATGATGCCCTTGAAGCGCACGCGCTTGTACTTGCCGCAGTAGCACTCCCAGTCGCGAGTCGGTCCGAAGATCTTCTCGCAGAACAGGCCGTCCTTCTCGGGCTTGAGCGTGCGGTAGTTGATCGTTTCCGGCTTCTTGACCTCACCGTAGGACCATTGCCGAATGTCCTCCGCGGTAGCCAGGCCGATGCGGAGCTCATCGAAGAAGTTGACGTCGAGCACGTAACTTCCTTTCCCCTTGCGGGTTTAGTAGCTGATAACTAAGCGAGGTCTTCCACCGAAGCGGATTCGTTGCGGGACAAGTTGATTCCCAGGTTGGCGGCTGCCCGCTCCAGGTCCTCGTCCTCACCTTCGCGCAATTCGATCGCCGCACCGTCCTTCGCCAGCACCTCGACGTTGAGGCACAGCGACTGCAGCTCTTTGAGCAACACCTTGAACGACTCCGGAATACCCGGCTCGGGGATGTTCTCGCCCTTGACGATCGCCTCGTAGACCTTCACGCGGCCGACCGTGTCATCGGACTTGATGGTCAGCAGCTCCTGCAGCGTGTACGCCGCACCGTAGGCCTGCATGGCCCAGCACTCCATCTCACCGAACCGCTGGCCACCGAACTGCGCCTTACCGCCCAGCGGCTGCTGGGTGATCATCGAGTACGGACCGGTGGAGCGGGCGTGGATCTTGTCGTCCACCAGGTGGTGCAGCTTCATGATGTACATGTAGCCAACAGTCACCGGGTACGGGAACGGCTCACCGGAGCGACCGTCGAACAGCATCGCCTTGCCGTCGCCGTTGACCATGACCTCGCCGTCCCGGTTGGCCAGCGTCGAGGACAGCAGGCCCTGCAGCTCGGCCTCCCGGGCGCCGTCGAACACCGGCGTCGCGGTGCGGGTGTCCGGGCCGGCCGAGTACAGCTCCTCGGGGAGCTTGTCGGCCCAATCCGGCACGCCGGCAGCCACATCGATGTTCCAACCGGTCTTGGCGACCCAGCCCAAGTGGGTCTCCAGGATCTGACCGATGTTCATCCGTCGCGGCACACCGTGGGTGTTCAAGATGATGTCGACCGGGGTGCCGTCCGGCAGGAACGGCATGTCCTCGGCCGGCAGGATCTTGCCGATGACGCCCTTGTTGCCGTGGCGGCCGGCCAGCTTGTCACCGTCGGAGATCTTGCGCTTCTGCGCGACGTAGACGCGCACCAGCTCGTTGACCCCGGCGGGCAACTCGTCGTCGTCCTCGCGGGAGAACACCCGGATGCCGATGACCTTGCCGGACTCGCCGTGCGGCACCTTCAGCGAGGTGTCCCGGACCTCCCGGGCCTTCTCACCGAAGATCGCGCGCAGCAGTCGCTCCTCGGGGGTCAGCTCGGTCTCACCCTTCGGGGTGACCTTGCCGACCAGGATGTCGCCGTCGCGGACCTCGGCGCCGATGCGGACGATGCCGCGCTCGTCGAGGTCTGCCAGCACCTCATCGGAGACGTTCGGGATGTCCCGGGTGATCTCCTCGGCGCCCAGCTTGGTGTCGCGGGCGTCGATCTCGTGCTCCTCGATGTGAATCGAGGTCAGCGTGTCCTCCTCGACCAGCCTGTTGGACAGGATGATCGCGTCCTCGTAGTTGTGCCCCTCCCACGGCATGATCGCCACGAGCAGGTTCTTGCCCAGGGCCATCTCGCCGTTGTCGGTGCACGGACCGTCCGCGATGACCTGGCCGACCTCGACGCGCTGGCCGGCGTCGACGATCGGACGCTGGTTGGCGCAGGTGCCGTGGTTGGACCGGTTGAACTTGCGCATCCGGTAGGTCTGCCGAGTGCCGTCATCGGCCATCACCGTGGCGTAGTCGGCGGACACCTCCTCGATGACACCGGCCTTCTCCGCGATGATCACGTCGCCGGCGTCGATCGCGGCCCGCAACTCCATCCCGGTGCCCACCAGCGGCGCCTCGCTGCGCACCAGCGGAACCGCCTGGCGCTGCATGTTGGCGCCCATCAGGGCACGGTTGGCGTCGTCGTGCTCCAGGAACGGGATCATGGCCGTGGCCACCGACACCATCTGGCGCGGCGAGACGTCCATGTAGTCGACCTCGGCCGACGACACGTACTCGACCTCGCCGCCCTTGCGTCGCACCAGAACCCGGTCCTCGGTGAACTGACCGTCGTCCTCCAGCGGCGAGTTGGCCTGCGCCACGACGTGGCGGTCCTCCTCGTCGGCGGTCAGGTACTCGATGTCGTCGCTGACCACACCGTCGTTGACCTTGCGGTAGGGCGTCTCGATGAAACCGAACGGGTTGACCCGCGCGTACACCGACAGCGAACCGATCAGGCCGATGTTGGGGCCTTCAGGGGTCTCGATCGGACACATCCGGCCGTAGTGGGACGGGTGCACGTCACGAACTTCCAGCCCGGCCCGCTCACGGGACAGACCGCCCGGCCCCAGCGCCGACAGCCGGCGCTTGTGGGTCAGACCCGACAGCGGGTTGTTCTGGTCCATGAACTGGGAGAGCTGGCTGGTGCCGAAGAACTCCTTGATCGCGGCGACCACCGGGCGGATGTTGATCAGGGTCTGCGGCGTGATGGCCTCGACGTCCTGAGTGGTCATCCGCTCCCGGACGACACGTTCCATGCGCGACAACCCGACCCGGATCTGGTTCTGGATCAGCTCGCCGACCGTGCGCAGTCGCCGGTTGCCGAAGTGGTCGATGTCATCGACCTCGACCGGCACCTCGACGCCGCCGGGCACCGTCATCGTGCCGAACTGGCCTTCCTGAACGCCCAGGTGCAGCCGCACCAGGTACTCGATGGTGGCCACGATGTCGTCTTCGGTCAGCGTGGTAGGCGCAGATCCGACTGCAGCCGGCGCGGCCGGCATGCCCAGCTTCTTGTTGATCTTGTAGCGACCCACCCGAGCCAGGTCGTAGCGCTTCTCCTTGAAGAACAGGTTCTCCAGCAGAGTCTGCGCCGACTCCTTGGTGGGGGGCTCGCCCGGACGCAGCTTGCGGTAGATGTCCAGCAGCGCCTCGTCGGAGTTGGCGGCGTTGTCCTTCTCCAGCGTCGACATCATGATGTCGGAGAAACCGAACCGCTCCCGGATCTGCTCGCTGGTCCAGCCCAGCGCCTTGAGCAGCACGGTGACCGGCTGGCGGCGCTTACGGTCGATACGCACACCGACCAGGTCGCGCTTGTCGACGTCGAACTCCAGCCAGGCGCCACGGCCCGGGATCACCTTGACCGAGTGCAGCGTCTTCTCGGTGGACTTGTCGATGTTGGCGTCGAAGTACACGCCCGGCGACCGCACCAGCTGGGAGACGACGACACGCTCGGTGCCGTTGATGATGAAGGTGCCCTTCTCGGTCATCATCGGGAAGTCACCCATGAACACCGTCTGGCTCTTGATCTCACCGGTGTTGTTGTTGATGAACTCCGCGGTGACGAACAGCGGCGCCGCGTAAGTCATGTCCTTGTCGCGGCATTCCTCGACGGGCGCTTTGACCTCGTCGAAGCGCGGGTCGGAGAATGACAGCGACATCGAGCCGGAGAAGTCCTCGATCGGCGACAGCTCCTCGAGCACCTCTTCGAGGCCACCCTTGGGTGCGGTGCCGGTCAGCTTTTCTACCTTCTCGCGCCACTCCGGCGCCCCGATCAGCCACTGGAACGAGTCGGTCTGCACATCGAGCAGACCCGGAACCTCGAGCGGTTCGCGCAGCTTGGCAAAGGAGATCCGGTTAGGAGCTCCGGGCACGGAACTATTGGGAGAATTTTGAGAGGTAGTACCTGAGGCGTTCTTCTTGCTCTGGCGGGAGACTGCCAAGATGCATCCTTCCAGCACCTAATGCGGCCAGCGGGTCCCGGTAATCACCAGACCCCGTTCGCTGCGAATATCGACCGTTGGTTCGGCTGGCGAACGCTCTGTCCGATCTCACGCACAACCAAACCACGAGGTCATAAGCCTTAATGAGCCAACGAACGCGACTCAGGGCTAGGACTGCGGGGCTGGGTGCGGGTAAGGGTGGGCAGGAGGAAGCCAGCGCAACGTCCAACAATAGCGCAGGCTCACGCAAACCTCAACTGCCGTGTCCCGGGGCCCTATCGGTGCCGACTAGCCTCCGCCGGAGCCCCGCACAAACTCTGGGACCAGATTGGACCGTTTAGGTCCGTCCGTCAAGAGCTGACACGGCGCGGCCCGGCGGGGATTCAGCCAGGAGTGGTCGGGAGCGACGCGGTGGGGGCTTCGTCGGATTCCGGGAATTCGTGCACCGCGTACCTGTGGGTGCCCTCGAGATCGTCGCGGATGGCCGCCTGGGCGCCTGCCGGCAGGGTGTGCAGGATCTCGCGCACCCGGGCCTGACGCCGACCCACACCCTTGCGCTCCGGCAGGCCGGGGGTCGCACTGAGCTGAGGCGGCACGCCTTCGACCTCTTCGACACCACCGTCGCTCTGACCGGCAGCCATCATGGCCTCCTCGGCCGCGGCGGTCGCCTGGTCCTTCTCCTCGGACATGCCGATCGGGCCGATACGCCGACCGTTGAGGAACTGGCGCACCACCGGCTCATCAGAGGTCAACAACACCTCACGGGGCCCGAACATAACCAACTGCTTGCGGAACAGCATGCCGATGTTGTCCGGCACGGTGCGGGCGATGTTGATGTTGTGCGTCACGATCAAGATGGTGGCGTCGATCTGGGCGTTGATGTCGATCAGCAGCTGGCTCAGGTACGCCGTGCGGACCGGGTCCAGACCGGAGTCCGGCTCGTCACACAGGATGATCTGCGGGTCCAGCACCAGGGCGCGGGCTAGGCCGGCACGCTTGCGCATACCACCGGAGATCTCACCGGGGAACTTGTAGCCGTCGTTGGGCATACCGACCATCTCGAGCTTCTCCATGACGATGTCACGGATTTGGCTCTCCGACTTCTTGGTGTGCTCACGCAACGGGAAGGCCGTGTTGTCGTAGATGTTCATCGACCCGAACAGCGCGCCGTCCTGGAACAGCACCCCGAACAGCGTGCGGATCTCGTAGAGCTCCTTGGCCGAACACTCGAGGATGTCGGTGCCGTCGATGACGATCGAGCCGCGCTCGGGCCGCAACAGGCCGATCAGCGACTTGAGGAACACCGACTTGCCGGTACCGGAGGGGCCCAGCAGCACGCTGACTTCCCCCTCGGGAATAGTCATGGAGACGTCTTCCCAGATCCGGGCCGATCCAAAGGACTTGGTAAGCCCGTTTACCTCGATGGCGACACCCATTAGTGAGGTCCTTCCGCAACGTCTCGTCGTGCCACGTTTGCCCCTGTGGCTTGGGCCACTGTAGCGCACAGGTGCGACCCGCAACGGCGGTCCGCCTCAGTCGACCGGCGTCCAATTGCCGTGGAAGCCCATCGGCACCCGTTGCGGCAGATGCACGGTGGCCACCGACTCACAGGTCGCGGCGTCCAGGATCAGCAGTTGGCCCTCGTCAGCGCCGCGATGGTGGCCCATCCCCATCAGGATGCCGTCGTCCTCGTCGCGTCCGCCGGGGCGCGGGACGAACGACATCTCGCCGAGCACCAATTGCGGGTCGAGGGGCGCCGTGATGCTCGAGCCGGTCGCGTAGTCGTGTTTGTACAGCGACGTCGAGAGCTCCGCCTGGGTGTCGCCGATGAAGCCCCCGTTGATCCCGACCGTGTAGCCGAAGCGGTGCTTGCCACCCAGCAGCGTCTCGTTGATCCGGGGAAACTCCTGCGGCCGGTCGTCGCGGGCCTCGGTGCTAACCGCGCCGGTGTCCAGGTTGATCGTCCAGCGGTCCAGCGTCGGCGGGGCGTCACCCGGCCCGCGCCGGTCGACGTCGAAGACCTTCGCGTAGCGCACCACGTCGAGAATCAGCAGTTCCTGCCCAGCCGGCGAGACGTCGGAGTAGGCGTTGAGCGGGTGGAAGACGTAGCACGGTTCGACGTCGAACCACCGCACCGTGGGCTCACCCTCCCGCGGCATCACTCCGATGCGCGCCGGGTAGTCGGGATTCCACGCATAGGGCAGTCCGCCCGGCGGCCGGCTGTCGCGGTTGACGATCGCGGTGACCGGGCTCGGCACCCGGACCTTGCCGACCAGGCTGCTCAGCACCAGCCGGGCGGACGCTTTGAGCCAGCGCGGCATGCTCACCGGCAGTACCTGAGCCGAGTCGAAGGTGACCGGCAGGTCGTAGACCACCACGTACTTCTCGGTCAGCGAGAAGTCGTGCATCATCGGCGACCCGGTCACCTCGATGTCCACGGTGCGCCGCGCCCGCCCGGTGTTGTCGATCACCGAGTACTGCACGGTGTTGCCCCGGGCGAACGAGTACGAGACCGCGTGCAATTCGCCGGTGGCCGGGTCACGGTGCGGGTGCGCGGTGTACCCGCCGGCCAGGGTGCCGTCGAAGTCGCAGGTGCCTACCGTGTCGAGGTCCTCGGTGAGTTCGTAGTTGGCGACACCGCCTTCGACCAGCGCCAGCGTCTTGCCGGCGTGGCCGAGCACGTTGGTGTTGGGGCCGACGGATTGCATCCCGGCACGGACGTCGATCCGGGCCGGCAGGGGTTCGCCCAGCGCGGCACAGACCGCCGGGGTGCGCACCCAGCGGTTGCGGTACCAGCGCGCCTGGCCGTCGCCCAGCGCCACGCCGTGCACCATCGGGTCGCCGGTGAACCAGTGGTAGGTGGCCGGATCCACCTCGGAGACCGGATTGGGCCCGTTACGCAGGTAGCGCCCGTCGAGATAGTCCGGGATCTGCCCGGTCACCCGCAGTTCGGTGGCCGTCACCTCGGTGGGCACCGGCCCCATGACGCCTTCCAGGTACGGATTCGCCGCCTGTGCGGGCTGCCCGGTGGTCTTGATCGTCATGGAGACTCCTATAACAATGTTATTTCAACGTTATGGATACCGTACGCGGCCTGTGAAACGATGGCAACCGTGACGTCGCAGCCCGAACGCACCGTCCGCGACGACCTGCTGCACGCCGCGGTCGGACTGCTCGACGAGCACGGACCCGACGCGCTGCAGACCCGCAAGGTCGCCGCCGCGGCCGGCACCTCGACGATGGCGGTCTATACCCACTTCGGCGGAATGCCGCAGCTGATCACGGCGGTCACCGACGAAGGCCTGCGCCAGTTCGACGCGGCGCTGAGCGTCCCGGAGACCGACGATCCGGTGGCCGACCTGCTGACCACCGGGATCGCCTACCGCGGCTTCGCGATCGAACGGCCGCACCTGTATCGGCTGATGTTCGGCAGCACTAGCGCGCACGGCATCAACGCGCCGGCTCACAACATGCTCACGCTGAGCCTGGCCCAGATCGACGTCCACATCCCCAGTTTCGCGCATCTGGTACGCGGCGTGCAGCGATCGATGCAGGCCGGCCGGATCACCGTGGTCCGGGACAACACCGCCGAAACCGAGTCCACCGACGCGGCCGTGGTGGCAACCGCGGCGCGGTTCTGGACGGTGATGCACGGGTTCGTCATGTTGGAGCTGGCCGGTTTCTTCGGCGACGTGAACGACCCGGCGATGGCAGTGGGGCCGGTGCTGGGCCCCATGACAACCGCCCTGTTGGTGGCGCTGGGCGACACGCCCGAGCGGGTGGCGCAATCGCTGGCCGCGGTGAGCGACCGGCTCTGAATAGCCGAAAGCCCCCGGACGCTCGCGGCGTCCGGGGGCTTGGGCTGAACTGAAACTACTTGACGGTGACGGTGGCGCCGGCGGCCTCGAGCTTGGCCTTGGCCTCCTCGGCAGCCTCCTTGGCGACCTTCTCCAGCAGCGGCTTGGGAGCGCCGTCGACCAGATCCTTGGCCTCCTTGAGGCCCAGGCCGGACACGACCTCGCGGACCACCTTGATCACGCCGATCTTCTTGTCGCCGGCAGCCTCGAGGATGACGTCGAACTCGGACTGCTCCTCGGCGGCCTCAGCGGCGGCCGGGGCAGCACCAGCGGCGGCAACCGCGACCGGAGCCGCAGCGGTGACGTCGAAGGTCTCCTCGAACTGCTTCACGAAGTCCGAGAGCTCCAGCAGGGTCATCTCTTTGAAGACGTCCAGCAGCTCTTCGGTGGAAATTTTGGCCATGATTTCGGTCCTTTCTGATTCCGGTTAGGAAGTCGGGGGTTGGGGTTGTGCCTGGTTATTCAGTGGCTTCGGCCGGAGCCTCGGCGGTCTCCGCCGGAGCTTCGGTCTCGGCCGGGGCTTCGGTCTCGGCCGGGGCGTCGGCCACCGCCGGGGTCTCGGCGGCGGGCTTCTTCTCCTGCAGCGCCGCTGCCAGGCGGGCCATCTGCGAAGCCGGGGCCGCGAACAGGCCGGCGGCCTTGGACAGGTTGCCCTTCATGGCGCCGGCCATCTTCGCCAGCAGCACCTCGCGCGACTCCAGGTCGGCGATGCGCTCCACCTCGGCCACGGTCAGCGCGTGACCGTCCATGTAGCCGCCCTTGATGACCAGCGCTTTGTGGTCCTTGGCGAACTTCTTGATGGCCTTGGCGGCGTCGACCGCCTCGCCCTGGACGAACGCGATCGCCGTCGGGCCGGCGAACATCTCGTCGAGACCCTCGATACCGGCCTCCGAAGCGGCCCGCTTGACCAGCGTGTTCTTCGCCACCGCGTAGGTAGCCGAGCCGGCGAGGGAGCGCCGCAGCTCCGCCAGGTTCGCAACCGTCAGACCGCGGTACTCGGTGATCACGGTGGCGGTCGAGTCGTTGAACTGCTCGACGATGTCCGCGACGGCGGCGGTCTTGTCAGCCCGCGCCATGCATACCTCCTCGGGGTCGCTGTAAGTCTCCAGGTGATCCACCTGAAAAACGACGAACGCCCCGACGCAGGAAGCGGTCGGGGCGTCACAATTACGTGCCGGCTGGGCCGGTGCCTCGTCCTCCTGCGTGGGCCGCCGGGATGTTCCCGGACCTTCAACCGATTGCTCGGTGACCGACGGTCTTCGGTGGATCGGGACACACCATAGCGCGAGGGATGTCGATCAGCCAAAACGGCCGTCGCCGCCTTAGAACCTCAGGCGCTGACCACGCCGATCGCCAACAGCACGAAGACCGCCGCCAACAGCGCCACCCGCACCCAGTGCAGCCGATCCCACCGCGCGGCGAGCCCCCGAGACACCTCGTCGGCGTCGCCCCAGTCGCCGATCCGGTTGTTGATCGGCACCAACACCCCCACCGACAGCAGCACGACGATCGCCATCAGGCCCGCACCGGTACCGATCAGCCACCACGGACCACCGACTGCGCCGACTCCCACCAGCAGCGCGAACGACGCCAGGTACCAGAACGGCATCACCCGGCCCAGCAGCCGGCTGCCGTCGCTGCGGACGGCGCGGAACGCCTCGTCGGGCAAGCGCCCGATAAGCGGGTTGAAGAACGCGGCCACCGCGAACTCCGAGCCCGCCAGGGTCCCGAGCACCAGCAGCGCCAGAATCTCGACAATTTCTTTCACGAGTCGACTATGCGGGCTATGCTGACAAAAAACAAGGTACTGACATTTTAGTCAGCATAAGGAGGCCTGGTGGCGGTATCGAAGAAAGAGGTCAGCGACTGCCCGATCGACGCCGCGCTGTCGGTGGTCGACGGCCGCTGGAAGGGCACCATCCTGTGGCGGCTCACCGATGGGCCGATGCGCACCGCCGAGTTGCGGCGCAGCATTGCCGGCATCACCGAGCGGATGCTCATCCGCCACCTGCACGAGCTGGTTGACGACGGCATCATCGATCGCCACGACGCCGGGACGGTGCCGCCGTGTGTGCACTATTCGATCTCCGACTACGGCATGACGCTCGCCCCGGTGCTGGAAGCGCTCTGCGACTGGGGGCGTACGCACCTTTCGCGTTGACTCAGGGCTCCAGGTGGCCAACCAATCGCTTGCTAGGCTCCTGTGATGAGCGACACCATCCCCACCCTCGTCTGGGGCACCGGGAACGTCGGACGGCTGGCCATCCGCGCCGTCGACGCCCACCCGGCACTCGAACTCGCGCACGTCATCGTCCACGACCCGGCCAAGGTCGGCCGCGATGCGGGCGACCTCGGCGGGCTCGGCCGCTCGCTCGGCGTCGCCGCCACCGATGACGTCGAAGCCGCCCTCGCCGCAGGTCCCCGCGCCGTCGTCTACGCCGCCTCCGGCGACATCCGCCCCGACGACGCCCTCGCCGACGTCTGCCGCGCGATCCGCGCCGGCGCCGCCGTAGTCACACCGTCCCTCTATGCCCTGTACGACCACCGGAGCGCCCCGCCCGAAATACGCGAACCCGTTGAGAAGGCCATCGCCGACGGCGGCGGATCGTTGTTCGTGTCCGGCATCGACCCCGGTTGGGGCAACGACATCCTGCCGCTGCTCGTCAGCGGGCTCGCTACCCGTGTCGACGGGATCCGCTGCCAGGAGATCTTCGACTACACGACCTACGACCAGCCGGACTCCGTCCGCCACCTCGTCGGCATGGGGCACCCGCTTGAGTACGACCCGCCGATGCTGATGGCGACCGTCCCGTCGATGGTGTGGGGCGGTCAGGTCCGGCTGATCGCCCGGGCGCTGGGCATCGAACTGGACGACATCCGCGAGCACGTCGAACGCCGCACCCTCGACAGCACCGTGACGACCGCCGCGATGGGCGACTTCGAGGCGGGCACCCAGGGCGCCGTGCGGTTCGAGGTCCAGGGCATCGTCGACGGCGAGGCCCGCATCGTCATCGAACACGTCACCCGTATCGACCCCTCCTGCGCGCCCGACTGGCCGCAGCCACCTGACGGCGACGACGGCGCCCACCGCGTCATCATCGAAGGAAGCCCCCGGGTAGAGGTGACCGTCGAAGCCACCGAGAACGGCAACCGCTCCGAGGGCGGCAACGCCACCGCGGTCGGCCGCATCGTCGGCGCCCTCGACTGGCTCGTCGCCGCCGGTCCCGGCCTGTACGACGCCCTCGACGTCCCGCTGCGCTGGATCCCCGGCCGAACCTTCGGAGGCACGAAGTGAACATCGACATCCCCGAGGGCCAGGACGCCATCGAGTACGTCTGGGGCACCTTGGTCCCCGGGATCGGCCCGGCAGCGGCGAACTTCTCCCTGGCCGTCTACGCCCACTCGACGCTGGGACTGCGCGAGTTCGAGGCCGCGCGACTGCGCATAGCCCAGTTGAACGGCTGCCTGTTCTGCCAGGACTGGAGAACGGAACGCGACGGCGTCAAGGTGGAAGAAGAGTTCGCCGAAGCAGTAGAACAGTGGCGCACCACAGACCGCCTGGACGACAGAGCACGCCTGGCCGCGGAGTACGCGGAACGCTACGTCCTCGACCATCACGGCTTGGACGACGAGTTCTGGACCCGCTTCAAGGGCCACTACGACCAGCGTGAGGCAGTGGAACTGACGATGTCCCTGGGCGCCTGGCTGGCCTTCGGCCGATTGAACAGGGTCTTCGGCCTGGACGCGATCTGCTCCCTGCCCAGCCACGCGATGACGCAGGCCACCTAAGCAGAGTCAGACAGGGTGGCCAGCACAGCCGCCCCCACCAGCCCGGCGTCGCCGCCGAGTTCGGCAGGCACCACCTGCAGGCCGACCAGGAAGTCCAACCCGGCACGCTGCGCCAGCGCGGCCCGCAGCGGGTCGAACAACAAGGCACCGGAGCGGGCGACTCCCCCGCCGATCACCACCAGATTCAGGTCGCACACCGCGGCCACCGAGGTGATCATCACCGCCAGCGCGTCGGTGCCGCGCCGAAAAGCCCGCAGCGCCACCGGGTCACCAGCGTCGGCAGCCGCGGCGAGCGCCTTGGCATCTGCCACGGGAGCTTCCGGTGCCCATCGGTTGGCCAGCGCCCAGCGCACCATCGCCGGGCCGGAGGCGATGGTCTCCACGCAGCCGCGGCCACCGCAGCGGCACCGCTCCCCATTGGGATCGACGACGACATGCCCGACGTGGCCCGCGTTGCCGGTTCGGCCATGCACCGGTGCGCCGTCGAGCACCAGTCCACCGCCCACCCCGGTCGAGACCACCATGCCCAGCATGGAGCGGGTGCCGCGCCCGGCGCCGTGCCGATGTTCGCCCAGCGCCATGCAGACGCCGTCGCCGCCCAACCGGACCGGTACCCCGGGCACCGCGGCGGCCACCCGGTCACGCAGCGCGAACCCACGCCAGCCCGCGATGTTGACCGGGCTGACCGTTCCGGCGTTGACATCGATGGGTCCGGCCGAGCCGATGCCGACGGCGTCCACCCGCCCACCGGCCCGTTCCAGGGCGTTCTCGATCAGCTCGGCAACCACCGCCCACACCACCTCGGTGCCCTGGTCCGCGCGGGTGGGCAGGGTGGCGGTGTAGATCAGGGACCCGTCGGGATCGGCCAGGCCGACGGCGATCTTGGTGCCGCCGACGTCCAGCGCCAGGACCGCGGCCATCAGTCGACATCCACCGTGACGGGCGCCCGCACCGCCAGTCGCACCGCGGTCGAATAGGCCAGCACACCCGCCCCACCGACCCGGACCAGCGCCCACCAGGTGCCCGGCCTAGCCCAGACGGGCGGGGCGATGTCGAAGCTGATCGGCACCTGGCCACCGGCCGGCACCACCGCACCCAGCGCCGGCGGGCCGGCCCATTCCCAGGTACCCCAGGGGCTGATCAAGTGCGCCTCGACCGCCAGGTCGGCATAGGCGTCGGTGCCGACCGTGACCGTCAGCCGAGCAGAGCGGCCGGCAGTGACATCGATCTCGGGCGGGTCGTCCACGTACAGCAACCGGTCGGGACCCGTATCGCCGACGCGGATCACCGCCACATCTTCGACCTGCTGGAGCCAGGCCCGCGGCACGTCACCGGACAGGCCGAGTCGAGCGCGCAGCGGATAGAGCCCCGGGGCGGCGTCGTCCGGAACCGTCACCGCCACCGGGACCCGCATGTGGTCCCCGGCCGCCAGCCGCACCGGTTGTTCGGTCGGTGTGACCACCCAGCGCGGCGGACACTGCCACGTCACCGCACCGGACAGGGCCGCATCGATGCAGTCACTGGCCACGGTCAGCTCCAGTTTCGGCAGTGCGCCCGGATCCGCGTCGACCCGGTGCGGATGCACCGCCGGGGTCACCGGCAGACCGCCCAGTGGCGCCGGACCACGGTTGTGCAGCCAGTAGCGGGCGTAGAGCGGTTGGGCTGCCTCGGATTCGGGTGCCAAGGGACGGCCGGTGCCCAGGTTTTCACTATCGAGGCGCGCGGTGACGGTGGCGATCTCGTAGCCGTGCAGCCGGTCCGGGTCCGGATGTTCGCGGGGCTGTTCCAGCAGATCCGCCCGGCCCAACACGGTCACCGGACCCAGGTCGCTGCGCAGCGTGACAGCGGCGTCGCCCCCGTGGGTCTCGACCAACCGCAGCGTGATGGTGTTCGGGTCGACGGGCTGCGCGCTACCCCGGGCGATCGGGTTGCCGGCCGCCTTGAGCGCGCCCAGGCCCACCGCGTCGGCCGGTTCGACGCGCAACAGCGAGCCACTCACTGGCAGCGGACCGGAGCTGCCGGCGACCGGAACGGCCCGCAGCGGGTCGGCGAACTCCGCGCTGCGCGCCGGAATCGCCGCCTGGCGCCAATCGCCGTCGCCGGTCACCAGTGCGTAGTCGAACGTGTGCGTCCAGTGCTGCAGTTGATATGCGCTGCCGTCAGGGGCCGTACGGCGCGGGCCGTCTTCCCAGGCCGCCGACGGCCAGCTGGTGCACGATCGCAGCAGGGCGGTGTGCAACGTGCCCGCGGAGTCCACGGCGAAACTGGGCACGCCGCGGTTGATCAGGGCGACGGTGCGCGCCTCGAAGGGCTCCATCTCCGCACAGACGTCCTGGTCCACCGCGATCTCGGCGTCGGCCAGGTCGTCGACCACCCGGGCGATCTCGGCCACCAGATTGTCGTCATCGCGGCCGGCGATCACCAGCACCGGCAGGTCGCGGGGGCCGGTGAGGTCCGCCCCGGAAACCCAGACCTCGGCGAGGGGTTTCTGGGCCGGCACCCACACCCGGGCCCGGCCGTGCCGCTCGAGCTGGCGATGCAGCTCGTCGGTGTAGGCCGGATCGGCGGCGGCCAGCACCGCCCGGGTGAAGGCGTTGCGGTCCGGCCCACCCAGCGCGATGCGGGTGTCGGGCAGGTTGGAGTCGACGTCGAGGTTGCCGTAGCGGGGCCCGTCGGCGTCCGAGCAGGTGGCGGTGACCCCGGCACGCACCAGCGCGACCATCAACTCCCGCGACGGCGAGCCAGCGGTGACTATTTCGGCCACCGACACCGCCCGGCTGCCGTCGCCGACGCTGATCCGGGCCGTCGCAGACAGACCGAACCAACGGTTGGCGGGGGTATCGAGGGTCCACGGGAACTGCGCGGTGTCCACCGAGCGCCCACTCGGCTCGTGCAGCAGGCCGAAACCGCGGCCGATGACGGCGTCGGCCACCTCGGCGACCGGCATGGCACCGGGCACCGGGCAGGGCCATCGCAGTCGCAACAGATGATCGGCGCCGGTGAACTCCTCGACGGTGGTGGAGCAATCCACCCGATCCACGCCATGCCACAGGGTCAGGGTCTGGGTGTAGGCCAGCACGTTGCGGATCCGCCCGGAGGCCACCAGTCGCTCTCCCAGCGGCCCGCGGTAGGCCTGCACGGTGACGTCGGTGGCGACCGCCGAGGTGAACAGGTTGCCGCTGGGCACCAGATGCCAAGGGCCCTCACCGGATTGGGGATGTTTGGGGTATTCGTCGTAGACGGCGAGCTGGTTGCCCAGCCCGCCCTCAACGATCATTTCCCGCCCGCTGTGCCGCCACGACGAGATGCCGCCGCCGCGGTCCGGGTCGGCGGTCAGCTGGTGGTGCTCGTTGGTGATCCGGGTTCCGGGGATCGGCTGCCAGCCCTGCGCGTCCGCAGCGGGAATCAGCCGGTAGGCCCGCCAGCCCAGCGACGGCACGTGAGCCAGCCAGCTGACGGTGCTGCCGCCATGCTCGACGTGGGTCGGACATTCGGTGCCGTCAGGGGCAACCACGCGTACCCCGGCCGGCAGCGGTGTGTCCAGGTGCACCGTGACGATGTCGGTGCGGTCGGCGGCCACCGGGTTCCACACCACTGTGCTTTCGCCACCGTCGTGGCTTCCGACCAAGCCCGACAGCACCGCCAGTGCGTTGTCGCGGGTGTCGGTGCACAGCTGCCAGGCGTCGCGCCAGCCGGTCAGCAGGTCCAGGTACACCTGGTCGGCCTCCGACCCGGTGATGGCGTCATGGTGGGCGCCGTAGGACAGTTGCGCCCAGGCCTTGGCCAGTGCCGCCTCCGGGTAGTCCGCCCCGGTCAGCATCGCGGCGAACACCGCAAAGCGCTCCGCAGCCAGGACCGCCTGCTCGGCGGCCCGGTTGGCCTGCTTGGTGTCGATATAGGAGACGTGGCAGCCGGTGTAGATCGGGTTCATGTCCCGGGTCTGCGGCGACGGGTCTTCGCCGCGTTGCTCGAATTCGGCGCGCACCGCGGCGAAGAACTCACTCGGCAGGGCGCAGACGAACTTCGGCCAGGTGTAGCGGGCGTTCCAGGCCCGGTGGATCTCGGTGATCCAGCGATTCGGCGGCGTGAAGTCGGTACCCACCGGCAGCAGCACGTTGCGGGTGGCGGCGACCTTCTTCATCTCGGTGAACAACCGATAGACGTCGTCCTCGGCGGCGGCCAAGGTCGCACACGAATCCATCCACCAACCGGCCGCATAATGCGCCGGCATGTAATGGGTCAGCAGGCCGCGCCCAGACGGCGCGATCCATTCGAACTCGCTGGGGAACTGCATCCGGCGCGGATCGCCCCGATCGGCCATCGGGCCCCACTGGTGAAACGGCCCGCGCGCCCAGGCGCTGGAGGACAGGCCGGCGTCGGCGACCAGCCCGGGGAACTGCGGATCGTGGCCGAACACATCGAGCTGCCAGGCCGTCGCCGGTGCGGCGCCCATGATGTCGCGCTGAAAGCCCATCCCGGCCACCAGATTGCGGATCGTGGTCTCGGCGTCGGTGAGGTTGGTCGACGGCTCGTTGTAGGTGCCGCCCATCACCTCGACCCGGCCTTGGGCCAGCAGCGCCCGCAGTTCGGCGCGATCGGCCGGATGGGTGTCCCAGTACGGCTTGAGGTAGTCGATCTCGGCCATCACGAACTTGTACTCGGGGTTGTCCCGGGCCCAGTCCAGGTGGCCGCGCACCAGGTTGAAACCGTTGGTCTGCCGGCACGCGCCGAGCGGGCTCTCGGTCCACACGCTGGTGTAGTTGGCCTGGGTGTTCCACCACACCGGGTCGTAGTGGAAGTGGCCGACCATGAACATCGTCCAGCCGGGATCGGCCACGGTGAACGTGAACTCGGTGCCGCCGACCCGGGCGGCCCGCTGCTCGCCGGGCACCGGGTGTTCGACTCTCACCGGCACCTCGACAACGCCGCTTCCCGGCTCGGCGACGGCCTCCCCGGCCAGGCCGTCCCCGTCCACCCGGACCGCTGTGCGCGCGGCGGCGCTGCGGTAGGCGATCCGGACCAGTTGCACGGGTGCATCGGACGGCCCGACGAACTTCTCGGTCGATTCGGCGGAGATGACCTGCATGCGTTCAACCTACGGAGCCGACCCGATGCCGCGGAGCCTTTCGGCGACCGGCCGCGACCGGCACGCGTGGGAAATGTCAGATAGGACTGGCAGGCTCGGTTCATGCCCGTCACGAGCGAGTTACTGGCCGAGCAACTCGACTGGCACTGGCAAAACCAGCTGCGCCCACGGCTGGACGGCCTCACCGACGACGAGTACCTGTGGGAGCCGGTGCCGGGCTGCTGGACCGTGCACCGCGGCGGCATCGACTTCGCGTTCCCGGCACCCGAACCCGCGCCGTTCACCACCATCGCCTGGCGAATGGTGCACGTCACCGTCGGCGTGTTCGCCATGCGCAACCATCACCACTTCGGCGGGCCGCCGGCCGATTACCAGAGCTGGCCATACGCACGCGACGCCGCCACCGCACTGCGCCAACTCGACGACGCGTATGCGGGCTGGATCGCCGGGGTTCGTGGCCTCGATGACGCCGCCTTGGGCCGGCCCATCGGAGCGGCGGAGGGGCCGTGGGCCGACCACACCATGGCGGAGCTGGTCTTGCACATCAACCGTGAAGCCATCCATCACGGAGCCGAAATCGCATGCCTGCGCGATCTGTACGCGCACCGACCCGATCGAAAGGACTAGACCATGCCCGGACTTGCCCCACCGGTGACCGATGAACGCCACGCACTGCGCGAATTCGTCACCTACCACCAGGGTGCCTATTTCGCGGTGGCCTACGGCCTGACCGACGAGCAGGCTCGCGCCACCCCGACAGCCAGCGCCCTGTCGATCGGCGCGTTGATCAAACACGCCACCGGGATGCAGCACGCCTGGATGTCCCGCGTCGCCACCGCACCGGCCGCCCCGCCCGCGGACAGCCGGCCGCGCGAGGAGAGGGAACGCGAGTATCAGGACCAGTACGTGCTGCGCCAGGACGAAACCCTGGCCGGGGCGCTGGAGGCGTTCGCAACCCAAAACGCCGAAACGCTACGCCTGTTGGAGTGCGCCGACCTCGACGCCGCGGTGCCGGTACCGCGCGATGCACCGTGGTTCCCAACCGACGTCGACGCGTGGACGGTGCGCTGGGTGTTCCATCACCTGATCAACGAGCTCGCTCGGCATGCCGGGCACGCCGACATCATCCGCGAGAGCATCGACGACGCCACCATGTACGAACTGATCGCCGGGGTCGAGGGTTGGGCACCGACCGCGTGGCTGACCCCCTGGCGACCGGGCGCCAAAGCCTAGGGCGGTGCGCTGGCGGAGAACTTCCTTCGCTGATTTGGCAGACTGCAGCAATGAGTTCGACCCCACCTCGCCAGGTGGTCCAACTGGACCGGGTGCCATTGCCGGTCGAGGCCGCCCGTATCGGTGCGACAGGCTGGCAGCTCACCCGTGCCGTCACCCGGGTCTTCACCCGGCTGCTCGGGCCGGGACCGATCCAGCAAAAGGTGATCCGGGAGCTGCCGCAGACATTCGTCGACCTGGGTCCCACTTACGTCAAGTTCGGCCAGATCATCGCCTCGAGCCCCGGCGCGTTCGGCGAGCCGTTGTCGCGGGAGTTCCGAGGCCTGCTGGACTCGGTGCCGCCGGCCGACCCGGACGCGGTGCACGAACTGTTCGTCGAGGAACTGGGCGCCGAGCCGCAGGAGCTGTTCGCGAGCTTCGACGAGACCCCGATCGCATCGGCGTCCATCGCCCAGGTCCACTTCGCCACCCTGCACAGCGGCGAGGACGTCGTCGTCAAAATCCAGCGCCCGGGCATCCGCCGCCGGGTCGCCGCCGACCTGCAGATCCTCAAACGGTTCGCGCAGCTGGTCGAACTGGCCAAGCTGGGCCGACGATTGTCCGCCCAGGACGTCGTCGCCGATTTCTCCGACAACCTCGCCGAGGAGCTGGACTTCCGCATCGAAGCGCAGTCGATGCAGACCTGGGTGTCGCACCTGCACGCCTCACCGCTCGGCAAGAACATCAAGGTGCCCGACGTGCACTGGGACTTCACCAGCGAGCGGGTGCTGACCATGGAACGGGTGGCGGGCCTGCGCATCGACGACGCCCCCGCCATCCGCAAAGCCGGCTTCGACGGCGTGGAGTTGGTCAAGGCACTGCTGTTCTCCACCTTCGAGGGCGGGCTGCGGCACGGCCTGTTCCACGGCGACCTGCACGCCGGCAACCTGCTGGTCGACGACGAGGGCCGGGTGGTGTTCCTGGACTTCGGGATCATGGGCCGTATCGACCCGCGCACCCGCTGGCTGCTGCGTGAGCTGGTGTACGCGCTGCTGGTCAAGAAGGACCACGCCGCGGCCGGCAAGATCGTGGTGCTGATGGGCGCGGTCGGGACGATGAAACCGGAAGGCCAGGCCGCCAAGGATCTGGAGGCGTTCGCCGCCCCGTTGACGATGAAGTCGTTGGGCGACATGTCCTATGCCGAGATCGGCAAGCAGCTCGGTGCGCTCGCCGATGCCTACGATGTCAAGTTGCCGCGCGAGCTGGTGCTGATCGGCAAGCAGTTCCTCTACGTGGAGCGCTACATGAAGCTGCTGGCGCCCCGCTGGCAGATGATGACGGACCCACAGCTGACCGGTTACTTCGCCAACTTCATGGTCGACGTCAGCCGCGAACACAAAGACTCACCGGAGGTTTAGCAGTGGAGGTGCGCAGCGGTACCGCCCGCTCTGGAGACCTGGACATCTTCTACGAGGACATGGGAAACGCCGAGGACCCGCCGGTGCTGCTGGTGATGGGCCTGGGTGCTCAACTTCTACTGTGGCGCACCGGGTTCTGCGAGAGGCTGGTGGCCCAAGGCCTGCGGGTGATCCGCTATGACAACCGCGATGTCGGCTTGTCCAGCAAGCTGGGCCGCAAGCACGCCCGCGGCGCACTGGTGCCCCGGATGGCCCGGTTCTGGCTGGGCAAGCCCAGCTCGGCGGTGTACACCCTGGAGGACATGGCCGACGACGCCGCGGCTTTGCTGGACCACTTGGGCGTCGACCGGGCGCATGTGGTCGGCGCCTCGATGGGCGGGATGATCGCGCAGGTCTTCGCGGCCCGGTTCGCGGCCCGGACCCAGTCGCTGGCGGTGATCTTCTCCAGCAACAACCGGCGGTTCCTGCCACCGCCGGCGCCGCGGGCGCTGCTGGCACTGCTGTCGGGGCCACCGCCGGACTCGCCCCGCGAGGTGATCATCAACAACGCGGTGCGGGCCAGCCGGATCATCGGCAGCCCCGGCTACCCGACACCGGAGGAGCAGCTGCGGGCCAACGTCACCGAGGCCTACGAACGCAGCTACTACCCGTGGGGCATCGCCCGGCAGTTCGGCGCCATCCTGGCCAGCGGCAGCCTGGCCGCCTACGACCAGCTGATCACCGCGCCGACGGTGGTCATCCACGGTCTGGCCGACAAGCTGATGCGCCCGGCGGGCGGACGGGCGGTTGCCGACGCCATCGACCGTGCCCGGCTGGTACTGATCGAGGGCATGGGACATGACCTGCCCGAGGAGCTGTGGGATCAGGTCATCGGTGAATTGACTGCCACGTTTGCCGTGAGCCGGTAGGGAGGGGCGGCGCACTGCCGGCAACCGGTAGTCTGTGTTGGCCTTGCACTCCCCCCTTACCAGATCGCGAGTAAAGCAGGAATGTCCAAACTGGAACCAAAGTACGAGGAACTACAGTCGATCTACGACATCTCGAACGAGTTCTACGAGCTGTTTCTAGGTCCCACCATGGGCTACACCTGCGGGTTCTACCCGGACAAGGACACCACCTGCGACGAGGCGCAGATCGCCAAGTTCGACCTGGCGCTGGGCAAGCTGGGCCTGCAGCCCGGAATGACCCTGCTCGACATCGGTTGCGGCTGGGGGGCCTGCATGCAACACGCGATGGAGAAGTTCGACGTCAACGTCATCGGGCTCACTCTGAGTGGCGAACAGCGCCAGTATGCGATCGAGAAGCTGTCCAAGGTCGACACCAACCGCAACTTCGATGTGCGGCTGCAGGGCTGGGAGGAGTTCACCGACAAGGTGGACCGGATCGTGTCGATCGGTGCGTTCGAGCACTTCGGCCGCGACCGCTGGACGGATTTCTTCAGGATCACCTACGGCGCGTTGCCGGCCGACGGGCGGATGCTGCTGCACACCATCACCGCGATCGCCGGGTCGGAGGATGCGCTGGCCAAGGGCTTGCCGCTGACGATGGATCTGGCCAAGTTCACGCTGTTCATCATGAAGGAGATCTTCCCCGGCGGGCAGGTGCCTTCGGCGTGGCTGCCCCGCAAGTTCGCCGCGGAGGCCGGCTTCACCGTCACCCGGGATGACGAGATCGGCCCGCACTACGCGCGCACCCTCGAGGACTGGGCGGCGATGTTGGCAGCCAACAAGGACCGGGCCATCGAAGTGCAGGGCCAGGAGGCCTACGACCGTTTCGACAAGTACCTCAACGGCTGCGTCAAGCTGTTCCGCGAGGGCTACAACAGCGTCCACCAGTACACCCTGCAGAAGTAGCGCAGGGCCGGCTCAGCCACATCAGCTAGTCCGAGTCGCCGCCCGCCTGTCGACTCGATGTGCGAAGCGATTCCCGCTTGGCTACATTGACGGCAACCCGGTCCAGCTTGACCGAGTAGCGGCTACCGGCCCGGTATGCTGCAACAGTTGACCGGCACCCGCAGGCGACACGTCAGGACACGGCGTTCCGGTCATATCGAGTTTCATCAGGAAGGCAGTCAGGCACCGATGGTGGAGAAAACGACGCACACCGCGGGAATGCGGCCAAAGTTCGAGAACATCCAGGCCCACTACGACCTATCCGATGACTTCTTCGCGCTGTTTCAGGACCCGAGCCGCACCTACAGCTGCGCCTACTTCGAGCCGCCGGACATCTCCCTGGCGGAGGCGCAGATCGCCAAGCTCGACCTGAACCTGGACAAGCTGGACCTGCGGCCCGGCATGACGCTGCTCGACATCGGTTGCGGCTGGGGCGCGACCATGAAGCGTGCCGTCGAGAAGTACGACGTCAACGTGATCGGCCTGACCCTGTCGACGAACCAGCACGCCTACTCCCAGAACCTGCTCGACCAGATCGACACCCAGCGGACCCGTCGGGTCCTGCTGCAGGGTTGGGAAGAGTTCCACGAGCCGGTGGACCGGATCGTCTCGATCGAGGCGTTCGAGCACTTCGGCTTCGAGAACTACGACGACTTCTTCAAGGGCTGCTTCGAGATCATGCCGGCCGACGGCCGGATGGCCATCCAGAGCAGCGTCAGCTTCCACCCCTATGACCTGAATGCCCGCGGCAAGAAGCTGACGTTCGAGACGGCGCGGTTCATCAAGTTCATCCTCACCGAGATCTTCCCGGGTGGGCGCCTGCCCACCACCGAGATGATGGTGGCGCACGGCGAGAAGGCCGGCTTCACTGTGCCCGAGGCGATTTCACTGCGGCCGCACTACATCAAGACCCTCAGGATCTGGGGCGACGCGCTGGAAGCCAATCACGACGAGGCCGTCGCGATCCAGTCCGAAGTGGTCTACGAGCGCTACATGAAGTACCTGCGCGGCTGCGAGCACTACTTCGCCGACGAGGCCCTGGACGTCAGCCTGGTCAGCTACGTCAAGCAAGCCGCCTGACGCCCACGAGCACAGCGAAAAGCCCCCGCCACGCGCGAGCGTGCGGGGGCTTTTCCGTAGCTCCTACTCGGCCGCGAAGTTGCGGGTGACGGCCGGGTCCACCGGAATGCCGGGGCCGGTCGTCGTCGAGATGGTGACCTTCTTGACGTAGCGGCCCTTGGACGACGACGGCTTGAGCCGCAGCACCTCGTCGAAGGCGGCGCCGTAGTTCTCCGCCAGCTTGGACTCGTCGAAGGAGGCCTTGCCGATGACGAAGTGCAGGTTGGACTGCTTGTCCACCCGGAAGTTGATCTTGCCGCCCTTGATGTCGGCGACGGCCTTGGCGACGTCGGGGGTGACAGTGCCGGTCTTGGGGTTGGGCATCAGGCCACGCGGGCCCAGCACGCGGGCGATGCGGCCGACCTTGGCCATCTGGTCCGGGGTGGCGATCGCGGCGTCGAAGTCTAGAAAACCACCTTGTATCCGCTCAATGAGGTCGTCGCTGCCGACAACATCAGCCCCGGCGGCGACGGCAGCATCGGCCTTCTCGCCGACTGCGAACACTGCAACCCGAGCGGTCTTGCCGGTGCCGTGCGGCAGGTTCACGGTGCCGCGGACCATCTGGTCGGCCTTACGCGGGTCCACGCCGAGCCGGATGGCCACCTCGACGGTGGCGTCCTGCTTGGCCGACGACGTCTCCTTGGCCAGCTTGGCGGCCTGCAGCGGGGTGTAGAGGTTGTCGCGGTCCACCAACGCGTCGGCGGCGCGGTATGCCTTGCTGTTCTTGCTCATCGGTTATCCAATCTCGTGGTTGGTTGTGGTTCACGGGCCGAAGCTGGCCCTCCCACGGGTTTGTTTCTCGTCGAATGCTCCCTCGCATTCCCTCGCTGGGGCTCGTTCCTCGCCCCGCTCGGTCCTGCTCGGTCTATTCGCCGAGGGACGGGATCACTCTACGGTGATACCCATCGACCGGGCGGTGCCGGCGATGATCTTGGCCCCGGCCTCGATGTCGTTGGCGTTGAGGTCGGCCTTCTTGGTCTCGGCGATCTCGCGGACCTGGTCCCAGCTCACCTTGGCGACCTTGGTCTTGTGCGGCTCGGCCGAACCCTTGGCGATACCGGCGGCCTTGAGCAGCAGCCGTGCCGCGGGCGGGGTCTTGAGCGCGAAGGTGAAGCTGCGGTCCTCGTAGACGGTGATCTCCACCGGGACGACGTTGCCGCGCTGGTTCTCCGTCGCGGCGTTGTACGCCTTGCAGAACTCCATGATGTTGACACCGTGCTGACCGAGCGCGGGTCCGACCGGCGGCGCGGGGTTGGCCTGACCGGCTTCGATCTGAAGCTTGATCAGCCCGGCAACCTTCTTCTTCGGGGCCATGAGGGGGTGTTCCTTTCCTACGTACTAAATCTTGGAGACCTGGGTAAAGGTCAGTTCCACAGGTGTCTCGCGGCCGAAGATGGACACCAGCACCTTGAGCTTCTGCTGTTCGGCGTTGACCTCGCTGATCGAGGCCGGCAGCGTGGCGAACGGGCCGTCCATGACGGTGACCGACTCGCCGACCTCGTAGTCGACCTCGATGATCGGCCGCTCGAGGCCGCCTGCGGCGGCTGCCGCGGCGGTGCTCGCCGCACCCTTGCCCTGCTTCTTGGCCGCGCCCTGCGGCAGCAGGAACTTGACCACGTCGTCCAGCGGCAGCGAGGTCGGCCGCGAGGTGGCGCCGACGAATCCGGTGACGCCCGGGGTGTTGCGCACCGCGGACCAGGAGTCGTCGGTCAGGTCCATCCGCACCAGGATGTAGCCCGGCAGCACCTTGCGGTTGACCTGCTTGCGCTGGCCGTTCTTGATCTCGGTGACCTCTTCGGTGGGCACTTCCACCTGGAAGATGTAGTCGCCGACGTCGAGGTTCTGCACGCGGGTCTCGAGGTTGGCCTTGACCTTGTTCTCGTAGCCGGCGTAGGAGTGGATGACGTACCAGTCGCCCGGCTTGCTGCGCAGCTCCGCCTTCAGGGCCACCGCGGGGTCGAGCTCCTCCTCGGCAGGCTCGGCGGGCTCGGCAGGATCAGCCTCAGCCGCCTCGGCGATCTCCGGGGTCTCAGCGGCTTCAGCAGCCTCAGCGGTCCCCTCGGCCGAGGCCTCGGTAGGCGCCTCGGTGGTCTCCGCCACGTCGACCGGCTCGCCCGCAGGCGTATCGCCGTCGAAGGTAGTCACGGTTGTCAGTCCTTCCTATAACTTCACTCGCCGAACACCAGCAGCACCAGCCGGGCGAATCCGTAGTCAGCTCCGGCGACCAAGGTCACCATGAAGACCAGGAACGCCAGCACCACCGCGGTGTAGGTGACCATCTGCTTGCGGTTCGGCCAGATCACCTTGCGAAGTTCGCCGACGACCTGCTTGAGATAGTTGAAGACGAAGAGGAACGGATTGCGCGACGGCCCGTCCGACTTCTTTTTCGCCTTCTTGGCCTTCTTGGTGCCGGTGTCGTCGCCACCCAGCTCCGTCGCGGTGGACTCGAGCTCCTCGACGTCATCGGCGCCACCGCGGCGCCGGGAGCGCTTGCCGGTGGGCCGCAGCGGGTCGCCGACCTGCCTGCTCGCCACGGCCGTGCGACCGTGACGGCTGGTGGAGTCGGCCTCGCTGTCGCCGTCGGCTGCGGCGTCGGGACGGTCGAGCTCGTCGGTCACCGCATGCTCCTTCGTTCTTCTCGCTTACGTATTTCCGCACCGCGCCTGGCAGCGTCCAGTGTCCAGTGTCCACCATGGCACGTCAGCAGGGGCGACAGGACTTGAACCTGCAACCTGCGGTTTTGGAGACCGCTGCTCTGCCAGTTGAGCTACGCCCCTTCGCGGTTGGCAGACCAACCTGCGCGTTCCGAGGTTTCACCTGTGCACCGTCTCCGGCTCACACAATTCGCGCGCCCCCCGGATTCACGGAAAGCGCGCTAGTGCTGGGAAAACCCCGAGGTACGAGTGTACCTCGCCGTTGCGGCCAGTTACTAATCAGGCTGTTCGGACGACCTGACCGGATTCGGCGTCCCACCGGAGGTTCACCGAATCGTCGCCGTCGTGGCCCATCATCGTGGTGAACGCCTCCAACACCACGTCGCCGTCGGCGTTGGTCAAGATGTTGCGGGTCGTCACGATGTCGGCGCCGAACCGCTCGTTGACCGACGAGATCTCCATCCGGGCGTAGAGCCAGTCGCCGGCTTTGATGGGCTTGTGGTAGGTGAACCCCTGGTCGACCTGGACCATCTGCATGGTGGTGTAGCCGGTGTCGACATTGCGGAAGAAGTCGGCCTGCACCAGCTTCGCCAGGATCGCCACGAAGGTCAGCGGTGCCAGCAGGGAGTCATGTCCCAGTTCGGCCGCGGCGGCCTCGTCGTGGGAGGAGGGATCATCGGCCTTGACGGCCCGGGCGTATTCGCGGACCTTCTCGCGGCCCACCACGAACGGCTCGGGGTATCGCCAGATCATCCCGCGGATGTCAGTTTTGAGCGCCATCGACTTGTGTCCCCTAGGCGAGCTTCGCCGAGGCGACCGCCCGTCCGAAAATCTTCTTGCCTCCGGTGGTGGCGGCCAGTGCGATCGTCACCGACTTCGACTCGGGGTCGACGGACTTCACCCGGCCGGTGAAGACGATCTCGGCGCCCTTGCCGTCGTTGGGCACCGGCACCACGGCGGTGAATCGGACGTTGTATTCGGTCACCGCGCCCGGGTCACCCACCCAGGCCGTGACGTAGCTGCCGCCCAGGCCCATGGTGAGCATGCCGTGGGCGATCGCAGTGTCCAAGCCGACCTGCTGGGCGATCTCGTCGTCCCAGTGGATCGGGTTCAGGTCGCCGGACACGCCGGCGTAGTTCACCAGATCCTGGCGACTCAGCGAGATGACCCGCTCCGGCAGCTGATCGCCGACCTTGACCGAACTGAACTCACGCAGCGCCATCGGTGAAACCCTTGTCTCCTTCGCCGGCGCGACCCGCCAGCGTGGTGTATGTCCTCTGCACAATGTCACCTACGTCGTTGCTGACCACTTGCCTGGTCACGATGATGTCGGTGCCGTGTGCGCGGCGGACCGATTCGACCGACACATCACAGTACAACCGGTCGCCTTCCTTGATCGGGTGATAAAACTCAATCTTCTGGTCGACCTGGACGATCTGGGCGTCATCGACCTTGACGCCGGCGTGCTCGAAGAAAGCCGAAATCGCCATGTGCCCGAACACCGAGATGTAGGTCAGCGGAGCCAGCAGACCATCGTAACCGAGCCCGGCAGCCGACCGCAGGTCGAAGCTGGACGGGTCCAGTGACTTGACGGCGCGAGCGTATTCGCGGATCTTTTCCCGCTCCACGTCGTAGTAGTCGGGGTATCGATAGTGCGCCCCGGCGAGGCGATCGGCCAACGACACGGTTCGCGGTATCTAGCGGGATTCGCGGTGCGACTCGTGCTTGCCGCAGTTGGGGCAGAATTTCTTCAACTCCAGCCGATCGGGGTCGTTACGGCGGTTCTTCTTGGTGATGTAGTTGCGGTGTTTGCACACCTCACAGGCCAAAGTGATCTTCGGCCGCACATCGGTGCTGGAGGCCACGTCAGCTGCCCTCTTTCATCTGTTGTTGCACTGGTTCTCGTTGTAGCGATGGCCGGACTTGAACCGGCGACCTAACGATTATGAGTCGTTCGCTCTAACCAACTGAGCTACATCGCCGCGGGTAATCCACCTGCCAGTCAGGCCCGGCGTCCACCGAGCCCCCTAACGGAATCGAACCGTTGACCTTTTCCTTACCATGGAAACGCTCTACCGACTGAGCTAAGGGGGCCTCGCCCACGGCGACCACTAGCGGCGCCGTAAGCCTGTAGAAGGTTACAACCTCGCCCACGAGGTCACCAAACCGCAATGAGCGATCCGGGTCCCCGCCTGCTTTACCCACGACGGCGACCTGCGGCGCCCGGCTCCGCCGCGCTTGCAATCGCCTGCTTTAGGGTGGAGGGCGTGCCCGAATCCGACCGGCTGTATTTCCGCCAGCTGCTCTCTGGACGCGATTTCGCGGTCGGGGACCCGATGGCCGCCCAGATGCGCAATTTCGCGTACCTGATCGGCGACCGGCAGACCGGCGACGCCGTGGTGGTAGACCCGGCCTACGCCGCGGGTGATCTGCTCGACGCCGTGGAGGCCGACGGCATGCAGCTGTCCGGCGTGCTGGTGACCCACCACCACCCCGATCACGTGGGCGGGTCGATGATGGGATTCGAGCTGAAGGGCCTCGCCGAACTGCTGGAGCGGGTCAGCGTTCCGGTTCATGTGAATACCCATGAGGCACAGTGGGTTTCGCGAATCACAGGGATTGCGATGACGGACCTGACCTCGCATGAACACGGCGACAAGGTCAGCATCGGCGACATCGAGATCGAGCTCTTGCACACGCCCGGGCACACCCCGGGCAGTCAATGTTTTCTGCTGGACGGCCGACTGGTCGCCGGCGACACACTGTTCTTGGACGGTTGCGGTCGCACCGATTTCCCGGGCGGCGACTCCGACGAGATGTACCGCAGCCTGCAACAGCTGGCCGCCCTGCCGGGCGACCCGACGGTGTTTCCCGGCCACTGGTATTCGGCCGACCCCAGCGCTGCACTCTCCGAGGTCAAGCGATCCAACTACGTATTCAGCGCCGGAAGCCTGGACCGGTGGCGCATGCTGATGGGCGGATGAGGGGATTGAGGGGATAGTCGATGGGATCAGTCGAGGATCGCTGGTACGACGTCACGCATGCGGGGGCGGAGACCTGGCTGGCGTTTGCCGCATGGCTGGCGATCGCGATCACCGTGCTGGCGCTGATCTATCTGAACCGGCAGCTGCAGCGCAATCGCCGCGCAGCCGCCGAGCAGACCCGCCCGCACGTTGCCATGTTCATGGAGCCGCACGCCGCGGACTGGCACGTCATCGAGCTGGTGGTTCGCAACTTCGGCAAGACCGCCGCCTATGACATCAGGTTCGCCTTCGCCCAGCCCCCCACGGTGGCCCGCTATGAGACGGCCTCCGACGGCTACGCCGACGTGGTCGCCTTGCAGCTACCCGAGGAACTGACGGTGCTGGCACCGAGCCAGGAGTGGCGCACGGTGTGGGACTCGGCGATCGACCGGGCCGAACTCGGTGAGGGCATCGAGTCGCGGTTCACCGGGACGGTCAGCTACTCCGACACGCCCGACGAGCCGAAGGGCTGGTTCGGGCGTGGCAAGCGCGTCCGCTACGAGAACAAGGTGACGCTGGACTGGGGTGACCTGCCTCCGGTGCGGCGCGTCGAGTTGATGACGACGCACGACCTGGCCAAGCGGGAGAAGCAGAAGCTGGAGTTGTTGCGCAGCCTGCTCAGCTACTTCCACTACGCCAGCAAGGAGACCCGCCCGGACGTGTTCCGCGGCGAGATCGAGCGGATCAACGGGGCAGCCCGCGAGATCCAGGACCGGCTGCGTGGCCGCGAGCAATTGGATGGCGCCGGCAACACCGACATCACGGTGCGGCTCGGCGACGCCAGCGCCGAGTTGGGCAAGCACCGCCACTGAGCCTGCTTCAGTCCGAGCTTGCACCGGGGTAGTGCGACACCCGGAAGCGCTGTAGGTAGGCCGGCCAGTCCCAGGTCGACAGGAACTGCTGCGTCGCGGTGTAGCCGTTCTCGTAGAGCACTTCGAGCCGGTCGCGGGAGATCCCGAAGTCCAGCACACCGATGTCGGTCGGGTCGACCTTGATGGCGCGCACACTGACCCACGGCTGGTTCAGGTAGGTCTGGTCGTGGCCGACCAGCAGGGTGCTGATCAGGTTCTCCAGCAGTCGCGACTGTCCGAACATGCGTAGCGGCCGCAGGCCGGGAACCATGTCGCCGATGTCGCCACCGGACAGCTCCGGCACCACCGTCACCCCGAAGGTGGGCCACAGCGGTTTCCGGCCGTCGAGCCGGTCGAACGTATAGATCGGGAAGTTCGACAGCACCCCGCCGTCAACCAGGGTGGACCGCAGCCCGGCCGCACTGGTCAGCGTCATCGGGCGGTAGAAGAACGGCACCGACATCGAGGCGCGCACCGCGTCGGCGACGGACTGCTCGTCGGGGTCGAGCCCATAGACCCGCCGGTAGTCCCACGGCAGCCGGACCAGCTGTCCGGTCGTCACGTCGGTCACGGTGACCACCGCCCGGTAGCGCCGCTCGGTCAGCAGGTTGTCATCGTCGTAGGACAGGTCGCCCCAGGTACGCACCCCCAGGTTCGCCAGCTCACTGCGGATCCAGTCGTGGGCGACGTCGCCGCGGTACAGGCCACTGTCGCGCAGGAACCCGTACGCCGCGCCCAGCAGCGGGACCGGCACCGTCGCGTCGCGCCAGGTGTCCAGCGGCACCGACAGCGCCAGTTCCTTGACCTGCGCCGCGCTCAGCTGATCGCCCTGGGCGGCGGCAGCCAGGATGGTGCCCACCACCGAGCCGCCGGACACCCCGGAGATGCGCTGCACCGAGTATCCGGCGTCCATCAGCGCGACCACCGATCCGACCAGCCCGATGAACCGCACTCCCCCACCGGACAGCACCAGGTCGGCGGTCAGCGGCTGGGTCTCGGATCGAGCGGCCATCGGTTTGCCTACTTTCTGCGGCGCGTCACTCCGACGCCGAATTCCACTCGTAGGGCAGGAATTTGCCGTCGAAGGTGATCACCACCCGATCACCGCCCGGGTGCGGCTTCTTGTCGATGTCCATATGGAAGTTGATCGCGCTCATGATGCCGTCGCCGAACTGCTCATGGATCAGCTCCTTGATCGCCGGGCCGTAGACGTCCACCGCCTCGTAGAGCCGGTAGATGGTCGGGTCGGTCGAGGCCTGAGATTGTCGGGTGGGCAACCCGCCGCGCATCGGCACCGCGGCCAGCACCGGCACCGCGGAGCGCTCCAACCCCAACAGCTCGACCAGGATCTCGCCCAGCTCGGCGGGGATGGGCTGCTGGCCCAGCAGCGCCGACGTGGTCCATACGACCGGCCTCTTGATCGCGTCGGCCAACTCCTGCCAGCTCAGCCCCTTGGCCAGCCGGGCGGCGACGATCTGCTCGGTGATCTCGCTTCGGTTCATGGCTTCCAGCATGCCCGGATCGGTCAGCCTTCGAAATAGCTGCGCAGGTTCTCCCACATCGCGGCGTGCGATCTGCCGCCGTCGCGCAGCACCGTGTTCATCAACAGGCGGGGGGCGCTGATGTCGACCTGCTCGTGCAGCCGGGCGCCGTCGCCGTGCGGGTGCACCGTCACCGTCGACCACATTTCGATGCCGGGCCGCTGCAGGGTGTGGCTCAAGATGTTGCCGAGGCCGTCGGTGCGCAGGTCCACCCGGCAGGTGAAGCGGATCGGTATGCCGCACAAGCGCATGCGGTGCGGCGCCAGATAACGGGTGGCGCCGTCGGCGCCGCCGGGAATCTCGCGCACATCCACCAGCATCGGGTGCAGGGCTTCGTAGTTGACCAGGTCGCCCAGAAACGCCGCAACGGCGTCCGGCGGCGCAGCGATGTCGGCGGTGTGCTCCAGGCGTCCGCGTGCCATGCTAGCGACCTTAGCCCGGCGGCAACCGATGGCATACTCGGCGGCATGCCCCGTCAGACCACTCCTGGGCTGCGCCTGCTGGCCGCCCTGCTCCTCGCATCGATGGCCCTGCTGGTGCCTGGATGCAGTTCGCGGACAACGGCCGAAGGCACGCAGCTGGACTTCACCGCCCAAACCCTCGACGGCCGGCCGTTCGCCGGTGCCAGCCTGAAGGGCAGGCCGGCGGTGCTGTGGTTCTGGGCGCCGTGGTGCCCCACCTGCCAAAAGGATGCGCCGCTGGTCGCGCGGGTAGCCGCCGCGCACCCGGCGGTGACGTTCGTCGGCGTAGGCGCCCAGGACCAGCTGGACGCACTGCGGGCGTTCACCGCCAAGTACGGCGTCGACGGCTTCACCGAGCTGGCCGACACCGACGCCGCGGTCTGGGCGCGCTTCGGGGTGACCCGCCAGCCCGCGTACGCCTTCGTCAGCGCGGACGGGCAGGTCGAGGTGGTGAAGGGCTCGCTGCCCGAAGCTGATCTGAATGCGCGGGTGCAGGCGCTGACCAAGTCGTGATCGACACCGCCACGCTGAGTTTCGCGCTGGGCGCCGGGCTGGTGGCGGCGCTCAACCCGTGTGGGTTCGCGTTTCTGCCCGGGTATCTGGGTTTGGTGATCGCCGACAGCCGGGGCACGTCGCGTCCGGTCGCGCTGGCCAGGGCCGGTGCGGCGACGGTGACGATGGCGGCCGGGTTCCTGACGGTGTTCGGGATTTTCGGCCTGGCCGTGTCGCCGTTGATCGCCTCGGCGCAGAAGTATCTGCCGTTCGCCACGGTGGTCATCGGCGTGCTGCTGCTGGCGATGGGCGCCTGGCTGCTCTCTGGCCGGGACATCTCGGTGCTGCTGCCCAAGGCGGCGGGCGGGACGCCGAGCGCGCGGCTGGGGTCGATGTACGGCTATGGCGTCGGCTACGCAATCGCGTCGCTGTCCTGCACGATCGCTCCGTTTCTCGCGGTGATCAGCACCACCTTCCAACAGGGTTCGACGCTGGCCGGCGTGCTGGCGTTCGTCGCCTACGCCGCAGGCATGAGCATCACCGTCGGGGTCGCGGCGCTGGCGGTGGCGCTGGCCGGCTCGTCGGCCACCTCGGCGATGCGCCGGGTGCTGCCGTATGTGGGCCGGATCGCCGGGGTGATCGTGCTGCTGACCGGGTTGTACGTCACCTACTACGGCTACTACGAGATCCGGTTGTACTTCTCCGGCGCCGACCCCGACGATCCGGTGATCCATGCGGCCGGCACGGTGCAGTCCTGGCTGGCCGATCGGGTCGACACGCTGGGGGTCTGGCCGCTGTTGGGGATGATCATCGCGCTGGCGGCCGTGGCGGTGGGCGGGCGCACGCTGATGCGCCGCCGCCGGTCGACTCCCGACTAGCTGTTTCGATTGTTTCAATTCGGGGTTGCTGCGGGTAGTATGGGCTCATGCCCACCGCCGTCGCACCGATCGCCCGCCAAGTCGCCGAACGCGCCCGCGCCGACGCCGGGTTCGCCCAGGTGCTCGACGCCCTGTTGGAGGCACCGACGGGGCCGCAGGGCACCTTGGAGCGCATCGCCGCGCACGCGCTGAACGACCAGCGTCGCGCCGCGGTTGTCGACGACTTCGTCGCCGGGGCGCTGCCCACCCCGAAGGTGCAGGCGCTGCTGCGGCTCGGCACGCCTCAGGCCGTGCACCGGCTGCGCAGCCGCGGCAAGCTGACCGGAGCGGCCGTGGGCAACCAAACCTGGTTCCCGGCCTGGCAATTCGACGACGCCCGGGTTCGCACCGACCTGCCCGAGATCCTGGAGGCGCTGGGGCGGTTCACCACCGACCCGCTGGCCGTCGACCGCATCATGCGGCTCACCCATGACGAGTTGGGCGGTGTCTCGATCGCCGAGGCGCTGCGCCACCCGGACACCGCGCAGGCCGCCCGGCGAATGCTCACCGCACTCGGTGCCTGAACTTCCCGCCGGCTACCGGTCCCCGCTGCCCGACGTCCGGCCGACCGGGCTGCGCCGCCGCCGCATCACCGCCGGGACACCACTGTGGCGCCTGGATGCGGAGGACCCGGACGCCTGGATGTGGGACGGGTTCACCGAACCGCGCTACCGCTTCGACCCTGCCTCGGGGGCATTCCGAAGCCGCTATGGCGCAACCGATCTCCTGGGTGCGTTCCGGGAGCGCTACCGGCTGACCGGGCTGATGATCCCCGCCGATCACGCCGGCCACCACCTGGTGCGACTGACCGCCGCCCGGCACCTGCGGGTGCTCGACCTGCGCACCGAGCGCAACCTGGACGCCCTGGGGGTCGACGATCAGATCAGCACCGGCCAGCACGACGCGGTGTGGGCCACCTGCCAGCACTTGGCCGACGCGGTGCGGCGCTGGTGGCCCGAGCCCGAGGAATGCCCGGACGCGATCGTGTACCGGTCGCGCACCACCCCGGAGACCTCGGTGAACTACGCGTTCTTCGCCATCGAGGCGTTCTCGGTCGAGTCATGGCCGCTGGTGCAGCGCGCCGACGTGACGGCCGATCTGGTGCTGCGGCACGGGTTTACCGTTGCGTACTGAGCTACTGGGATTGTTGCTTGCCCGGTTGCTCAGCGCACCGACCGGCCCACCGTCCCCTCCCCGGCCGACTGGCCCATCGCCGCCGCCCCCCACTACCGTCGCCCGGGTATACGGATGTGTGCCCGGCTCACAGCGACAACCACAGTTATGTCAACCCGCATCGGCTGTGCCGGCGCCCAATCCCGCTCCCGCCCCGCCCAATCCCGCTCGCCGATTCACCCCCGCCGAATCCCACCCCGCCTCCGCCAAGCGGAACTCCCCTCAGAACCTGACATAACGCTGCTTGTCGCTATGAGCCGGGCACACAACACATAGTCGTCCTCGCGTGACGCCTGAGGCGGAAGTGATCACGCCCCGACTTCAGCCCGGCTTCGTCGCGGTGACCAGCCGGGTCGCGGCCCAAGGCCCGCCGTACCACATCCGCCAGCCCAGATTGCGCCATCGCACGTCGCCCCAACCGATTTCGCGTAACTGGGCGGCGTGGCTGCGGATCGCCCTTAGATCGGCGATCGCCAGCCGGCCACCGGGGCGCAGCACCCGGGCTGCCTCGGCCAGTGCCCGTCGGCGGCCCTCGCGGGACGGAATGTTGTGGATCGCCAGGTTGGACACCACGACGTCGACGCTGGCGTCGGCCAGCGGCAGCGCGGTCATGTCGCCGGTGCGCACCTCGACCTGCTCGGCGACGCCCTCCAGCGCGGCGTTGGCCAGGGTGGCCTCGGCGGAGTTGTCGGTCTGGTCGGCCTGCCACAGGTCCACCCCGATCGCGCGGCCATCGGGCACCCGTTTGGCCGCGGCACACAGCACGGCACCGCGTCCGCAACCCATGTCCAGCACCGTTTCGTCGCCGCGCAACCGCAGCCCGTCGAGGATGCCTCCCCAGACCTTGAACTTGCCGGCCCGGGTTGCGTGCCAGTACAGCCCGATCTGGGCGAGGATGCCGGCGTCGAGCACCAACGCCGCCGCGCCGGCCCAGTGCTGGCCGCGGGCCAGGGCGATGCCGGCGTAGACCGCCAGCGCACTGCACCCGACCGCCAGCGCGGCAAGCTGTCCGCCGAGCGGCACCCGGTGAAACGATCCGTCGATTCCGTAGTCGCCGCGATGCGGTGCCGACTCAGCCATGGCTGACCCTTTCGTCGCCGAACCTGACCCCGATGTCGCGCGCGGTCTGGATCGAATCACAGTCCACCGGAACGGTTTTCTGCCGGCTGGTGGCCTCGGCCAGCGGTACATAGTCCACCGTCGGCGGGTTGAGCGCCACCATCACCCCGCTGCGCCCCTCGTCGAGGGCCCGCACCGCGGCGGCCCCGAACCGCAGCCCCAGCAGCCGATCCGTCGACGACGGCGAACCGCCGCGCAGCAGATGGCCGAGCACCACCGCGCGCGACTCCCGCCCGGTCAACTCCTCCAATTGCGCGGCCACCTTCGCGCCGATGCCACCCAGGCGTTCGGCCTGGCCCACCGACTTGCCCGCCACGGTGTGCTCACCACCCACCGGTTTGGCGCCCTCGGCGACGCACACCATCGAATACGTCGAACCCCGTTGCGCGCGTTGCCTGATCAGCTCGGCGATCGGTTCCAGGCGGTACGGGATCTCCGGGATCAAGATGGCATGCACCCCCGACGCCATGCCGGCGTTCAGCGCGATCCAGCCGGCGTAGCGACCCATCACCTCCACCACGATGATCCGGCCGTGCGAGGTGGCTGTGGAGAACAACCGGTCGATGCATTCCGAGGCGAAATCGACGGCGCTGTCGAAACCGAATGTCGCCATCGTGCGGTCCAGATCGTTGTCGATGGTCTTGGGCACTCCGACCAGACGCAGCCCGGCTTCATGCAGGTGGTTGCCGATCGTCAGGGACCCATCGCCGCCAACGGTGATCAGCGCGTCGATCCCGCGCTCCGCGAACCGCCCCAGCAGTTCATCGGTGCGGTCGACCTCGATCCAGCTGCCGTCGGCCTGCTGCACCGGGTAGGCGGTCGGGTTGCCGCGGTTGGTGCTGCCCAGGATGGTGCCGCCCTGGTGGATGATCCCGCGCACCCGCTCGCGGGTCAGGTCGATCAGCCCGCCGTCGGGGTAGTCGTCGCTCAGGAGCATCCCGTTGTAGCCGTCGCGGATCCCGACGACGTCCCAGCCGCGGTTTCGGGCGGCCCGGGTGGCGGCGTAGATGACGGCGTTGAGGCCGGGAGCGTCGCCACCGCCGGTGCTGATCGCAATGCGCTTGGTGCCGGACGTCATGAGACCTCCTGCAGCGGGCTTTTGGGGTCGATCAGGATCTTGGCGTGCTTGGCCGGGTCACTCAACGCGTCGAACGCGGCTCCCACCCCGCCCAGGCCGACCGTCCCGGTGATCAGCGGCGAGACGTCGACTTGGCCCTCGGCGATCATGTGCAGGGTGTCGCGGAATTCCATTGGCGTGTAACCCAACACGAACCGCAGGTCGGTCTGCTTGTTGATCGCCATCGCGGGCCGGATCGCGTCGGTACCCATGCACACTCCGACCACCACGACGCGGGAGAACAGCGGTGCACCGGCGATGATGCCGTCGATGACGCCCGGTATCCCGACGCACTCGAAGATGACGGGGTGTTTGGGGGTGGCCGCGCCGACGGCTTCGGCGGCCCGCCAGACATGCCACCAGGGCAGCCGGGCCTTGTACAGCTTCTCCACGGTGCCGACCGCCAGCCCCAACGCGTCGGTCGCCTTCTCCAGATGACCGTGGCCTGCGGCGGCGGCGTACGGCGAGTCCTGCGTCGGGTCGACGACGATATCGGCGCCGCATCGGGCCGCCAGGGTGCGCCGGCCGGGTGAGAAGTCACTGGCGATCACCGTGCGCACCCCGCGCGCCTTGAGCATGCTCACCACCGCCAGTCCGATCGGTCCGCAGCCGATCACGATCGCCACGTCACGCTTGCGCACTTCGCTGCGCCGCACGGCATGCCAGGCCACCGCCATCGGCTCGGTCAGCGCGGCGGCCTCCGACGACAGCCCGTTGGGCACCGGCAGTGTCAAAGACTGCTCGACGATCATCTGCTCGGCGTAAGCGCCCGGCGCCGCCGCCGACAGCCCGACCGTGTGGACGTCAGTGCCGCGCCGCAGCAGCGGCACCGCGACCACCCGGGTACCGGGGCGCGGCGCCTTGCGGGTGCCGGGGCCGTGGTCGAGCACCTCGCCGCAGAATTCGTGGCCGAACACCACCTGCTGATCCGAGCGCATGAAGCCGTCGTAACCGGTCTCGGCCGCCATGTCGGCGACCTCGTCGCAGTGCTGGCGGGCGTGCAGATCCGATCCGCAGATACCGCAGCGCAGCACGTCCAGCAGCAGTTGTCCCTTGGCGGGTGACGGAGTGGGCAGGTCGACGACTTCGAGTTGCGCATTGCTGCAGCTGACCGCTTTCACACGAACCAGCCTACGAGGCACCGCTGTCGGGGTGGCGGTTTATGGTGGCCGCGATGGGACTGCGGCGGCGAGCATGCAACAGCGCAGCCAGCGTGACAACGGCCAACACCGCCAGCCACGGCCACGCCCCCTGCTGGTGCACCCACCCGGCGAGGGTGCCCTGTAGCCGCCCCGCCGCGGCCACCACCCGGTCGTCCGGACCCGCACCCAGCTCGAACAACCGAACCTCGTAGTAGCCGTAGTAGCCGACATAGAGCCCGACCGCCACCAGCAGCCCACCGCTGACCCGGCTGGCGTACGCGGTGATTCGGCGCATCCGATCGATCAGCGCCGAGCGAGCCAACGCCACCGCGATCGCCAACACGCCGACCAGCAGCCCGAATCCGGCCGCATAGGCCAGATAGGCCGTCACCCCGTAGCGGCCACCGCGCAACGCCGCTCCGGTGACCGCCAGAAAGGGACCGATGGTGCAGCCCAGTGAGGCGCAGGCGTAGCCCACCCCGTACCCGAGCATCGACCCGATCAGGGCGGTCGGTGCCCACCGGCCACCGAAAGACGCGACCGCGAGTCGGCGGCCCGCCAGCAGCCAAACACCAAGCGCGATCAGCACGATGCCGATCACCACCGTGGCGTAGGGCAGATATCGCTGCACCCTCGCCGCGACCGTGACGGTGAGCAGCCCGAAGGCGCCGAACACCGCCAGAAAGCCGAGGGTCATCGCGGCGGTGGCCGCCAGCGCACGGCCCACCGCGCCCCACCTGCCGCCGCTCTCCCCGCGCACCACCAATGCCAAATAGGCCGGTAGCAGCGCGAACCCGCACGGATTGAGGGCCGCCACCAATCCCGCGGCAAAGGCCAGTCCCGGCAGATTCTGGTTCACCTAGGTCAGCGCCGCGACCCGGTCGGACAACTCCTGTTGCGACATCGCCGACGTCGGGTTGTTCACGAATGTCGAGGTGCCATCGGAGCGTTCGAACACGTACGCGGGCTGCCACGGCACCCCGAATCGCGCCCAGATCGAGCCGTCGGCGTCGTTGAGGTTGGTGAAGTTCAGGTGGTACTTGGCCACGAAGTCCTGCATCGCCGCGACATCGGAGCGCCCCGCCACCCCGACGAAGGTGACCCGCGGGTTGGCGGCCGCGACGCGGCTCACCGACGGCGCCTCGGCGTTGCAGAACGGGCAGCTCGGCCTCCAGAACCACAGCACCACGGGTTTGCCCTGCAGGCTTGCGCCGTTGAACGGGGTCCCGTCGACGGTGGTCGTGGTGAACTGCAAGCGGTCATCGGCGGCGGTGGCGGCCGGTGGGCCGACCAGCCCCATGAGCAGTGCGGCAACGGCGGCCACGACCAGGATGTAGATCCTCATGACAGGCACACGATCCCGACCGGCCGATGGTTCAGCCGGAGCCGGGCCGCGCCGTACCCGCAGGCTCGACGCCCGCTGTCGGGGTGGCGGTTTATGGTGACCGCGATGGGACTGCACCTGCACCGCGCCGAACGGACCGACGGCCTCGTCGACGGGCTGGGTGCCCTGCTGGCGACACCGCCGGCCGACCCGTTCGCCCAGGAGTTGGTGCTGGTGCCCGCGCGCGGGGTGGAACGCTGGCTGTCCCAGCGGCTGTCGCACGTGCTGGGTGCCGGTTCCGGGGGCGACGGGGTGTGTGCCGGCGTGGAGTTTCGCAGTCCGATCTCGCTGATCGCGCAGATCATCGGGACCGACGGTGATGATCCGTGGTCGCCGGACGCGATGAGTTGGCCGTTGCTGACGGTGATCGACGCCAGCCTCGACGAGGACTGGTGCCGCACGCTGGCAAGGCATTTGGGTCATTTCCACACCGGCGATGACGCGCAGGTGCGGCGCGGCCGGCGCTATGCGGTGGCGCGGCGGCTGGCCGGGCTGTTCGCCTCCTACGCCCGGCAGCGCCCCGACATGCTGGCGGATTGGCTCGACGGCGGTTGCGGCGACGGCTCGGGTGACGGGTCGGGCGGGCAGCTGAACCCCGACCTTGCTTGGCAGCCACCGCTGTGGCGGGCGCTGGCCGCGGCGATCCCGGTCGATCCCCCGCACCTGCGGCACCGCCGCGCCGTCGACCGGCTGCGAGACGCGCCCACCGACACCCTGCCGGCTCGGTTGTCACTGTTCGGCCACACCCGGCTGTCCTGCACCGATATCGCGTTGCTGGATGCACTGGCCACCCACCACGAACTGCATCTGTGGCTGCCGCACCCCTCCGATGCGCTGTGGCAGACACTGCGCGACGTGCACGGGACGGTGCCGCGCGCCACCGACGAAAGCCGGCACAGCGCCACCCATCCGCTGCTGCAGACCCTGGGCCGTGATCTGCGCGAACTACAGCGCGCCCTGCCCGCGTCCCCCGACAGCGATGAATACCTCGGCGCTGCAACGCAACCCGAAACGCTGTTGGGCTGGCTGCAGGCCGATATCGCCGCCAACGCGGTACGCCCGCAGGGGCGCTGCGTCACAGTCGCGGACCGTTCGGTGCAGGTGCACGCCTGCCACGGCCCGGCCCGCCAGGTCGACGTGCTGCGGGAGGTACTGCTGGGCCTACTCGAAGACGACCCGACGCTGCAGCCGCGCGACATCGTGGTGATGTGCCCGGACATCGAGAACTACGCACCGTTGATCGTTGCCGGCTTCGGGCTCGGCGAGCTGGTCGGCGAGAACCATCCCGCGCACCTGCTGCGGGTGCAGTTGGCCGACCGGGCGCTCACCCAGACCAACCCGCTGCTGGGGGTGGCCGAGCAACTGCTGGGCATCGCCGACAGCCGCGCCACCGCCAGTGCGGTGCTCAACCTGGCGCAGGCGGCGCCGGTGCGGGCCCGGTTCGCGTTCACCGACGACGACCTCGAGGACATCACCGCCTGGGTGCAGGAAGCCAACGTGCGGTGGAGTTTCGACTCCGACCACCGGGAGCCCTATGGGCTCAAGGGTATTCAGCACAACACCTGGCGTTTCGGACTGGACCGGATCCTGACCGGGGTGGCGATGTCGGAGGATTCCCGGGCGTGGCTGGGCACCGCGCTGCCACTCGATGACGTCGGCAGCAACCGGGTGGAGCTGGCCGGGCGACTGGCCGAGTTCATCGACCGGCTGCAGAACGCCGCCGAAGCGCTCAGTGGGGCGCGGCCGCTCACCGAGTGGATCGCCGCCCTGATCGACGGCGTGACCGCCCTGACCCGGGTCTCGGTCGACGACGGCTGGCAGGCCGGCCAGCTGCAGCGGGAGCTGTCCGACGTGGTGATGCAGGCCGGTTCGCACGCCCGGACCGCGCTGCAGTTGGCCGATGTGCGTGCCCTGCTGGCCGGCCACCTGGCCGGGCGGCCCACCCGGGCGAACTTCCGCACCGGCGGCCTGACGGTGTGCACCATGGTGCCGATGCGCTCGGTGCCGCACCGGGTGGTGTGCCTGGTCGGTCTCGACGACGGGGTGTTCCCACGGGTGGATCACGTCGACGGCGACGACGCGCTGAGCCGGCTCCCGCTGACCGGGGAACGTGACATCCGCTCCGAGGACCGCCAGCTGCTGCTGGATGCGGTGTGCTCGGCCACCGAGGCACTGGTCATCACCTACGCCGGCGCCGACGAGAGCACCGGCAAGGTGCGCCCGCCTGCGGTGCCGCTGGCCGAACTCCTCGACGCGCTGGACGCCACCACCGCCGAGCCGGTACGCGACCACGTCGTGGTGCGGCACCCGTTGCAGCCCTTCGATGTCCGCAACGTCCAGCTGGGCGAACTGGGTGTGCCCGGCAAGCCGTTCACCTTCGACCCGACGGCGTTGACGGCCGCCGAGGCCGCCGCCGGGAAACGCACCGAGCCCACCGACACCTTCGCCGCGCTGCTGCCACCGCCACCGGCCGGCGACGTGGAGCTCGAAGAGCTGATCCGATTCTTCAAGGACCCGGTAAAGGGCTACTTCCGGGCACTGGACTACACCCTGCCGTGGGAGGTCGAGGGGGTCCAGGACTCCATGCCCGTCGAGATCGAGGGCCTCAAGCAGTGGACGGTCGGCGACCGGATGCTCGCCGACATGCTCGCCGGCATGCACCCCGACGACGCCGCCAACGCCGAATGGCGCCGCGGCACGCTGCCGCCCGGCCGGCTCGGCATGCGCACCGCCTGCGAGATCCGCGACCTGTCCCGGGCGCTGGCCGAGGCTGCAATCGCCCACCGCGCCGGGGAACCGGGCGCCTACGACGTGGACGTCGACCTCCACGGCCGCCGGCTGACCGGGACGGTCGCCGGTGTCTACGGCGGCCGCACCGTCTCGGTCACCTACTCGCGACTGGCGCCCAAACATGTGCTGGCGTCCTGGATTCCGCTGCTGGCGCTGGCCGCCCAGCATCCCGAAACGCAGTGGAGCGCACTGTGCGTCGGCCGGGGTGTGGGCCGCACCCACATCCGGCAGCGGCTGTGGACACCGCCACCGGATCCGGTCGCGGTGCTCGCCGATCTGGTGGCGATCTACGACGCGGGCCGCCGGGAGCCGCTGCCGCTTCCACTGCCGACGTCGTACGCCTGGGCCGAGGCCCGCCGGGCAGGCGAAGACCCGGTCGACGCCGCCCGGCGCGCCTGGGGCGGCAAGTTCGGCGACTGCACCGACGCACCCCACATCAAGGTGTGGGGCGCAAATACCGCACTGGAGAAGATTCTCGGCACTCCGCACGTCGGCGAGGAAGTCACCGGGGAAGGCACCCGGCTGGGAGCGCTGGCGGTACGCCTGTGGGCGCCGCTGCTGAGCGGAGAGGTGCTCTCATGACCCA
Source organism: Mycobacterium sp. IDUB_21 (assembly GCF_055419425.1). NCBI lineage: Bacteria > Bacillati > Actinomycetota > Actinomycetes > Mycobacteriales > Mycobacteriaceae > Mycobacterium > Mycobacterium sp. IDUB_21. Next base: position 6,186 of record NZ_JBVAXQ010000022.1, on the reverse strand, counting down.
TCGTTTCGACCTGCTGGGGCCGTTGCCCACCGAGCGGTCCACCGTGGTGCTGGAAGCCAGCGCCGGCACCGGTAAGACGTTCACGCTGGCCGGCCTGGTCACCCGCTACCTGGCCGACGGCGCCGCGACCGTGGACCAGTTGCTGCTGATCACCTTCGGCCGGGTGGCCAGTCAGGAACTGCGAGAGCGCGTGCGCACCCAGATCGGTGATGCCGTCGCGGTGCTGGAGGGCCGCCGCGAGCCCGCCAACGAGCTGGAGTCGCATCTGCTCAACACCGCCGACGGGCCTTCGCGCTGCGCCCTGCTGCGGGACGCGCTGGCCGACTTCGACGCCGCCACCATCGTCACCATCCACCAGTTCTGCGCCATGGTGCTGAAATCCCTCGGCGTGGCCGGCGATACCGCGTCGTCGGCGACCCTGGTGGAAAGCCTCACCGATCTGGTCACCGAGATCGTCGACGACCACTACCTGGCGCATTTCGGCAGCGACGAGAACAAACCGCCGCTGTCACGCAAGGACGCGCTCGACCTGGCCACCAAGGTCGTCGAAGACCCGGCCGCACAGCTGCGCCCGGCGCACCCCGACCCGAAATCCGAGGCCGGCATCCGGCTGGCGTTCGCCGAGGCGGTGCTCGACGAGCTCGCACACCGCAAGCGCCGGCTCGGCATCCTCGGCTACAACGACCTGCTGACCCGGCTGGCAGAGGCCTTGCAGCACACCGATTCCGACGCCGCCGACCGGATGCGCCGGCGCTGGCAGATCGTGATGGTCGACGAGTTCCAGGACACCGACCCGGTGCAGTGGCAGGTGATCGACCGCGCCTTCACCGGCCATTCCACGCTGGTGCTCATCGGCGACCCCAAGCAGGCCATCTACGGCTTCCGCGGCGGCGACATCTACACCTACCTGGCGGCCGTCCGCGCCGCCGGCGACCAGCGCACCCTGCCCACCAACTACCGCAGCGACAAGGTTCTCGTCGACAGCCTGCAGACCGTGCTGAGCGGCGCCCAGCTGGGCCACCCCGAGATCACCGTTCCACCCATCGAGGCCCACCGCACCGGACATCGGCTGACCGGGGCGCCACACAACGCGCCCTTCCGGCTGCGGGTCGTCAAGCGGCCCACGTTGAACCGCCAGGGCCTGGACAACCTGCTGATCGGCCCGCTGCGCGAACACATCCCGGCCGACCTGGCCGCCGACGTCGGCGCCCTGCTGAACTCCGGCGCCCACTACGACGGACAGCCGGTCCGCGCCGGTGACATCGCGATCCTCGTCGAACAGCACCAAGACGCGGCATTGTGCCGCGACGCGCTGACCAAGCTGGGCATCCCGGTCGTCTACACCGGCGACACCGACGTGTTCGCCTCCCGGGCCGCCGAGGACTGGCTGTGCCTGCTGGAGGCGTTCGAGGCGCCGGGCCGTACCGGGTTGGCGCGCGCGGCCGCTTGCACGATGTTCTTCGGCGAGACCGCGGAATCGCTGGCCCGCGGTGGCGACAAGCTGACCGACGACGTGACCCAGAAGCTGCGCGAGTGGACCGACCATGCCCGGTTGCGCGGCGTCGCGGCGGTGTTCGAGGCCGCCCAGCTGGCCGGGATGGGCCGTCGCGTGCTGGGCCAGCGGGGCGGCGAGCGGCACATGACCGATCTGGCCCACATCGGTCAGCTGCTGCACGAGACCGCGCATGCCGACCGGCTCGGATTGCCGGCGCTGCGGGATTGGTTGCGCCGCCAACGCGAGGACCGGACCGGCGCGATCGAACGCAATCGCCGCCTGGACAGTGACGCCGGCGCCGTGCAGATCATGACGGTGTTCGCCGCCAAAGGACTGCAATTCCCGATCGTGTACCTGCCGTTCATGTTTCGCCGCTACATCGGCGACAAAGGCAACCTGCTCTACCACGAGATCGGGGCCGACGGGTCAGAGGTCCGCTGCCTGCACATCGGTGGTGGCCGCAGCGCCGAGGTGATCGAACTGCACCGGCGCGAGGAAGCGCTCGACCACATCCGGATCACCTATGTCGCGCTGACCCGAGCCCAGTCCCAGGTCATCGCCTGGTGGGCGCCGGCCGGCGACGAACTCAACGGCGGGCTGTCTCGGCTGCTGCGCGGAAGAGCGCCCGGGGAGGCGGAGGTGCCCGACCGTTGTACCCCGCGGATCTCCGACGACGACGCCTGGGCGGTGTTCACCGGTTGGCAGGGCCGGGGCGGGCCGGTGGTGGAGGAATCGGTGATCGGCCCGCCGACGGCGGCGGTGCCGCGCGAGGCACCCGGCGAGCTGGCGGCACGCCACTTCCACCGCCACATCGACACCGGTTGGCGGCGCACCTCCTATTCGGCGCTGATCCGTGGCGCCGATGAAGCCGGAGCCGGCACCGGCGTGCACAGTGAACCCGACGCCCACACCCGCGACGACGAGTCCGAGGATGTCACCGTCACCGAGGCGGCCTCGGAGACCGGCGCCGAGTTGCGCTCGCCGATGGCGGATCTGCCCGGCGGCAAGACATTCGGGTCGCTGGTGCACGGGGTGCTGGAGACCGCCGACCCGTTCGCCGTGAACTTGACCGCCGAGCTGACCGAGCAGGTGCGGGCCCACGAACCGTGGTGGCCGATCGGGGTAGACGCCGAGGTGCTGGCGGCGGCCCTGGTGCCGATGCATGACACCCCGCTCGGACCGTTGGCCGACGGGTTGACGTTGCGGCAGATCGGGACGGCGGATCGGCTGCGGGAGTTGGACTTCGAGATTCCCTTGGCCGGCGGCGATGCGCGCGGCACGGTGCCGCAGGTGCGGGTCGCCGACGTAGGTGCGTTGCTGCGTGAACACCTTGCCCCAGATGATCCGTTCGCCGTCTACGCCGACCGGTTGGCATCCGAGGCACTCGGCGGCCAGTCGCTGCGCGGCTACCTGTCCGGTTCACTGGATGTGGTGCTGCGCCTGCCCGATCAGCGCTACCTGGTGGTCGACTACAAGACCAACAACCTCGGGGAGAGCGCCGCCGATTACAGCCCGCCGCGGATGGCCGAGGCGATGCTGCACTCGGATTACCCGCTGCAGGCGCTGCTGTACACCGCGGTGCTGCACCGGTTTTTGCGCTGGCGCCAACCGGGCTACGACCCGGACCGGCATCTGGGCGGGGTGCTGTATCTGTTCGTGCGCGGCATGTGCGGGCCGGACACGCCGATACTCGGCGGGCAGCCGGCCGGGGTGTTCAGCTGGCGGCCACCGGCGGCGCTGGTGCTCGCGCTGTCCGACCTGCTGCACCAGGGGGTGGCGGCGTGAGCACAACCGACGTCGACCCGCTGTCGTGCCGGGTGGCGCTGCGCGCCACCGGCGTGTTGCGGGAGTTCAACGAGGCCGGCGTGCTGGATGCCGCGGATGTGCATACCGCCCAACGGATCTGCGCGCTGGGCGCCGAGGCCGACGAATCCGTCGCGCTGGCGGTCGCATTGGGGGTGCGCGCGCTGCGCACCGGGTCGGTCTGCGTGGAGCTGGCCACCGTCGCCGCCGGCACCGAGTTGCCGGAGCTGAGCTGGCCGGAGCCTGTGGCATGGCTGGCGGCGGTGCGCGCCAGTCCGCTGGTCGCCAAGCAGGTGCTGCGGCTCTACGCTGACCGGCTGCTTTACCTGGACCGGTATTGGCGCGAGGAGGAGCAAGTCTGCGCGGACCTGCTGGCGCTGTCCACCCCGCACGCCGGGCCTGCCGAGCTGCCCGCGCTCGAGCGGTTGTTCCCGGCGGGCTACCACGAGCAGCGCACCGCCGCGGAGATCGCGCTGACCCAGGCGGTCACGGTGCTCACCGGCGGGCCGGGCACCGGCAAGACCACCACGGTTGCCCGGTTGCTGGCGCTGCTGGCCGACCAGGCCGCGACCTCGGGCCGGCCGGGCCTGCGGATCGCGCTGGCCGCGCCGACCGGCAAGGCCGCCGCCCGGTTGACCGAGGCGGTCGCCGGGGAGGTGGCCGGGCTCGACGCGGTGGATCAGGCCCGGCTGGCCGGCCTACAGGCCAGCACACTGCATTCGCTGCTGGGCTCGCGGCCCGGGAATTCGGCGCGGTTCAAGCACAATCGGGGCAATCGGCTGCCGCACGACGTGGTCGTGGTCGATGAGACGTCGATGGTGTCGCTGACGATGATGGCACGGTTGCTGGAGGCGGTGCGGCCGCAGGCCCGGCTGATCCTGGTGGGTGACCCCGACCAGCTGGCGTCGGTGGAGGCCGGGGCGGTGCTGGCCGACCTGGTGGACGGGCTGGCCGCCCGCCCGGGCACCCGGGTGGCCACGCTGGCCACCGCACACCGCTACAAGAAGGCGATCGGTGAGCTGGCCGCGGCGATCCGCGCCGGCGACGGCGACACCGTGATCGAGCTGCTGCGCTCCGGCGACGAGCACCGGGACTGGATCGACGTGGCGAGCCAGTCCGCGCTGGGCGAGCAGTTGGCGGCGATCGCGGTGCCGCACGCGCTGCGGGTGCGCCAGGCGGCGCTGCTCGGTGACGCCGGCGAGGCGTTGCGCAACCTCGACGAGCACCGCCTGCTGTGTGCGCACCGCGACGGCCCGCACGGGGCGAACCATTGGAACCGTCAGATTCGGCGGTGGGTCTCCGAGCAGACCGGGGATCCGGTGTGGGCGGACTGGTATGCCGGTCGGCCGCTGCTGGTCACCGCCAACGACTACGGGCTGGGCGTGCGCAACGGCGACACCGGGGTGGTCGTGGCGCGCGCGGATGGACTGCGCGCGGTGATCGCCACCGCGTCGGGCCCGGCCGATTTCGCCACCGGCCGGCTCTCCGACGTCGACAGCATGTACGCGATGACCATCCACAAGAGCCAGGGCAGCGAAGCCGACGTGGTGACCGTGCTGATGCCGCCGGTCGAGTCGCGGCTGCTGACCCGCGAGCTGTTCTACACCGCGGTGACCCGCGCCAAGCACCAGGTGCGGGTGGTCGGGTCCGAGGAGGAGATCCGTGCCGCGCTGGATCGCCGGGCGGTGCGGGCGTCCGGGCTGGCGTTACGGCTGCGAGAGGCCTGAACCCGGTCGTGTACTACAAATTCGTAGTACCATTTACTCATGTCCGAGGTACCGGTACGCGAGCTGAACCAGAACACCGCCGGTGTACTGGCGCGCGTCAAGCGCGGCGAGCATCTCGAGATCACCGAACGGGGAACGGTGGTCGCCCGCCTTGTCCCTGCCCAGGACAGTCCACTAGCCGAGATGATCAAGGCGGGGCAACTTCATCCGGCGACCGTCAGCGGGCCGGTGCCTCGCCCAACGGGTCCGATTCGCACCGATCACGAGGCAGGGGAACTGCTCCGCGAGATGCGGGATGACGAGCGCTACTGATGCTGTATCTGGACACGTCGGCTCTGGTGAAGCTCATCCGGCGTGAACCGGAAAGTGATGCGCTCGCCGATTGGCTTGCCGCACAGGAGCCAACGCCATGGGTGTCCTCAACGCTGATCGAGGTCGAACTGCCTCGCGCTATCCGACGGGCAGAGCCGTTGTTGCTGGCCGATGTCCCGGCAACGCTGGCACGGGTGTCCCGGTACGAGGTGAACGAGGTGGTGCGGGTCGCCGCAGCGGCTTTTCTGGACCCCACGTTGCGTTCGTTGGACGCGATCCACCTGGCTACCGGTCACGCGGTGTTCGGCACCCGACTGACAGCCTTTGTCGCCTACGACGAACGTCTACGCACCGCCGCAGGCACCCTCGGTTTGCCAGCCGTTGCCCCGGGACGATAACGGGCTTGTCACACCCCCGTTCTACCGTGACGGCCATGAGTAAGCGCAGGCAATCGGACAGCGGCGGGGCGGGGTTCGCCATCATCGTGTTTCTCGCGCTGCTGTGGTGGCTGCGCTGGCTCATCCTGGCCGGTGCGGTGATCACCCTGGTGGTGATCGTCACGCGGTGGTCGGTTCGCAGCTACGCCGAGCACCGCGCCGCCGAACAGGGCCGTCTACAGGCGGTTCGGCATCGCGCCGAAATCCAGAACGCCCAGGTGCTGCGCGGTGATCCGCACGGGTTCTACGGTCAGTACCCGCTGCCGGATCCGGAGTTGATTCCCCGGTGGTACAAGGCGCGGTGACCAAGCCGGCGGCCGGCGACCATAGGGATAGTTGCCCGCCTCACTCGAAAATTCAAGGTGACCAAAGACTGGTGAGCGGTCTCGGTGCTGGTGTTAGGCGGCGTCAG
>NZ_JBVAXQ010000021.1:0-54740 GCF_055419425.1 Mycobacterium sp. IDUB_21 | reverse complement strand
ACTGACGCCGCCTAACACCAGCACCGAGACCGCTCACCAGTCTTTGGTCACCTTGAATTTTCGAGTGAGGCGGGCACCTGCCACATGGCGCTCAATCGGCGACCGGTCGGCGAAGGCGGCTTGGCAGGCGAACGCCGGCCGACCAGTGACTAACGGCCCCTGTTGCGGCCCGACGGGCTTCAGCTGAAAGGGCTGGTCGAGACAGTGGGGCAGGCCCGGTTTGACAACGTGGGGCGTCTTCGCTTCCTGCGCGGCTGGATGTCACCCACGAGTCCAGCTCTTCGGATCGGTCATAACCGGGCCTGCTTCGCGCTCGAATCTACGCCGGTGACCACTGGTCAGCAATGGCTGATCGGCCCCTGATTTCAACTTGTTTCAACTGTTGTCGGCCATCGCCCAGTACGCCCCGCGGCGGGCCAGCAGCTCGGTGTGAGTGCCCTGCTCGACGATCCGGCCGGCCTGCATCACCAGGATCACGTCCGCGTCTCGGATCGTCGAAAGTCGGTGGGCGATAATGAAACTCGTCCGCTCCTCGCGCAGCTCCCGCATCGCCCGCTGGATCAGCAGTTCGGTGCGGGTGTCCACTGAGCTGGTCGCCTCGTCGAGGATGAGCAGTTGCGGGCGGGCCAGAAATGCCCGCGCGATGGTGATCAACTGCTTCTCCCCGGCGCTGATGCCGGCGCCGTCGTCGCTGACCCGGGTCGCGTAGCCGTTCGGCAGGGCACGCACGAACCCGTCGACGTGCGCGGCGCGCGCCGCCGCAAGCACCTCGTCGTCGGAAGCGTCGGGCCGGCCGTAACCGATGTTGTCGGCGATCGTGCCGGTGAATAGCCAGGTTTCCTGCAGCACCATCCCGATCGAGGAGCGCAATGCCGAGCGGTCCACGCCTGTGATGTCGACGCCGTCGATCAGGATCTGCCCGTGGTCCACGTCGTAGAACCGCATCAGCAGGTTGACCAGGGTGGTCTTGCCGGCCCCGGTCGGCCCGACGATCGCGACCGTGCTGCCGGGCTCGATACTCAGCGACAGGTCCTCGATCACCGGCACGCCGGGCCGGTAGCCGAAGCTCACGTCACGGAACTCCACCCGCCCGCGCGGTCCGGAACCGTTGAGCGACAGGGGCGCCGCCGGGTTCGGGGACTCTTCGGGCTCGTCGAGAAAGTCGAACACCCGCTCGGCGCTGGCCGCCCCGGACTGCAGCGTGTTGTACATCGACGCCAGGTTGCCCAGCGGCTGGTTGAACTGGCGGACGTAGGCGATGAACGCCTGGATGCTGCCCAGGGTGATCTGCCCGGTTGCCACCTGAAATCCGCCGATCACCGCGACCGCGACGTAACCCAGGTTGCCGACCAGTCCGGTGGCCGGGGCCACCAGGCCGGAGAAGAATTGGGCGCCGAACCCGGCCCGGTACAGCTCGTCGTTGTGCTCGTCGAAACGCTGCTGCGCCCAGTCCCGGTGGCCGAAGGTGCGGACCAGCGTGAAACCGCTGTAGGTCTCCTCCAGGTGGGCGTTGAGGCGCCCGGTGGCGGCCCACTGCGCGGCGAAGAGTCGCTGCGAGCGCCGGGTGATGGCGCGCACCGCCAACAGCGACAGCGGCACGCCGGCCACGGTGATCGCGGCCAGCAGCGGCGAGATGGACAACATCATCGCCAACACCACCAGCACGCTAAGCACGGAGCTGAACAGTTGACTGACCGTCATCGACACCGACGTCGCGGTGTTGTCGACGTCGTTGGTGACCCGGCTGAGCAGCTCACCGCGCCGTTGAGTGTCGAAGTAGCGCAACGGCAGCCGGTGCACCTTGTCCTCGACGTCGCGACGCAGGGTGCGCAGGGTGCGCTGCAGGATGATGTTGAGCAGCCGGGCCTGAGTCCAGACCATCAGGGCGGCAACCAGATACAGTCCCATCGCCAGTGCCAGGGTGCGTGCCACCGCGGCGAAGTCGACGCCGGCGCCGGGCACCACGTCCATCCCGGACAGCATGTCGGCGTACGTGCCGTGGCCTGCGGCACGGGCCATATCAATGGCCTGCTGCTTGGTCATGCCGGCGGGCAGGCCGCGTCCGATCATCCCGTTGAACACCAGATCGGTGGCGTGCCCGAGGATTCGCGGTCCGGCCACGCCGATCGCGATACCGGCCAGCGACAGGCTGATGACCGCGGCGATCAACCGGCGCTGCGGGCCCATCCGGCGCGCCAGACGCATCGCGGTCACCGAGAAATCAGTGGCCCGCGCGGCCGAATCCATTACCGGTGCCGTCACGCCAGCTCACCCGCCAGTGATTGGGATTCGGCGAGCTCGGCGTAGGCGGGGCACTCGGCCAGCAACTGCTGATGTGTTCCCGCGCCGACCACCCGTCCGTCGTCGATGACGATCACCTGATCGGCCTGGATGATGGTCGAGATACGTTGCGCCACAATGATCACTGTCGCTTCGGTGGCCACACTGCTCAGCGCCGCGCGCACGGCGGCGTCGGTGCGGGTGTCCAGTGCGGAGAACGCGTCGTCGAACAGATAGATCGGGGGCCGCCGGATCACCGCCCGGGCGATCGCCAGCCGTTGTCGCTGCCCACCGGACAGGTTGATGCCGCCCTGGGCCACCGGCATCGCCAGCCCGTCAGAGTGGGCCGCCACGAAATCGTCGGCGGCAGCCACCCGCAATGCCTCCCACATCTGCTCATCGCTGACCGCGGCCCCCGTTGGTGCCCCGTAGCGCAGGTTGTCGGCGACGGTGCCCGAGAACAGGTAGCCGCGCTGCGGCACCAGCCCGATACCCGCCCACAGCGCTTCGGGGTCGCGGTCGCGCACGTCGACGCCGTCGATGAGCACCGCGCCGTCGGTCACGTCGCGCAGCCGGCAGATCAGCGACACCAGGGTGGATTTTCCCGAGCCGGTGGAGCCGACGATCGCGGTGGTGGTGCCGGGCGACGCAACAAGCGACGCGTCGTGCAGCACCGCCCGATCGGCGCCGGGATAGCGGAAACCCACCCCGGCCAACCGGACCTCCCCGGTGGGCGAAGGCGATACCGGATTCGTCGGCGTGCTGATCGTCGGCTCGGTGGACAGCACCTCGGTGATCCGCTCGGCGCACACCGAGGCGCGCGGCAGGATCGCCACCACCATGGTGGCCATCAGCACCGCCATCAGGATCTGCATGAAATAGGACAGGAATGCGATCAGTGAACCGACCTGCATCTGGCCGGCGTCGATGCGCAGCCCGCCGAACCAGATCAGCGCGACGCTGGAGGTGTTGATGATCAGGGTGGTGGCCGGCAGCATCAGCGCCTGCAGATTCCCGACGGCCATCGAGGTGTCCGACAGCGCGTGGTTGGCGCGGGCGAACCGGTCTTGCTCGAAGGGCTCGCGGGCGAAAGCCCGGATCACCCGGATCCCGGTGAGCTGGTCGCGCAGCACTCGGTTGATGTTGTCGATCAGCATCTGCATCCGGCGAAACAGCGGCAGCATCCGCACCACGATCGCGTAGTTGGCGCCCGCCAGTACCGGCACCGCCACCGCCAGCAGCCAGGACAGCCCGGCATCCTGGTGGATGGCCATCAGCAGCCCGCCGATGCTCATGATCGGTGCGGCGACCAGCACGGTCGCCCCCAACTGCACCACCAGCTGGATCTGGCGGACGTCGTTGGTGGTGCGGGTCAGCAGCGTCGGTGTGCCGAACCGGGTTGTTTCGCGCTCGGAGAACCCGATCACCCGGTTGAACACCGCCCGCCGCAGGTCCCGGCCGAAGCCGGTCCCGGTCCGCGCGCCGAAGTAGACCGCCGCGACCGCGCACAGCACCTGCAGGCCGGTGACCGCCAGCATCACCGCGCCCAGCCGGGTGATCACGGCGGTGTCGCCGCGCACCACCCCGTCGTCGATGATCGAGGCGTTGACGGTCGGCAGGTACAGCGAGGCCAGGGTGCTGATCAGCTGCAGCGTCATCAGCGCCGCGACCGGCCAGCGGTAGGGCCTGATGTAGCAGCGCAGCAGCGCCAGGAGCATGGGGTTACTGTCGCACATCGGTGCGGGCCGGGTGCGGCAGCGCCGGAGGCCCGGCGACACAAACCGACTGGTCACCGGTGTGTCGTGGTTGGCGGCCGGTGGTGCCGCTACAGTGCATCGTGTGCGGCTCAAACTGACGGTCCCGGCCCTGGTGGTCGCTACCGTGATTCCGATGGTCGCCGGATGCTCCGACTCCGGCTCGACCGAAGCCCAGTCCGGCGACTCCTCGGCGCCGAAGTCCGAGCAGGGCACTCACGGGCCGTCGTTCCCCCAGTGTGGGGGCATCAGTGACGAGACCGTCACCAACCTGACCCGGGTGTCCGGGCTGGTCAACACCGCGCAGAACTCGGTGGGCTGCCAGTGGCTGGCCCGCGGCGGGATCATGGGCCCGCACTTCTCCTTCTCCTGGTATCGCGGCAGCCCGATCGGGCGCGAACGCAAGACCGAGGAGGTGTCGCGGACTTCCGTGGAGGACATCAACATCGACGGCCACAGCGGCTTCATCGCGATCGGCACCGCGCCGACGATGGGCGACAACCTGTGTGAGATCGGTATCCAGTTCAAGGATGACTTCATCGAGTGGTCGGTGAGTTTCGCCCAGAAGCCGTTCCCGGATCCCTGCGACGTCGCCAAAGAGCTGACCCGCCAGTCGATTGCGAACTCCAAATGAGCCGGCGGACGCTGGCAGGTGCTCTGACCGTACTGGCCGTGCTGGTCAGCCTCACCGGCTGCTCACGCGAGGTGGGCGGTACCGCGGTCAAGGCAGGCTCCGGTGACACCCAGCGCAACAACAACTCCGAGCGGCAGTACCCGAACCTGCTCAAGGAGTGCGAGGTCCTGACCACCGACATCCTGGCCAAGACGGTGGGGGCGGACCCGCTGGACATCCAGAGCACGTTCGTCGGTGCGATCTGCCGCTGGCAGGCAGCCAACCCGGCCGGGCTGATCGACATCACCCGGTTCTGGTTCGAGCAGGGCAGCCTGGACAATGAGCGCAAGATCGCCCAGTTCCTGCAGTACCAGATCGAGGACAAGTCCATCGTGGGCGTGCCGTCGATCGTCATGCGGCCCGCCGACCCGAACGGCTCGTGCGGGGTGGCCAGCGACGCCGCCGGCGTGGTCGGCTGGTGGGTGAATCCGCAGGCGCCCGGCATCGACGCGTGCGAGCAGGCGATCAAGCTGATGGAACTGACGCTCGCGACGAATTCCTAGGTGATTTCGACGCGATAATCGTCGCTCAGCGGGGCACGTGGAAGCCGACCAGCGAGCCGCCGCTGAGTTCCAGGCGCCGCCAGGTGTTCTCGACGAGGAGCACCGCGATGCCCGACGTCGGAAATTTAGTGGCGACGCGCGCCTCGACCCGCGGATCGGTACCGCGGACACCGGCCAATCCGAGCGCGACGTTCGACATGGCCGGCTCATGGCCGATCACCAGCACTGTGCGGATGTCGTCGTCGACGGTGTTGATGGTCGCGATAACGGACCCGGGCATGGCGTCATAGAGTTCGTCGAGATAGCGCACCGGAGCGCTTATGCCGGTGCGTTCCAGGGTTTCCCGGGTGCGCGTGGCCGTCGAGCAGAGCACCTGGTCGATACCGGGTGTGTGGGAACGTAGCCAGTCCCCGGCCAGCCCGGCCTCGCGTATCCCGCGCTTGGCCAACGGTCGGGCGTGGTCGACCATCCCGGACGGATAGTCCGACTTGGCGTGCCGAAGCAGGATCAGTGTGCGCTGTTCAGCGTTCATTCGCCCAAGGTTAGGGCAGTGCAACCCGTGTGGGCAGCTGCGCGATATCGCCGGCGCTATCCATTTCGGAAAGACCCGCGTGCGTCGACGGCGTTACGGATGCGGCGGGTGTGACGTGCGGGATCGGGTTGCTCGCCGGGCGTCGAGACCTGCCGATCAGGGTCCGAGGAGTTGTCGGTGGGCCGCCATACACTCGCGGTGCCTGGCTGACGGCCGGGTGGAAAGGACCGGACCGACATGCGTTTCGTGCACACCGCCGACTGGCAGCTCGGCATGACCCGGCACTTCCTGGCCGGTGACGCCCAGCCGCGCTATTCGGCGGCCCGGCGCGACGCGGTGGCCGGCCTCGGCGCGCTCGCGGCGCGGACTGGAGCGGAGTTCGTCGTCGTCGCCGGGGATGTGTTCGAAGACAACCAGCTCGCCCCTGCGGTCATCAGCCAGTCCATGGAAGCCATGCGCAGCATCGGGATTCCGGTGTATCTGCTGCCCGGAAACCATGACCCGCTGAATGCCGCGTCGGTCTACACCAGTGCGTTGTTCACCACCGAGTGCCCGGACAACGTCGTCGTGCTCGACGCCGCCGGCGTGCACCAGGTGCGCCCCGGCGTCGAGATCGTGGCCGCGCCGTGGCGCTCCAAGCGACCCAGCTGCGACCTGGCCGGCGCGGCGCTGGACGGTCTACCCGCTGACGGGACCACCCGGATTCTTCTCGCCCATGGCGGCGTCGACGTGCTGGATCCCGACCCGGCCAACCCGGCGCTGATTCGGCTGGCGGCTCTCGAGGACGCGCTGGATCGCGGCGTCGTCCGCTATGTCGCGTTGGGGGACAAGCACTCCCGCACTCAGGTCGGTGCCACCGGCCGGATCTGGTACTCCGGCTCACCGGAAGTCACGAACTTCGATGACATCGAGTCCGACCCCGGCCACGTGCTGGTGGTCGACGTGGATGAGACCAGCGGCGATGTGAACGTCGAGTCCCGCCACATCGGCAGGTGGCGGTTTGTGACGCTGCACCGCCAGCTCGACACCGCGCGTGACGTCACCGATTTGGACATCAATCTCGATCAGCTGCCCGATAAGGAACGCACCGTGGTCCAGTTGGCGCTGACGGGTTCGCTCAGTGTCACCGACCGGGCCGCACTTGATGCCTGCCTGGACCGGTATGCGCGGCTGTTCGCCTGGGTGGGCACCTGGAAACGGCACACCGACCTGGTGGTGGTTCCCGCCGACGGTGAGTTCAACGACCTCGGGCTCGGTGGGTTCGCCGCCGATGCGGTCGAGGAATTGGTTGCCGCCGCTCGCAACGGCGACACCGGTAGCGCCGATGACGCCCACGCTGCGCTGGCACTGCTGCTGCGCCTGGCCGACCGGGGTGCAGCGTGAGACTGCACCGGCTGGTCTTGACCAACTATCGCGGTGTGACGCACCGCGAGATCGACTTTCCCGACCACGGCGTAGTGGTGGTGTCCGGCGCCAACGAGATCGGCAAGTCCTCGATGATCGAGGCACTCGACCTGCTGCTGGAGTATAAGGACCGTTCCGCCAAGAAGGACGTCAAGCAGGTCAAGCCGACCCACGCCGACGTCGGCGCCGAGGTTACCGCTGAGATCAGCACCGGCCCTTACCGTTTCGTCTACCACAAACGCTTCCACAAAGCGCCTCAGACGCAGCTGACACTGCTGGAGCCGCGTCGTGAGCAGCTCACCGGCGACGAGGCCCACGAGCGGGTCCGCACCATGCTGGCCGAGACCATGGACACCGGGCTGTGGCAGGCCCAGCGGGTGCTGCAGGCGGCGTCGACGGCGGCGGTGGATCTGTCCGGGTGCGACGCACTGTCCCGCGCGCTGGATGTCGCCGCCGGTGACACCGCCACTCTCAGCGGAACCGAACCTGTGCTCATCGAGCGGATCGACGCCGAATACGGCCGCTACTTCACCCCGACCGGACGTCCCAGCGGGGACTGGAGCGCTGCTATCGCCGCGCTGGCCGAGTCCGGCGCCGAGGTGACGCGTTGCACCGTCCTGCTGGCCGAGGTCGACGACCGGGTGCTCCGGCACGCCGAGCTGTCCGAGGAGCTCTCCCGGTTGATCCAGGATCAGGCGGCGGCTGACGCCCGACACAGCGGCGCGCAAGCTGTGGGCGCGGCCGTCGCCGCGTTGCGTGACCAACTGCGTGACGCGCGGCTGGTGGCCACGGCGGCCGAAGCGACTGGTGCCGCGGCCCAGGCCGCTCACGCCGAGCGGCAGCGACTGTGCGGCGAATTGGAATCCCGGACGGCCGCGATCACCTTGCTGGACACCGAGATTGCCGAGGCGAACCAAGGGCAGGCCAGCTCGGAGGCCGAAGCCACTGTTGCAGAGGATGCCGCTGCCGAAGCCATACAGGCTTTGGCCGTCGCCACCGAACGCGTCGAGACCGCCCGTCGGGTCGTCGACCAGCTCTCCGCCCGCGATGAGGCCAACCGATTGGCCGACCGGCTCGCCCGTATCGACGCCACCGAGCGTGACCTCGAGCAGGCAGTGGCCGAGCTGACGCAGATCGTCGTGACCGAACCCGTGCTGCGCCGGATCGAGGACGCCGCGGCCACCCTCGACCGGGCCCAGGCGTCGTTGGCCGCAGTGTCGGCGACGCTGGACGTCACCGCGGTCGCTGACGTCGAGCTGGTGATCGCCGGCGAACACACGCCGCTGCCGGCCGGCCAGAGCTGGTCGGCGCCGGTCGCCGACGGCACCGAGGTCGAGCTGCCCGGCCTGTTGACCGTGCGGGTTCGACCGGGCGACAGTGCCCGCGAGGCCAACGCGAAACACACTGCGGCGCAAGATGAACTGGCTGCTGCCCTGGCGGGGTCTGGAGCCGATGATCTTGCGGCGGCCCGTCGCGCCGACCAGCGGCGCCGCGAGCTGCAGGGCCGCCGTGATCAGTTGACCGCTGCGCTGGCGGCGTTGCGCGGCGACGACGTGGTGGAGGAGCTGCGCATCCGGCTGGCGCAGCTACGCGGCGACCAGGATGAGGTGAGCGCCGAGGCCACGCCCGAGAGTGCCCGGGCCGAACGGGACGCCGCCGAAGCGCTGCGCGCGCAGGCCGACACGGACTGCGATACCCGGCGGCGGGCTGCCGCCGACGCGTCAGCCCGGCGCACCGAGGCCGTCACCCGCGTGACGCTGTTGCGGGACAAGGTGGCCGCGCAGCGCATCGAGCTGGAAACCGTCACCGAGCGCCTGACCGCGCAGCGGGTGTCGGTCAGCGACGACGGCCTGGCGGGCGCGGCCGAATCCAGCCGCGATGCCGTCCAGACCGCGCAGCAGCGGGTCACCGAGTTGTCGGAGCAGCTGGGTGCGGCCGCCCCCGACGCGGTCGACACCGAACTCGCCGAGGCGGAGGCGGCCGCGCAAGGACTGCGTACCCGGCAGACCGAGATTGCCCGCGCGCTGCACGAAGTCGAGGTCGAACTCGGCGTATTGGGCACCCAGGGCCGCCGGGGCCAGCTCGACGCCGCCCAGACGGCGCGGGAACACGCTGAGGCCGAACATGATCGGATCGGCCGGCGGGCCCGTGCGGTATCGCTGTTGCGTTCGACGATGAACCGGCACCGCGACGACACCCGCCGGCGCTACGTCGAACCGTTTCGCGCCGAGATCCAGCGGCTCGGCGCCCACGTGTTCGGCACCGACTTCGAAGTCGATGTCGACACCGACCTGAAGATCTGCGCCCGCACCCTCGACGGGCGCACCGTGCCCTATGAGTCGCTGTCGGGTGGGGCCAAGGAACAGCTCGGTATCTTGACCCGGCTGGCCGGGGCGGCGCTGGTCGCCAAGGAGGACAGCGTCCCGGTGGTGATCGACGACGCGCTCGGCTTCACCGACCCCGACCGGCTGGAGAAGATGGGCGCGGTGTTCGACGCGGTCGGCGCCCAGGGCCAGGTGATCGTGTTGACCTGCAGCCCGGACCGATACCGCAGTGTCAAGGATGCGCACCGCATCGATCTGAGCGCCCGAGTCCTTGGTCGGAAGTGGCCGGTTCCCCGTCGACCGACTTAACGCCGCCGGATTGATCCGCGCTCAGACGTGACGGGCCGTGGACTCCGCCGAACGTGCACTCAGCGCGAAAAAACGACCGGATCATCGCGGTCAGTACACGTTCGCTGAACTTGGTGACGGCGAATGCGTGAAGGCGGCTGCTGGTCAATACGGTCAACTCGCAGATCACGCAATCCGAGATGGCAGCGCTGGTCAGGCGCCGAGGACGATTCTGTCATCCGAAGCCGCAAGCCTATTCACATACCGACGTAGGACGTAATTCGCTGGAATCAAACGACCCCGCGTCAGCGGGGGCCGAACCAGGTTTCCAGCGCCTCGCCTAACCCGTCGTCCGTGCCGGCGCCTACCCACGCAACGTGGCCGTCCGGCCGGATCAGCACAGCGTCGGGTGCCGCGACGGCGCCCAGGACCGGCAACTCCCACGGGCCGTCGCATTCAGCGTCAACCGCTACGACCCGATCGGCCCACGGGGAAACCTCGAAATCCCATGGTGCACCGAAGTTCAACAAGACACCTCGGCCGTCATGCAGCAAGGCGAAGACTCGCACCGTTGCCGCCGGGGTCGATACCTCCAGATCCGGCATCCGGCGGCCCAGCAGCGGGTGGCCGTCACCGAGGCCGTAATGAATGTCCAGGCCGCACATCATCGCACCAATCCGTCTGCGCGGCTTGTCTATGCTCAGCAGCTCGGACATGGCGTCGCGCAAGGCGTCGACGCGCGGTCCGGGCTCCAGCAACGCGCCCTGCGCCATGGTGTTGTGCAGCACGCGGGCGGCAACCGGGTGGCGCTCGGTGTGGTAGGTGTCCAGCAGGCTGTCCGGTGATGTTCCGGTGAGCACCTGGGCCAGCTTCCATCCGAGGTTCACCGCATCCTGAACACCGGTGTTCAGGCCCTGCCCGCCCACCGGGGAATGCACATGCGCGGCATCGCCGGCCAGCAGCACCCGCCGATCCCGGTAGCGTTCGGCCTGCCGGGTCACGTCGGTGAACCGGGAAACCCAGCGAGCATTATGCAGCCCGTAATCCGTTCCCCGCCTGGTGATCAGCACGTCACCGACATCGCTCAGGGTCGGCTCGCCGCTGCGCCTCACCTCCGGCTCGGTCACCATCACCCGTACCGGCCCGCCGGTCTCGAGGCGGAAGAAGGAATGGAAGCCGACGCCGTCGCGATGCAAGCCCCACGGCGGCTCGTGGGTCAGATCGGCCTCGGCGAGCAGGCAACTGATCGACGCGTCCCAGCCCGGAAAGCCGATTCCGGCCCTCTTGCGGACTAGGCTGCGTCCGCCGTCACACCCGACCAGATATGCCGTGCGCAGCGTTGTGCCATCGGACAATTCGACGTCGACGCCGGTGTCGTCCCGGTCGACGCCGGTCACCTCGCGGCCGTGATGGGTCCGCACGCCCAGCTCATCGACCCAGTCGGCGAGGGTGCGCTCGATGTGGTACTGCGGCAGCCCCAACGTGTAGTGATGCCGGGTAGGAAAATCGCTGATATCCAACATGATCCACGCGTAATGACAAGCCTGGACTATCCGTCCCTGTGCCAGGAACCGGTCGGCGATTCCCCGCTGATCGAGAACCTCGATGGTGCGCGAGGTGATACCGCCCGCGCGGGAGCCGATCAGGTCGTGGCTGGCGCGTCGCTCGATGATGACGACGTCCACCCCCGCCAGCGCCAGCTCGCCCGCCAACATCAGCCCGGTTGGCCCTCCGCCGGCGATCACCACTTGATGTTCGGTCATCAATGCTTCATGAACCCGATCGCCGTGTAGTCCAGATCAGCCGCTGTGCTTACACGTCACGGAATCGCTGCTGCACCGCCTGCCGCGACACCCCCAACACCATGCCAATGGTGCCCCAGCTCTCGCCGTTCGCACGGGCTTCTGCCACTGCCTGACGCAGCGCGTCAGTCGCAGCGTCGGCCGCCTCAGCCGCCTCACGGACATGCCGCAGATACCGCCCGTCGCGCACCTTCACCGACGGGTCTGCCGGGTCCAGCCTGTCGATCCACTGCTCGGCGGCGGTGGTCTCGTTAATCTTGGTCGCCATAGTCATCACCTCACAGGTAGTCGTAGTTCTTCGGTTGCAGCACGTTCACATGGATGATCCGTTGGGGGTCGTCGGCAGGAACCATCACGACCTCGAGCAGTCGCACGCCGGCGTCGACGCCGATGATCAGCAGACGGCCCTCGTAGTCCCCCTCCTGCTCGACAAGCCTGACGGGATTACGGATGACGTGCAAGGCATCCGCATCGGAGATCCCATGCTCGGTGTAATGCTTGCGAGCCGATTCGACGAACTCAATAACGTCAATGATAGCTTGACGGTATTGGGCGTGTCAACGATATATTGACGTTTTTTCGAGCTCACGGATCAAAGTCCGACCCGCGCGATGACAGCCTCATCAATCCTTCATGAACCCGATCGCCGCGTAGTCCAGATCGGCCAGTCCCGGCGCCCCGAAGTTCGCCAGCGAACTGCGCACCGCCACATTGCCGGTGGTCTGGATCAGCGGCAGGCTGAAGCCCTCCGCCCACAGCAGCGCATCGACCTCGTTGGCACGCGCCCGGGCCACTACCGGGTCCAGTGCCTGCAGCGTCTCCTCGATCTTGGCGTCGATCTCCGGGCTGCCGATCTTGCCGAAGTTGGCCTCGCCGTAGGAGGCCGAGATCTGGTTCAACCCGGCCAGCGGGAAAGCGTCACCGACCCAACTGAACTGGGCGATGTCGAAGTCGCCGACGTTGACGTAGTCGGTGAAGAAGCCGCCGCCGGCCTTGGAGTCCAGCTGCAGCTTCACCCCGATCTGGCCCAGATTGTGCTGTGCCACCTGGGCGAACTGCCGGGTGCTCGACGCGTCGTAGAACAGGTGGCGGATCACCAGCGGCCGGCCGTCCTTCTCCCGGAACTTCCCGTTCAGCTTCCAGCCGAGTTCGTCGAGTTCACGCGCCGCGCGCGCCGGGTCGTAGGCCACCACCGCGGAGTTGTCCTGGTAGCCCTCTTGGCCGGCGACGTAGATGTGATTGCCCAGCGCCACCGGATCCGAGGTCAGCCCGCGCTGGGTCACCTTGGCGATTGTGGTCCGGTCGATGCCGCGCATCACCGCCAGCCGCAGCGCCTTGTCGGACAGGATCGCCCCCGGCGCCCCGTTGAAGGTGAAGTGGTTCCACGCCGGGGTCGGTGCGCGGCGGATCGTGATGCCCTCGGTGCGCCGCGCGATGGTCAACTGGTCCAGGGTGGCCACCCCGGTGGCGTCGATGGTGTGGTTCTGCAGTGCCGGCATCCGGGCGGATTCGTCGAGGACGAGGTAGGTAATGGTGTCCAGCTTGGGTGCATTGCCCCACCAGGCGGGGTTGCGGGTCAAGGTGATTCGCTGGCTGGTGCGGTCCAGCGTCGACAGCACGAACGGTCCGGCCGAGGGCCCCGGTCGACTCAGCTGCGCCTTGTTGAAGGTCTCCGGGTCGGCGGTCATGCTCTGGGGCAACAGCATCGAGTTACCGGCGAACATGCCCCGCCACTCCGCGTAGGGCTTGGCGAAGCGCATCACGGCCTGGCGATCGTCGACGCCACGGGTCACCGAGGCGACCCGCTCGGCGCCGTTGGTGGTCGCGATCGCGAACCCGTCGTCGGCGCCGCTGGTGGCATGGATCTGGCTGGCGATGTCCGCCCAGGACAGCGGAGTCCCGTCCGACCATGTCGCCTTCGGGTTGATCGTGTAGGTGACCACCTGGGGGTTGGTGCCGGTCAGCTCCACACTGGTGAAGTAGTCGGTGTCCACCGTCGCCGAACCGTCCGGCCCGATGATGAACGCCCGCGGCATGGTGGCCTTGAGCATGGCGGCGTTCTCGGCCAGGTTGCCGTCGATGTGCAGCGGGTTGAAGTTCGGCGGGAACTGGCTCATCGACAGCCGCAGGTTTCCGCCATCACGCAGGGTCGCCGGGTCCTGTGGATTGATGTCGCTCGCCGAGCCCACGGCGGAGGCGCCTTCCGGGGCGGTGATATCGACGGCAGCACAGCCGCTCAGCGCGAGAACCAGTGTCACGAGCGCCGCCATCCCGTTGACTCTGCGTCCACCAGGTCCTCTTCTCGCAAAACTCCTTGGTGAGCGCAGAGTCAACGGGGGGGTCATGAGCTCACCACCGGTTGTGGGACCGCGGCCAGCAGTCGGCGGGTGTAGTCGTGTTCAGGCCGGGCGAAAACCTGGTCCGCATCACCCTGCTCGACGATCGCCCCGGCGAACATCACCGCCACCTTGTGCGCCAGGTGTTTGACCACCGACAGGTCGTGCGACACGAACAGGTACGACAACCCGAACTGCTGCTGCAGATCCAGCAGCAGGTTGATGATCCCGGCCTGGATCGACACGTCCAGTGCGGACACCGGCTCATCCAGTGCCAGGATCTTGGGCTGCAACGCCAGGGCCCGCGCGATGCCGATCCGCTGCTTCTGCCCGCCGGAGAACTCCGCGGGGTACCGCAGCGCGTCGCCGCGGCGCAGCCCGACCAGCTCCAGCAGTTCGGCGACCCGGGCGTGCGTCGAAGCCTTGTCGGAACCGTTGGCGCGCAATGGCTCCGCCAGCACTTCGAAGACCGGCAGCCGCGGATCCAGGGACGCCACCGGATCCTGGAACACCACCTGCAGATCCCGGCGCAGCGCACGGCGACCGGGCCGCGTCAACACGGCGACGTCGGTGCCGAGCACCTCGATGGAACCCGACTGCGGGGCGGTCAGTTCCAGGATCTGGTGCAGGGTGGTGGATTTGCCCGAGCCGGACTCGCCGACGATCCCCAGGGTGCGGCCCTGCTCCAACGTGAAGCTCACACGAGAGACCGCGCGAACTTCGCCGACTCGGCGGCGCAGCACCCCCTTGGTCAAGGGATACGTCTTGACCAGGTCGCGGACTCGTAGCACCGTGGTCGAATCCGCGGGTGCGGGGACCGCGACCGCGGTGCGCACCTGAAATATGTCGGCAGCGCTGCGTCCGGTCACCTGATCGGTGTGGATGCAGGCGGCCGAATGATCGGCGCCGACCATCAACAGCTCCGGTTCCTGTGTCCGGCACTCGTCGGTGACCAGCGGGCAGCGCGGCGCGAACGGGCAGCCGGGCTCGACACCGGCCGAAGACGGCGGAGCGCCCGGAATCGGCACCAGCCGGGTGCCCTGCGGTGCGTCCAGGCGCGGCACCGAACCCAAAAGCCCCACCGTGTAGGGCATCTGGCGGTCGCGGTACAAAGCGGCGACCGGCGCGGCCTCCACCACCCGTCCGGCGTACATCACCAGTGCCCGGTCGGCGAACTCGGCGACCACCCCGAGATCGTGGGTGATGATCAGGACCCCGGCGCCGGTGACATCGCGCGCGGTCTTGAGCACCTCGAGGATCTGGGCCTGCACGGTGACGTCGAGGGCGGTGGTGGGCTCGTCACAGATCAGCAGGTCCGGATCACACGAGATGGCGATCGCGATCACCACCCGCTGGCGTTCCCCGCCGGACAGTTCGTGCGGGAACGCCCGCGCCCGCTGCTCGGGCCGGGAGATACCGACCAACTCCAGCAATTCCACGGCGCGTCGCCGGGCCGCGGCTCGACCGATCCGGGGCTGGTGCACCTCGATGGCTTCGGCGATCTGATCGCCGACGGTGTAGACCGGCGTCAGCGCCGACATCGGGTCCTGGAACACCATGCCGATCGAGGCGCCGCGGAACTTCGACATCGCGGTGTCGCCCAGCCCGATCAGCTGCGTGCCACCCAGGCGCACCGATCCCGACACCCGCGCATGCTCGGGCAGCAGTCCCATCACCGCCATCGCCGCCGCGGATTTCCCGGAGCCCGACTCGCCGACCATCGCCACCACTTCGCCGGGGTCGACCCGGTAGCTGATGCCGCGCACCGCATGCACCGCATCACCGCCGGCCCCGAACGTCACGGCCAGGTCGGTGACTTCCAGTAGCGAACTCATCCGCGGCCCCGCAAGCTCGCGGCGTCGGGGTCCAGCGCATCGCGCAGGCCGTCGCCGGTGAGGTTGGCGCAGACCAGGATCGTGATCAGCACCCCGGCCGGGAACAGGAACACCCACGGGAAGGTGATCGCCGAGGCGGTGCCGTCGGCGATCAGGGTGCCCAGCGACACATCCGGGGGCTGAATGCCGAAACCCAGGTAGCTCAAACCGGTTTCGGCCAGGATCGCGACGGCGACGTTGAGCGCGGTGTCGATGATCAGGATCGACGCCACGTTCGGCACGATGTGGTCGATGATGATGCGGCGGCTGGAGACGCCCATATACCGTGCGGCTCGGATGAATTCACGTTCCCGGAGGCTCATCGTCAACCCGCGCACCATGCGGGCGCTGACCATCCAGCTGAACCCGGCCAGCAGCAGCACCAGCAAGGCGATGTTGCCGCTGTTCTTGGTGCGCGGCGTGATGATCGCGATCAGGATGAACGCCGGTACCACCAGCAGCAGATCCACCAGCCACATCAGCACCCGGTCGCGCCAGCCGCCGAAATACCCGGAGACCGCGCCTACTGTCGCGGCGATCACCGTGGAGATCAGCGCCACGCACACCCCGATCAGCATCGACTTCTGCATGCCCCGCAGGATCTGGGCCAGCAGATCCTGGCCGAGCGCGTTGGTACCCAGCCAGTGCCGGGCGCCCGGCGGCACCAGCAGGGCGTCGTAGTCCAGGTCGGTGTAGGAGTAGGGCAGCAGGCCCGGCAGCGTGTAGCAGCCGACGAACATCACCGCCAGCAATGCCAGCGCGCCCACCGCGGTGCGGCTGCGCAGGAACCGGCGCAGCACCAGGGTGCGCCGCGAGGCGAACTCGATCTCCATGCTGCTCATGACACCCGCACCCGCGGGTCCAACAACGCGTAGATGACGTCGGAGAGCAGCCCGGCCAGCAACACCACCGCACCGGAGAACACCGTGATCGCCGCGACGATGTTGGTGTCCTGCGTCGCCACGCCCTGCACCACCCATTCACCCATGCCGTGCCAGCCGAAGATCTTCTCCACGAACACCGCACCGGTGACCAGTCCGGCCACCCCGTAGGCGAACAGCGTCGCCATCGGTATCAGCGCGGTGCGCAGCCCGTGTTTGAACAGGGCGCGCCGCCGGGTCAGCCCCTTGGCCCGCGCGGTGCGGATGAAGTCCTGGCCGAGCACATCGAGCATCGCGTTGCGCTGGTAGCGGCTGAAGCCGGCCGCTGCGCCCAACGCCAGGGTCAACGACGGCAACACCAGGTGCTGCAGCCGGTCGGCCAGGCCGGGCCAGAAGCCGGTGACCAGCCCGGGGGAGGTCTCCCCGGTGTAGTCGAACAGTTGCGCCCCCAGCGCCCAGTTCACCCGCAACGCGCTCAGGATCACCAGGTTGGCCAGCACGAAGGTGGGCACCGACAGCACCAGCAGCGCCGCCAGCGTGATGACCCGATCGGAGAACCGGTACTGGCGCACCGCCCCCCAGGCGCCGGCCACCACGCCGATGACCGTGCCGACCAGCGAGCCGACGACCAACAGGCGCAGGCTGACCCCGATGCGGCGGCCCAGCTCGCCGGAGACCGGCTGGCCGGTGACGGTGACACCGAAATCGCCGCGGACGGCGTGCGAGGCCCAGTGCGCGTAGCGCAGCGGAATCGGCTTGTCCAGGCCCAGTTCGGCGGCTTTGGCGTCGATGACGGCCTGCGGGGGACGCGGATTGCGCTGCATCAGGCTGTCCAAGGGGGCGAACGCCAGTGACGTCAGGCAGAACGTCAGGAACGATGCGAGGCCCAGCAGCACCAGGTAGTTCAGCGCCCGGCCGGCCAGGAACCGCATCACGGCGCGGCCTCGCAGACGTCCGGCATCAGCACAGGGTAGAGGGTGGTCGCCGCCTGGCGACGCGTTGCCCGCAACCCGTTCACCGGAATGATTTTTACCGGTGGATTCCGCGAGCTCTTTCATTAGGCTCGGCATGCGGACTGCGACAGATGGAGGAGCCTGTGACCGTTACCGACGACTACCTGGCCAACAACGCTGAGTATGCGAAGACCTTCGAAGGTCCGCTGCCCATGCCGCCGAGCAAGCACGTCGCGATCGTGGCCTGCATGGACGCCCGCCTGGATGTCTACCGGGTGCTCGGGATCAACGAGGGTGAAGCGCACGCCATCCGCAATGCCGGCGGGGTGATCACCGACGACGCGATTCGCTCACTGGCCATCAGCCAGCGGCTGCTGGGTACCCGGGAGATCATCCTGATCCACCACACCGACTGCGGGATGCTTACCTTCACCGACGACGAGTTCAAGCGTTCCATTCTGGAGGAGACCGGCATCCGGCCGGGCTGGGCGCCCGAGGCGTTCCCGGACCCCGCCGAGGACGTCCGCCAGTCGCTGCGGAGGGTCAAGGCCAGCCCGTTCATCACGGCGACCACGTCGCTGCGCGGGTTCGTCTTCGACGTCGCCACCGGCAAGCTCGGCGAAATCACCGCCTGACGTTCCCGCTAGGGGAATCCGGCGGCCTGCGATCACGTTGACAGCAGCGCACGTGGCCTGGTTACATACCCGGCTATAACCAACAAATCTGGTAAGTCTCACCAAGATTATCGGGTATCTCTGGCAAGGAAGTCATGACCAGCAACATCACCGCGCCCTCGGCGCCGTCCACGGCGGGCCAGTATCAGCTGACGCAGCTACGGACGCTGGAGGCCGAGGCCATCCACATCATCCGGGAGGTGGCCGCGGAGTTCGAGCGCCCGGTGCTGCTGTTCTCCGGCGGCAAGGACTCCATCGTCATGCTGCACCTGGCGGTGAAGGCGTTCGCGCCGGGCCGGCTGCCCTTCCCGGTGATGCACGTCGACACCGGCCACAACTTCGACGAGGTCATCGCCGCGCGCGACCAGCTGGTCGACCAGACCGGGGTGCGGTTGGTGGTGGCCTCGGTGCAAGACGACATCGACGCCGGGCGGGTGGTTGATGACGGGCCGTCCCGCAACCCGTTGCAGACGGTCACCCTGTTGCGGGCGATCCGGGAGAACAAGTTCGACGCGGCGTTCGGCGGTGCCCGGCGCGACGAGGAGAAGGCACGCGCCAAGGAGCGGGTGTTCAGCTTCCGTGACGAGTTCGGCCAGTGGGACCCCAAGGCGCAACGGCCCGAGCTGTGGAACCTCTACAACGGACGGCACCGCAGCGGTGAGCACATCCGTGTGTTCCCGCTGTCGAACTGGACTGAATTCGACATCTGGTCCTACATCGGCGCTGAGGAAATCACCTTGCCGTCAATCTATTTCGCGCATCAACGCAAGGTCTTTCGGCGCGACGGCATGCTGTTGGCCGACCACGAGTTCCTGCGGCCCGCCGACGGTGAGGAGGTGTTCGAGACCTCGGTGCGATTCCGCACCGTCGGCGACGTCACCTGCACCGGTTGTGTGGAGTCCACGGCAGCGACCGTCACCGAGGTGATCGATGAGACCGCGTTGTCGCGGCTGACCGAGCGCGGTGCCACCCGCGCTGACGACCGGATCTCCGAAGCAGGCATGGAAGACCGTAAGAGGCAGGGGTACTTCTGATGGGTGCGGCAACGACGCTGCTTCGTATCGCGACGGCCGGTTCGGTCGACGACGGCAAGTCCACCCTGATCGGACGGCTGTTGTTCGACTCCAAGGCCGTCATGGAGGACCAGTTGGCCTCGGTGGAGCGCACCTCCCGCGAGCGCGGCCATGACTACACCGACCTGGCCCTGGTCACCGATGGCTTGCGCGCCGAGCGCGAGCAGGGCATCACCATCGATGTCGCCTACCGCTACTTCGCTACGCCCAAGCGGAAGTTCATCATCGCCGACACGCCTGGGCACATCCAGTACACCCGCAACATGGTGACCGGCGCCTCGACCGCCCAGCTGGCGATCGTGCTGGTCGATGCGCGGCACGGTCTGCAGGAGCAGTCCCGCCGGCACACCTTCCTGGCGTCGCTGCTGGGGATCCGCCACATTGTGCTGGCAGTCAACAAGATGGACCTGATTGACTGGGATGCAAAGCAATTCGAGGCGATCCGCGACGATTTCCATTCGTTCGCCACCCGCCTGGACGTGCACGACGTGACGACCATCCCGATCTCGGCGCTGCTCGGCGACAACGTGGTGACCAAGTCCGACAAGACCCCGTACTACGAGGGTCCGGCGCTGCTGTCTCACTTGGAGGACGTCTACATCGCCGGTGACCGCAACCTGGTCGACGTGCGTTTCCCGGTGCAGTACGTGATCCGCCCACAGACCCACGAGCACACCGACCACCGAAGCTATGCCGGCACGGTGGCCAGCGGGGTACTTCGTCCCGGTGACGACGTGGTGGTGCTGCCGTCGGGGAAACCGACCCGGATCGCTTCGATCGAGGGCCCCAATGGTGCGGTGGACGAGGCGTTTCCGCCGATGGCGGTCGCGGTGAGCCTGGCTGACGACATCGACATCTCCCGCGGGGACATGATCGCTCGCACCAACAACCAGCCGCGTATCGCCCAAGATTTCGACGCCACCGTGTGCTGGATGGCCGACGGCGCGTCGCTGCAGCCCGGCAACGACTACGTCATCAAACACACCACCCGGACCACCCGGGTGAAGGTGATGGCATTGGACTACCGCCTCGACGTCAACACCCTGCACCGGGACAAGGAAGCGAACTGGTTGGAACTCAACGAGCTCGGGCGTGTCTCGCTGCGTGCTCAGGTCCCGCTGATGCTCGACGAATTCAGCCACAACGATGCCACCGGGTCCTTCATCCTCATCGACCAAGCCACCAACGGAACGGTGGCGGCCGGCATGGTGCTGCGCGACGTGTCGGGTCGCGCCGCCAGCCCGAACACGGTGCGCCACGAGTCGCTGGTCACCACGACGGACCGGCTCTCGAAGGGCCGCACGGTGTGGTTGACCGGACTCTCCGGCGCAGGCAAGTCGTCGGTGGCCATGCGGGTCGAGCAGCTGCTGCTCGAAAGAGGAACGCCCGCTTATGTTCTCGACGGTGACAACCTGCGGCACGGGCTCAACGCCGACCTCGGGTTCTCGATGGCCGACCGCGCCGAGAACCTGCGCCGGCTGGCGCATGTGGCCACCCTGCTGGCCGATTCCGGTCAGATCGTGCTGGTGCCGGCGATCAGTCCACTGATCGAGCATCGTCAGTTGGCCCGCCAGGTGCACACCGACGCCGGGTTCGATTTCGTCGAAGTGTTCTGCGATACCCCGCTGGAGGCCTGCGAGCAGCGAGACCCCAAGGGGCTATACGCAAAAGCGCGTGCGGGTCTCATCACCCACTTCACCGGGATCGACAGTCCCTACCAGCGGCCGCGCAACCCCGACGTGCGGCTGGCCCCGCAAGACAGCATCGACAAACAGGCCCGGCAGGTCATCGCCGCGCTGGACGCCCGTAGGTGAACGATCACCAGCTGGCCGCCCAGCTTGCCGCCGACGCCGGCCGGCTGCTGCTGAGCGTCCGTGAGGAACTGGCCGATGCAACCCAGGCCGAGCGGAAAGCAGCCGGCGACAAGCGCTCTCACGACTACCTGATGACGGCGCTGGCTGCCGAACGCCCGGACGATGCGGTGCTGTCCGAGGAGGGCGCCGACAATCCCATCCGGCTGCAAGCCGACCGGGTGTGGATCGTCGACCCGCTGGACGGCACCCGGGAATTCTCCGAGCTGGACCGCGACGACTGGGCCGTGCACGTCGCGCTGTGGCAAGCCGGAGAACTGACCGCCGGGGCGATCGCCCTGCCGGCGCGGGACATCACCCTGGCCACCCCGACGGTTGCCACCCCGCCCGGGCACACCGGCCCGCCGCGCATCGCGGTGTCTCGCAGCCGCCCACCCGCGGTCGCCGAAAGCGTCCGCGACCGCCTCGACGGCGTGCTGGTGCCGATGGGTTCGGCCGGGGTGAAGGTCGCCGCCGTCGTGCAGGGCACCGCCGACGTCTACGTGCACGCCGGCGGGCAATACGAATGGGACTCGGCCGCCCCGGTGGCCGTCGCCCGGGCCGCCGGCCTGCACACCTCGCGCATCGATGGCTCGCCGCTGGCCTACAACCGGCCCGACCCGCTGCTGCCCGACCTGGTGGTGTGCCGCCCCGAATACGCCCAGGCGGTGCTCGCCGCGATCGGCTGACGTCGCCGAAAGATCGACTGCCCGCCTCTCCCCCGCAAGCGGGAGGTGCCCCCACCTCATCGCTTCGCTGTGCATCGTCACCGGGCGCAGATGGCAGAATCCCCAGGATGCGGATGTCGGCCAAGGCGGAGTACGCGGTGCGGGCGATGGTCCAGCTCGCCACCACCGAAGCGGGCACCCTGGTCAAAACCGACGACATCGCCGCCGCACAGGGCATTCCGGCGCAGTTCCTCGTCGACATCCTGTCTGATCTACGCAACGACCGGCTGGTGCGCAGTCAGCGCGGCCGCGACGGGGGCTACGAGCTGGCGCGGGCGGCCACCGAGATCAGCGTCGCCGACGTGCTGCGCTGCATCGACGGCCCGCTGGCCAGCGTCCGCGACATCGGCATGGGCGATCTGCCCTACGCGGGCCCGACCGCCGCATTGACCGACGTGTGGCGAGCGCTGCGGGCCAGCATGCGTTCGGTGCTCGAGGAGACCAGCCTGGCCGACGTGGCCTCTGGTGACTTGCCCGCGCACGTCGCCGAGCTCGCCGCCGATTACCGCACCCAGGAACGCCAGCGCGGCCACGGCAGCTAACCCGACCTCCGCGAGAGTGCGTGTCCCCGGTCGACCCGCCGGGCAGAATCCCGTTTTTAGGCACCCCCGCGCGGAATCTGACCCTAGGAATCCGAGCCGTACGGTCGGGTCAGGATCTCCATCGCGTGACCGTTGGGATCGCGGAAATACACGCCGCGGCCGCCGTCGCGGTGGTTGATCTCGCCGGGGTGCCCACCTCGCGGATCCGCCCAGTGCGCCAGCCCCCGCGAGGAGATCTTGCCGTAGATGGCGTCGAAGTCATCCTCGGAGACCAGGAATGCGTAGTGCTGCGGCCGGATCTCCTCGTCGCCGGGGACCTCGGCGTAATCGAGGCTGGCCTCGTGATCGAGCCCGACGACCATGAAGTGCCCGAACGGCTGCGGATCAGGCAGGTCGAACAGTTCCGCCAGAAATACCGCTGACGCCTGCTTGTCGTGGGCGGCGACGATCGTGTGATTGAAGGAGATGCTCATTCCTCCAGTGTCGGTCCCGGCCGTCGTCCATGCCACAATCGCGGGCATGCAGGTGGGAATGACCATGCCGGTGATGGAGCCCGATCTGGACGCGACGCTGCTGCGGGACTGGGCGCGCGCCGTCGACGAGGGGCCGTTCTCGTCGCTGAGTTGGGGAGAGCGGATCGCCTTCACCAACCCCGACAGCCTGACGCTGCTGGGGGCGGTGGCGGCATGGACCGAGCGGGTGCGCCTGGTGACGACGGTCATCGTCCCGCAACTGCACGATCCGGTCATGCTGGCCAAGGCACTGGCCACCGCGGATCTGCTGAGCGGCGGGCGGCTCACCGTCGGCATCGGGGTGGGTGGCCGGCATGAGGACTACCGCGCCGCCGGTGCGGATCCGGCGACACAGACCATGCGGGAGATGGCCGAGCGGGTCGCGATCATGAAACGCGTGTGGGCGGGGGAGAAGCTCACCGAGTCGGTGCTGCCGGTCGGCCCGGCGCCGACGCAACCCGGCGGACCACGACTGGTGGTCGGCACCATCGGCCCCAAGACCGTGCGCAGCGCCGCCACCTGGGCCGAGGGTTTGGCCGGCATCACGATGGACCTCGATGTGGCCAGGCAGAACGAGTTGTTCGACGTCGCCCGGCAGGCGTGGCGGCAGGCCGGCAAAGCCGAGCCGTATCTGGCGTCCTCATTCTGGTTCGCGTTGGGTGAGCGCGACGCCGCGCGCAACCAGGTGCGCGAGCATCTGCTGCGCTACATGAACTGGATTCCCGCCGAATACGTCGAGGCGATGGCCCCGACCACCGGCTGGGCGGGCAGCGAGGAAGAGCTTCTCGACGTGCTGCGCAGCTTCGAAGCGGTGGGGGCCGACGAAATCCACCTGATTCCCACGAGTTCCGACCGTGACCAGCTGCGACGCGCGGCGGAGGTGGTCGCCGAGTTCAGCCGCTGAGGCGTCCCGACCGCCCGACGCAAGCCGTTGCGACACGGTTACGGAAGCGTCTCTATCAACATCTCGCTGGCCACAACCGCCTCACCAGCCACTATCGTCACAGCAGGCGAGGCCCATGGCGGTCCCGGAAAGGTGTGACATGTCGGCGACGCGTCGAATCGTTTCGGCGGCGATGGTGCCGGCGGTCGTTCTCGGGATGGTGCTCGTGACCGAGTTCGCCCCGCCGGCCATGGCGGCGACGTGCAACGCGCCCGAGGCCAATATCGACCCGCCGCCCGGCTCGCCGAGCACCGGTACCGGCCAGCTGCCGATCGGGCAGCGGCCCCGCGGCGCCAACGACAGCGCGCCGCTGCCCAAACTGGGCCCGCTGATCGCCGCGCTGATCAACCCGAACGGCACGATCAAACAGCAGGCGGCAGTGGTGCCGGCCGTCCCGAACCCGGGCGCGCAGGCTGTCCCGAACGCGGCTCAACCCGTTCAGCCCGTTCCGAACGCCGGAGCAGATCCGGGCCTGTCGACCGCCGACGCCGCCGGTGCGATCGCCGGCTCCCAGACCTCCCTGGTGGAATGGGTGACCGGTCCCAACAGCCCCAACCAAACTCTGCAGCGCTTCGGCATCTCCGGCACCGACCTCGGGATCCCTTGGGACAACGGCGATCCCGCCAACCGGCAGATCCTCATGGCCTTCGGCGACACCTTCGGTTACTGCAAGATGCAGGGCAAGCAGTGGCGTCAAAACGTGCTGTTCCGGACCCAGGACAACAATCTGGCCGACGGGATCACCGTCGGGCCCGGTGCGGTCGGCAACAGGTACTCGGGTTCACCACTGCGGCAAGCGAATTTCTCCAAGCAGATCCTGCCGGCCGTGCGTCTGTCGCCCACCCAAGAGGGCATGATTCCCACCGCCGGAATCGGGATCGCCGGCAATCAGTACATGAATTTCATGTCGATCAAAAACTGGGGACGCGACGGGGAATGGTCCACCAACTACTCGGCGATCGCGGTGTCCAACGACAACGGCGAATCCTGGGGGGTCTATCCGGGGACGGTGCGTTCGTCGTCGCCGGAAAACGTTCCCCGGGCACACTTTGTCCCCGGTAACGAGAAATTCCAGCAGGGCGCGTTCCTGCGCGGGGGCGACGGCTTCCTGTACTCCTACGGAACCCCCGCCGGCCGCGGCGGCCCGGCGTTCCTGTCGCGGGTGCCCGAACGCGCCGTCCCCGACGTCACCAAGTACCAGTACTGGAGCGCGTCGGAGGCCGGCGGGGGCTGGGTGCCGAACAACCCGGCCGCGGCCACCCCGGTGATCCCCGGACCGGTGGGCGAGATGTCGGTGCAGTACAACTCCTACCTCAGGCAGTACCTGGCCCTGTACGGCAACGGCGGCAACGATGTCGTGGCCCGCACCGCACCGACACCACAGGGGCCGTGGAGCGGCGAACAGACGCTGATCTCCTCCGGGCAGATGCCCGGCGGCATCTACGCGCCCTACCTGCACCCGTGGTCGACGGGCAAAGAGGTGTACTTCACGTTGTCGCTGTGGAACGCCTACGACGTGATGCTGATGCGCACCGTGCTGGGTTGAGCGGCCGGGTGCATCAGCCACCCACCGCCGGCCGCGGCATCCGGTAGCGCCTGTCACGCATCCGCAACACCGGGTATCCCTTCCGGCCGGCGCCCAACGCCCGCACCGGCCCGGCCCCGGCGGGGGCGAGGTGCGCTCGCCGGGACGACGCGGGGCGTTCCTCCTGGGCAGCCAGGGGATGTGTCGCCGCGGCCAGCTGCGCCTGCTGCACGGTCGAACCGGCGGGCGACGCCGGCCAACTGGGCGGCACCGACAACCCGCCCACCGGCGCGGCCTCGCCGACACCGGCCAGCACCATCGCACGTGCAGCGGGACCGAATTCCCCGGCCGCAACCGCCGCTGCCGGGACCTTGGCGGCGGCCGAGCTGGCGGCGGGAATCAGCGCCATGATGTAGTTGCCCATCTGCCCGGCCGTGCGGAGGGAATCGGCGGCGAATCGCGCCGGGTTGGTCAGGGTGTTGAAGATGCCGACACCGCTGACCGTCGAAGACATCATCCCAGTCAACGGGCCAGACGGCGTCGCCGTAGCAGTGGCAGTTGCTTGGGCGACGGCAGCACTCTGGCCGGATTGCCCTGTCGCACTGGTGGTTTGCTGAGGCTGTTGGAACGGCGTCAGCGTGGAGGCGGCCGACGAGACCGCCGCGTAGGCATACATCGCGGTGGCGTCCTGGGCCCACATCGTGGCGTAGGCGGCTTCCGTCGCGGCGATCGCCGCGGTGTTCTGCCCGAAGAAGTTGGTGGCGACCAGGGTCGCCAGCTGAATCCGGTTGGCGGCGACGGCCGGCGGCGGCACGGTCGCGGCGAAGGCCGCTTCGTAGCCGGCCGCTGCGGCGCGGGCCTGATCGGCGGTCTGTTCGGCCAGCGTCGCGGTGGCCGACGCCCAGGCGACATACGGTGTCGCGGCGGCGACCATCGCCTCCGCGGAGCCGCCCGACCAGGTCTGGCCCAGCAGTTCGGACAGAGTCGAGGAATAACCGGTTGCGAATGATTCCAGTTGCCAGGCCAACGCGTCCCATGCCGACGCCGCGGCCAGCATCGGTCCCGATCCAGGGCCCGAATACATCAGGGTCGAATTGACCTCGGGTGGAAGCATCCCGAAATCCAACATGGATTGTCCCGCCGATTATCCGCCGACGGACGGTCGCGGCATGGCGAAGCGTTTCGGGCCGACCCGCAGCATGCTGCTGACGGTGGACCGCCCGCCTCCGCCGGCCGCTGCTCCCATGGCAGCAGCCGGTGCAGCGCCCATCATGCCGCTGGCCGGAGCCTCTTCCCAGGAGCCGGTTTCGGCCAGCTCGGTCTCGGAGAGAAACAGCGGCTCCTCGGTGGCTGCAGCGATCGGCGCAGTGTCGGCCCAGGCTTTCGGCACGGACAGCTGACCGATCGGTGAGGCACTGCCCATGCTCGCCGCCGCGGTGCTGCGCACCAGGGAAGGGCCGGCCTGGACCGCCGAGGCCATACCGGCGGCGGGAAGGATGGCGGGAATCGCGGCGGCCGCCGCCTTCGGCGCCGCACCGCTGACCGCCTTGGCCAGCGCGGTGAAGAAGCTTCCCGCGTTGGTCACGGTGCGGCTCATGGCGGTGGCGAAACCGACCGGGCCGCTCAGCGTGTTGAAGTTGCTCGCCCCGTCGATCACACCGTCAGCCACCGACTGTCCGGTCTGCGAGGCCGCGGCATTGCCGAGGGCTGCCGCCGGCGCGAGTGCCTGGCTGGTAGCCGCAGCGGAGTTGGTGGTCTGCGGTGGCTCGTGGAACGGGGCCAGCTGAGTGGCGGTGTATGCCGAGGTCGCGTAACCGTGCATGGCCGCGGCGTCTTGAGCCCACATCTGGGCGTAGGCGGCTTCGAGGGCTGCGATCAGTGAGGTGTTCTGCCCGAAGAGGTTGGTTGCCACCAGGTTTTGCAACTGGGTGCGGTTGGTGGTGACGACGGTCGGTGGAACCGTTGCGGCGCGGGCAGATTCGTATGCGGCCGCAGCGGCCCGGGTCTGAGTGGCAGCCTGCTCGGCCTGGGTTGCCGTCTGCGACACCCAGGCCATGTACGGGGTGGCAGCAGCCAGCATCGCCTGCGAAGAAGCGCCAGTCCATCCCTCGTCCTGCAACCCGGTGAGCGTGGATGAGTAGCCGAGTGCGAACGCATTCAGCTGCCCGCTCAACGCATCCCACGCCGCGGCCGACGCCAGCAGCGGGCCGGAACCGGGGCCGGTATACATCTGCGTCGAGATGACCTCGGGTGGCAGAATCCCGAAATCCAGCATCAGCGGAGCCTTTCCTCGATCGCATCAGGCGATGCGCGGCCGTTGAGATCGGCAGGCGAGGTCTAAGTGGGCAACCGAAAAGGGTTGCGGCCTACCGAATTGATTCGTGGCGGTTCTGCGCTGGGCGACATCGCCCGGTTCCGCCGGCGGACCCGAGTTCGCATTCCAACCGTGTTGTCATGGGATTCGGATACTCGCTTTTCGATAGTGCGTTCTGGTTAGCCACGACGTTAGACGCGGACTGCGCAAAACCCTGCCCGGCATTTGCGCCACCGCGTCGGCCCAGGCAGTCCAGCGGCCCGGCCTGCCGGGCCGCCGAACCTCTCCGCCTGATCGGCTGAGCCGTCGCTACCTGCATGAATGCTGTGACATGCAGTCGATGGACTAACCCTGCGTGACGGTCTTGTGCGCTGCCGCGAGGTTAAAAATCAGCCTGCGAAAAAGCGTCAGGCGTCGATCACCGAACGCAACGCGGCGCCGACGTCAGCGATTACCCCGGGCGTGTAGCCGGGGATATTCATGGTCACTCCGCCGACGCCGGCATCGAGCACCTTGGTTTTGATCTGCTCGGCGATCGATTCGGGGCTGCCGGCCACCATTCGCTGGCTCATCTCGGCGGGGATCTGATCGGCGCTGACGTTCTGGCCGGCCAGCGCGGTGAGCAACATGGTGGTTTCCAGGGTGGCGGGATCGCGGTCGACTTCTTCGCAACTGCGCCGCACGGCATCCATCTTCGCGGGCAGCTCATCGAAACCGGTGATCAGGTTGAGGTGGTCGAAGTGGCGCGCCGCGAGCGGGATCGTCTTCTTCTCTCCACTGCCGCCGATCAGCAGCGGAATGTGGTCGCGGAAGCGGGGTTCGGCCATCGCCTCGCTGGAGCGGTACCACTTGCCCTCGAAGGTCGGCCGCTCACCCTTGAGCATCGGCAGGATGATCTGCAATGCCTCGTCGAGCCGGTTGAACCGGTCGGTGAAGGTGCCGAACTCGTAACCCAACTGGTCGTGTTCGAGCTCGAACCAGCCGGTGCCGATGCCCAGCACCGCCCGCCCGGCGCTGATGACGTCCAGGGTGGTGATGATCTTGGCCAGCAGGGCCGGGTTGCGGTAGGTGTTGCCGGTGACCAGCGTGCCCAGCTGGACCCGTTCGGTCGCGGTCGCCAGTGCGCCCAACGCCGTGTAGGCCTCGAGCATCGGCTGGTCGGGGGAGCCCAGCATGGGCAGTTGGTAGAAGTGGTCCATCAGGAACACCACGTCGAACCCGGCGGCCTCGGCCTCCTGGGCCTGCGCGATGACGGTGGGGAACAGCTTTGAAACGTCGGTGCCGTAAGAGAAGTCTGGGATCTGGAAGCCAAGGCGAATTGTCACCCGATCGACCCTAGGGGCTGCGGGGACGTCACCGTGGCGATTTACGCTGGGCGCGAAGCGGGAACATTTGGCTCGACGATGCGTGTCGACGCCGCTAACCGCCGTCGTGCACGCCCGCCCGTCGGGTCAGGTGGTCGATCTGCAGATAGGTCGCATAGATCACCAATGGCGGCAGCACGATGAACGGCACGTTCTCGCCGATGAACTTGAACCAGAAGCCCCAGCTGCCTTGCCCGATGTCGGCGAACCCCGCGCCCACCTCACTGAGGAAGTAGACCGCGGTACTGCTCATCAGCACCGAGATGCCGATCAGCACCACCCAGAGGCAGCGGATCCGGGACTCCAGCGGCAGCGTGGAGCGCAGCAGCTTGGTCCACATCACGAAGACGGTGATGCCGGTGCTGACCCCGACCACTTCGAGAGCGAACACCCACGGATTGCCGCTGACGTAGCGGGTGTCGGCCAGACCGTACTGCCACCACAGCCACTTGAAGCCCGGATCGTCGGTGGGAGCCCACCAGCCCAGCGGCTGACCGATCAGGAACATCAGCTCGTAGCCGATCTGGCTGGCCGCGGTGAACGGGATGTAGAACAAAGTCAGCTCGGCGGCCCGGTCCAGTCGGGTGCGATGCTCGTCCGGCGCATCCCAGAGGATCACGAACGGCAGCAGCATTACCGGGATTCCGAAGATCATGTTGGCGATCACGTCCACCGAGAAGCTGGCCGGAATGATGCGCAGACTGACCGCGATGGTCAGCAGCGCGAACATGCCCAGGACGAACAGGGCTACGCCGGTATAGATGCGCAGCCGGTGCGGGGCCCAGGGCCGGGCGAAGTCGGTCTCATGGTCCTGCACGGCAGTCATCGTCGCCCTTCGCGGCACAATCTCAACTACTTGTTATCCCGCGGCAGCCTATCCCGACGTGCTGGTGAAAACCACCGTCATCACAGGACAACGACCCCGAAAAACGGCTCATCCGTGCTCCCGATTGACGATAGTAACGTACAACGTTAGTATTGGATGCGTGATCCGCTCGTTCGGGGACAGCGACACCCAGAAGGTTTGGGAGTTGCGGTGCCCGAAGGGGATCAGCACCGGGCTTGCCAAGGCGGCGCGTCGCAAGATGCAGATTCTCGACGCGGCGGAGAACATCAACGATTTACGCGTTCCACCGGGTAACCGGCTGGAGAAGCTACATGCGCCCCGCGCGGGTCAGCACAGCATCCGTGTCAACGACCAGTACCGCATCTGCTTCGCCTGGAGCAACGGCGGTGCCGATGATGTCGAGCTGACCGACTACCACTGAGAGGAAGGACATCATGGCTGATTTTGAGCCCACCCACCCCGGCGAGATTCTCGCCGAAGAGTTCCTCGCGCCGATGGGGATCACCCCCTACCGGCTGGCCCAGGAGATCGGCGTGCCGCAGACCCGTCTGAGCGAGATCATCCGTGGGCGGCGGGGCATCACCGCCGACACGGGCCTGCGGCTATCGCGGGCGCTGGGCGTGTCCGACATGTTCTGGATCAACCTGCAGGCGCGTTACGACGCCGATCTGGTCCGCGCCGCGAGAGGTTCGGAGTTGGACGGTATTCACCCGATCGCGGTCGCGGGCTAATCGGCACGCGGGCCACGCTGGCATCTCGGTCGCGATAACCGCACCCGACGGACGACATCATCGAGGCCTTCAAGGCGCTGCGAGTGCGACCTGAGACCGGGTGACACCGATTAAAAAGCTGATGTGTCACTTTGTGTCACATTCGGGATCTGACACGTTCGGTTGAGTGGCATATCGCCTGGTCAGAGAGTGCCCCCGGCAGGATTCGAACCTGCGGCCTTCTGCTCCGGAGGCAGACGCTCTATCCCCTGAGCTACGGGGGCGCATGCAGTGATGCTGCGCCAAGTGGGCTTCGACAGACTAACGCATCACGGCCCAGGCTAAAGAACCGGACAGATTCGGGTCCTGACCACGTCAGACCCTAGGATGGGGCCTCGTGACCCCCGCCGATCTGGCCGAATTGCTCAAGACCACCGCAGCCGCGGTGTTGGCCGAGCACGACCTGGACCCCGCCGCGCTGCCCGCGACGGTGGCTGTGGAGCGCCCGCGCAACCCCGAACACGGCGACTACGCCACCAACCTGGCGTTGCAGCTGGGTAAGAAGGTCGGCGTCAACCCGCGTGAGCTGGCCGGTTGGCTGGCCGAGGCGCTGGCCAACGCCGACGGGATCGCCTCGGCCGACACCGCCGGTCCCGGCTTCGTCAACATCCGCCTCGACGCCTCGGCGCAGGGCGTCGTGGTCGCCAACGTCATCGACGCCGGCCAGAACTACGGCCACTCCCAAGAGTTCGCTCGCCTCAACGTCAACCTGGAGTTCGTCTCGGCCAACCCCACCGGCCCCATCCACATCGGCGGAACCCGCTGGGCCGCGGTCGGTGACGCGCTGGGCCGGTTGCTGTCCACCCAGGGGGCCGCGGTCACCCGCGAGTACTACTTCAACGACCACGGCGCCCAGATCGATCGGTTCGCCAATTCGCTGATCGCCGCCGCCAAGGGCGAGCCGGCCCCCGAGGACGGCTACGCCGGCGCCTACATCGCCGAGATCGCCGCGGCGGTGCAGGCCAAGGCCCCCGACGTGATGAGTGCCCCCAAAGAGCAGGCCCAGGAGACGTTCCGGAAGATCGGCGTGGACCTGATGTTCACCCACATCAAGGCTTCGCTGCACGAGTTCGGCACCGACTTCGACGTCTTCACCCACGAAGACTCGATGCACACCTCCGGCCGCGTCGAGCAGGCCATCGAGCGGCTGCGCGCAGAAGACAACATCTACGAAAAGGACGGCGCCACCTGGCTGCGCACCAGCGCCTACGGCGACGACAAAGACCGCGTCGTGATCAAGAGCGACGGCAAACCCGCCTACATCGCCGGGGACCTGGCCTACTACCTGGACAAGCGTGAGCGCGGCTTCAACTTGTGCATCTACATGCTCGGCGCCGATCACCACGGCTACATCGCCCGGCTCAAGGCCGCCGCGGCCGCCTTCGGCGACGATCCGGCTACCGTCGAGGTACTGATCGGCCAGATGGTCAACCTGGTGCGCGATGGCCAGCCGGTCAAGATGAGCAAGCGCGCCGGCACCGTCATCACCCTCGACGACCTGGTCGAGGCCATCGGTGTGGACGCCGCCCGCTACAGCCTGACCCGTTCCTCGGTGGACTCCCCGATCGACATCGACTTGGAGCTGTGGTCCTCGGCGAGCAACGAAAACCCGGTCTACTACGTGCAATACGCCCACGCCCGGCTCTGTGCGCTGGCTCGCAATGCCGCCGAACTCGGGATGAGTCTCGACACGACCAACCTCGGGCTGCTCAGCCATGACAAAGAGGGCACGCTGATCCGCAGCCTGGGGGAGTTCCCCAGGGTGCTCAAAACCGCTGCCGCGCTGCGTGAACCGCATCGTGTCTGTCGTTATCTGGAAGACCTCGCCGGTGACTACCACCGGTTCTACGACAGCTGTCGGGTGCTGCCGCAGGGCGACGAGCAGCCCAACGACCTGAACACCGCCCGGCTGGCGCTGTGCCAGGCCACCCGGCAGGTGATCGCCAACGGGCTGAGCATTCTCGGCGTGAGCGCACCGGAGCGGATGTGAACGTCCACCCCGCCGGGCCGCGTCACGCCGAGGAGATCCACCACGACGGCCTGCCGCCGCGGCCGCAAACCCCGCAGCAACTGCTGGAGCTGGCGCCGAATGTGTGGCCGCGCAACGCCGTTCGCGGCGACGACGGGGTGGTGCAGATTGCCGGAGTGGCAGTCACCGACCTGGCGGAGCAGTACGGCACCCCGCTGTTCGTCATCGACGAGGACGACTTCCGCGGCCGCTGCCGCGAGATCGCCGAGGCGTTCGGCGGGGGCGAGAACGTGCACTACGCCGCCAAGGCGTTCCTGTGCAGCGAGATAGCCCGCTGGATCGACCAGGAGGGCCTCTGCCTGGATGTCGCCACCGGCGGCGAACTGGCCGTCGCACTGCGCGCCGGTTTCCCCGCGCAACGGATCACGTTGCACGGCAACAACAAATCGGTCGCAGAACTGACGACCGCGGTCAACGCCGGGGTCGGTCACATCGTGCTGGACTCGACGATCGAGATCGACCGCCTCGATGCGGTGGCCGCGGCGGCCGGGACCGTGCAGGACGTAATGGTGCGGGTCACCGTGGGCGTGGAGGCGCACACCCACGAATTCATCTCGACCGCCCACGAAGACCAGAAGTTCGGGTTGTCGCTGGCCAGTGGTGCGGCGCTCGATGCGATCAGGCGCGTTTTCGCGACCGATCATCTGCGCCTGGTGGGCCTGCACAGCCACATCGGGTCGCAGATCTTCGACGTCGCCGGCTTCGAGTTGGCCGCTCACCGGGTCATCGGGCTGCTGCGGGATGTGGTCGCCGAGTTCGGTGTGGACAAAACCGCGCAGCTGTCGGTCATCGACCTGGGCGGGGGATTGGGCATCTCCTATCTGCCGCAGGATGACCCGCCGCCGATGGCCGAGGTCGCCGCGAAGCTCACCGCGATCGTGCGCGACGAGTCCGCCGCTGTCGGCCTGCCGACACCGACCCTGGTCGTCGAACCCGGCCGGGCAATCGCCGGCCCGGGCACCGTCACGCTCTATGAGGTCGGCACCGTCAAAGACGTCGCAGTCAGCGCCACCGCCCAGCGCCGCTACGTCAGCGTCGACGGCGGCATGAGCGACAACATCCGTCCCGCGCTCTACGACGCGCACTACGACGTCCGATTGGTTTCGCGCACTGGTGAGGCGCCCCCGGTGCTGGCCCGCATCGTCGGCAAGCACTGCGAGACCGGCGACATCATCGTCCGCGACACCTGGGTACCCGAGGACGCGGTCCCCGGTGACCTGATCGCCGTGGCCGCCACCGGCGCTTACTGCTACTCGATGTCGAGCCGCTACAACATGGTCACCCGCCCGGCGGTGGTGGCGGTGCGTGACGGGAAGGCTCGCCTTATGCTGCGCCGGGAAACCGTCGATGACCTGATCAGCCTGGAGGTGATTTAAGGATGTCCGATGCGAATGTTCCTGCGAGTCCCGTGGGTGTCGCCGTCCTGGGACTGGGCAACGTCGGCAGCGAAGTCGTCCGAATCCTCGAGGCCAGCGCCGATGACCTGGCTGCGCGCATCGGTGCTCCACTGGTGCTGCGCGGCATCGGGGTGCGCCGGGTGGCAGCCGATCGGGGCGTGCCGGTCGAACTGCTCACCGACGACATCGACAGCCTGGTGTCGCGCAGTGACGTCGACATCGTGGTGGAGTTGATGGGCCCGGTCGAGCCGGCCCGCAAGGCGATCCTGTCGGCGATCAAGCACGGCAAGTCCGTCGTCACCGCCAACAAGGCCCTGCTGTCACGGTCCACCGGTGAGCTGGCCGAGGCCGCCGAGATGGCGCGCGTGGATATGTACTTCGAGGCCAGTGTCGCCGGTGCGATCCCGGTGATCCGGCCCTTGACCCAGTCCCTGGCCGGCGACACCGTGCTGCGGGTGGCCGGCATCGTCAACGGCACCACCAACTACATTCTGTCCGAAATGGACTCCACCGGCGCCGACTACGCCAGCGCGCTGGCCGACGCGAGTGCGCTGGGCTACGCCGAAGCCGACCCGACCGCCGACGTGGAGGGCTACGACGCCGCCGCCAAGGCCGCGATCCTGGCGTCGATCGCCTTCCACACCCGGGTGACCGCCGACGACGTCTACCGCGAGGGCATCACCAACATCACCCCCGAGGACTCCACCGCGGCGCGTGCGCTGGGTTGCACGATCAAACTGCTGGCGATCTGCGAGCGCATCACCACCCGTGATAGCCAACAGCGGATTTCGGCGCGGGTCTACCCGGCGCTGGTGCCGCTGACCCACCCGCTGGCCACCGTGAACGGTGCATTCAACGCCGTGGTGGTCGAGGCGGAGGCAGCCGGCCGGCTGATGTTCTACGGGCAGGGCGCCGGCGGTGCACCGACCGCCTCGGCGGTCATGGGCGACCTGGTGATGGCCGCCCGCAACCGGGTGCAGGGCGGCCGCGGACCACGCGAGTCCAAGTACGCTCAGCTGACCATCGCGCCGATCGGCGATGTCCAGACCCGCTACTACGTGAGCATGGACGTCGCCGACAAGCCGGGTGTGTTAGCCACGGTGGCAGCCGAATTCGCCGCCCACGAGGTGAGCATCGCCGAGGTGCGCCAGGAAGGCGTGACCGACGAAGAGGGCCAACTGATCGGCGCCCGGATCGTGGTGGTCACCCACCGGGCCACCGAATCGGCGCTGTCGAAAACCGTTGCGGCGCTGGCTGAACTGGATGCGGTCCAGCAGGTCGCCAGCGTGCTACGACTGGAAGGAACAGACCAGTGAGCTCCACCCGGACACCGATCCATCAGCCTTGGCCCGGCTTGATCGGCGCCTACCGCGATCGGCTTCCGATCGGAGACGACTGGACACCGATCACGTTGCACGAGGGCGGCACCCCGCTGATCCACGCCAAACGGATCTCCGAACAGACCGGGTGCACGGTTCACCTGAAGGTGGAGGGACTCAACCCGACCGGTTCGTTCAAGGACCGCGGCATGACGATGGCGGTCACCGACGCAGTGGCCCGCGGCCAGCAGGTGGTGCTGTGCGCCTCGACCGGAAACACCTCGGCATCGGCGGCGGCCTACGCCGCGCGGGCCGGCATCACCTGCGCGGTGCTGATCCCGCAGGGCAAGATCGCAATGGGCAAGCTGGCGCAGGCGGTCATGCACGGCGCCAAGATCATCCAGATCGACGGCAACTTCGACGACTGTCTGGAGCTGGCCCGCAAGATGGCCACCGACTTCCCGACCATTTCACTGGTGAACTCGGTGAACCCGGTGCGCATCGAAGGCCAGAAGACCGCGGCGTTCGAGATCGTCGACGCACTGGGCACCGCACCCGACATCCACTCGTTGCCCGTCGGCAATGCCGGCAACATCACCGCGTATTGGAAGGGCTACCGCGAGTACCACGCCGACGGCTTGATAGAGACGCTGCCGAAGATGCTGGGCACGCAGGCCGCCGGCGCGGCGCCGCTGGTGCTCGGTGAGCCGGTCAAAAACCCGGAGACCATCGCCACCGCGATCCGCATCGGCTCGCCGGCGTCCTGGACCCAGGCCGTCGAAGCGCAGGTGGATTCTGGTGGCCGTTTCCTGGCCGCCACCGATGACGAGATTCTGGCCGCCTACCACCTGGTGGCGCAGTCCGAGGGAGTCTTCGTGGAGCCGGCGTCGGCGGCCAGTATCGCCGGGCTGCTCAAGTCGGTGGAGGACGGCTGGGTGCCACGCGGCTCGACCGTGGTGTGCACCGTCACCGGGAACGGGCTCAAGGACCCCGACACCGCGCTGCGCGACTTGCCCGAAGTCACCGCGGTTCCCGTCGACGCGGCCACCGTGGTCGCGGAGTTGGGGCTGGCCTAGTGGTCCAACTGTTGCCGACCGGGTTGACGGCCAGCGTCGCGGTGGCGGCATCGAGCGCCAACCTTGGCCCGGGCTTCGACAGTCTCGGTCTGGCGTTGGGGCTCTATGACGAGGTCATCGTCGAGACGGCTGAAGTTCCTGGGTCCGGCCTGGTGGTGCAGGTCGACGGGGAAGGCGCCGGTCAGGTTCCGCTGACGTCGGAACACCTTGTGGTCCAAGGTATCCGGCGTGGACTTCGGGAAGTCGGCGTCGACGTCCCCGGAATGGTGGTGCGCTGCCGCAACGCCATCCCGCACCAGCGTGGGCTGGGCTCGTCCGCGGCCGCGGTGGTCGGTGGCTTGGCCGCGGTCAACGGACTCGTCGCACAACTCGACCGGCCCGGGTTGTCGGAATCCCAATTGATCCAGCTGGCTTCGGAGTTCGAGGGCCACCCCGACAACGCCGCCGCTGCCGTGCTGGGCGGGGCGGTGGTTTCCTGGACCGTGAACAAGGCCGACGGCGGCGGGGCCGACTATTCGGCGGTGCCGTTGCGGCTGCACCCCGACATCCATCTGTTCCCGGCGATACCGCAGCTGCGTTCGTCGACCGCGGAGACGCGCATGCTGCTGCCCGAACAGGTCAGCCACCGCGACGCCCGATTCAATGTCAGTCGCGCCGCGCTGCTGGTGGTGGCGTTGACCGAGCGGCCCGACCTGCTGCTGGCGGCGACCGAGGACCTGCTGCACCAGCCGCAACGCGCCGCCGCGCAGCCCGAGTCGGCGCAGTACCTGCAACTGCTGCGCCGGCACGGAATCGCAGCCGTACTGTCCGGTGCCGGGCCGGCGGTGATCGCGCTGAGCACCGCGGCCGAACTGCCAGCTGAGGTGCTTGAGGCCCCGGCGGCGCGTGGGTTCAGTGTGGCTGAGATGCGTGTCGGCGACGCAGTCAAGTGGAACTCCGGGGTAGTGGTGCCCGGTTGAGGCACGCCGCGCCGCATTTGTTGCGCACGGCCCCGAAGCGGGCTATCCTCGGTTCCGTCCCGCATTCGCGGCATCAGCATCTGAATTAGATTGTGATGTCACTGGGATGCCACCAAATTCTTCCCGTAGCTGACGGCTTGCGATTTGACGCCGTCGATATGGGTATCACCGTTAATACAGTCGACGGTGACACGCACTCGGCGATTCCGCTGGATGCAACCAACCCCTCGCGTGACAAAACCGACGAGGGAAGAAAGGAAATCCGTGACCGAAACGGACCTCTTCACGGCTGAAGGCAGCACCGGACAGGATTCGCTGTCGACCCCCCAGAGCGCTCCCGAGTCCCCGAGTCAGGGTGCCCCGGGGGACTCCGGCACCGGCGGTGACACCGCCGCGTCGGCCCCCGAAGTCACCACCGAGTCCGCTCCCGCCGCGACACCGGACAACGGTGCCGCAATCACCACCCCGGAACCCTCGTTGTCAGCGATGGTGCTGCCCGAGCTGCGGGCGCTGGCCAACCGCGTCGGCGTCAAAGGCGCCTCCGGGATGCGCAAAAGTGAGCTGATCGCCGCAATCCGCGAGGTCGGCGACGGCGGCAATGGCGGTAACGGCGGCAAGGCTGCCGAGGCCCCGAACGCCGAGGCGCCCTCGAACGGAGTGGCCGTCGGTGCCGAGCCCGCCCGGGCCGAGACCACCGAGACCGGGACCACCGAGACCGGGGCTACTGAGACCGGGACCACTGAGACCGGGGCCACCGAAGCACCGCCGCGTCGCGAACGGCGCAGCGCCAGCCGCGGAACCGGTGCACCCGCCGCAGACGGGGGAGAGCCGGACAAGGGCGAGCCCGGCAAGCAAGGCGAAGCCCGCAAGCAAGACAAACAGGACAAGCAGGACCGGCCCGACGAGAAGGCCGAGCAGTCCGGGGGTCGCCGCGACGGTGCCAGGTCCGAGGACGCTGCTGCGGCCAAGGGCGACGAGCAGAACCGGGGCCAACAGGGCCAGCAGAACTCCGACGACGATGACGGACGCGGGGGCCGGCGCGGCCGACGCTTCCGCGACCGGCGCCGCCGTGGCGAACGGGGCGGCGA
The DNA here is from genome assembly GCF_055419425.1 of Mycobacterium sp. IDUB_21. NCBI lineage: Bacteria > Bacillati > Actinomycetota > Actinomycetes > Mycobacteriales > Mycobacteriaceae > Mycobacterium > Mycobacterium sp. IDUB_21. Next base: position 16,126 of record NZ_JBVAXQ010000021.1, on the reverse strand, counting down.
AGGCGGAAGCGGCGGCGGCGAAGCCGAGCTGCGCGAGGACGACGTCGTGCAGCCGGTGGCCGGCATCCTCGACGTGCTCGACAACTACGCGTTCGTCCGCACCTCCGGCTACCTGGCCGGACCCAACGACGTCTACGTGTCGATGAACATGGTCCGCAAGAACGGGCTGCGCCGCGGCGATGCGGTCACCGGCGCCGTGCGGGTGGCCAGAGAGGGAGATGGCGGCGACAAGAATCCGCGGCAGAAGTTCAACCCGCTGGTGCGACTCGACTCCGTCAACGGCGGTCCGGTCGAAGACGCCAAGAATCGTCCCGATTTCAACAAGTTGACCCCGTTGTACCCCAACCAGCGGCTGCGGTTGGAGACCTCGGGCGAGAAGCTGACCACCCGGGTCATCGACCTGATCATGCCGATCGGCAAGGGGCAGCGCGCGCTGATCGTGTCACCGCCCAAGGCCGGTAAGACCACGATCATGCAGGACATCGCCAACGCGATCACCCGCAACAACCCCGAATGCCACCTGATGGTGGTGCTGGTCGACGAGCGGCCCGAAGAAGTCACCGACATGCAGCGCTCGGTCAAGGGTGAGGTCATCGCCTCCACCTTCGACCGGCCGCCGTCGGACCACACGCAGGCCGCCGAGCTGGCCATCGAGCGGGCCAAGCGCCTGGTCGAGCAGGGCAAGGACGTCATCGTGCTGCTGGACTCGATCACCCGGCTGGGTCGCGCCTACAACAACGCCTCGCCGGCGTCGGGCCGCATCCTGTCCGGTGGTGTGGACTCCACCGCGCTCTACCCGCCCAAGCGCTTCCTGGGCGCGGCCCGCAACATCGAGGACGGCGGCTCACTGACCATCATCGCCACCGCGATGGTGGAGACCGGGTCCACCGGTGACACGGTGATCTTCGAGGAGTTCAAGGGCACCGGCAACGCCGAGCTCAAGCTGGACCGCAAGATCGCTGAGCGTCGGGTGTTCCCGGCGGTCGACGTCAACCCGTCGGGCACCCGCAAGGACGAGCTGCTGCTCTCGCCGGATGAGTTCGCGATCGTGCACAAGCTGCGTCGCCTGCTCTCGGGGCTGGATTCGCATCAGGCCATCGACCTGTTGATGAGCCAGCTGCGTAAGACCAAGAACAACTACGAGTTCCTGGTCCAGGTCTCCAAGACCACGCCCGGCATGGACAACGACTGACGGACCCCGCCTGAACCCGGCGGAATGCGCACGACCCCGCCGGCGTTTTGGGGGAGGCTGGCGTAGCTGGCATAATCGAACACCTCAGGTTCCGGTTCACGTCCACCCTCAAGGGCGGGCGACCCGGCGGCCCACGATCGAAGAGGACATCATGAAATCTGGCATTCACCCTGCCTACGGCGAGACCACCGTGGTGTGCGGTTGCGGTAACAGCTTCACCACCCGCAGCACCAAGGAGAGCGGCCACATCGTGGTCGAGGTCTGCTCGCAGTGCCACCCGTTCTACACCGGCAAGCAGAAGATCCTCGACAGCGGCGGCCGCGTCGCCCGCTTCGAGAAGCGCTACGGCAAGCGCAAGGTCGGTGCCGCAGCCGACGCAGCAGAAGCCACCGACAAGTAGCGTCCTCACCGACGCCCGGAACGTGCCCGCACGTCACCCGGGCGTCGGCTTGCGTTCGGGGATGGAGGTGAGATGACTCGCAGCATGCAGGCGATCGATGCCCTGCTGGCCGAACACGCCGCGCTGGAAACTCAGCTCTCCGACCCCGAACTGCACAACAATCCGGTCGAGGCGCGCCGGGCCGGGCGCCGGTTCGCCCAGTTGGCGCCGATCGTGGCCACTCACCGCAAGCTCGAGTCGGCCCGCGGCGACTTGGAGGCCGCCCGCGAACTGGCCGCCGACGACGCGTCGTTCGCCGCCGAGGTCCCCGAGCTGGAAGCCCGTGTCGCCGAACTGGACACCGCGCTCACCGACATGCTCGCACCGCGTGACCCGCACGACGCCGACGACATCGTGCTCGAGGTCAAATCTGGTGAGGGTGGTGAGGAATCGGCGCTGTTCGCCGCCGACCTGGCCCGGATGTACATCCGCTTCGCCGAACGCCAGGGCTGGAAGGTGACGGTGCTCGACGAGACCACCTCGGATCTCGGCGGCTACAAGGACGCAACCCTGACCATCGCGAGCAAGGGCGACAGCGCCGACGGCGTGTGGTCGAAGATGAAGTTCGAGGGCGGGGTGCACCGGGTGCAGCGGGTGCCGGTGACCGAATCTCAGGGCCGGGTCCACACCTCGGCGGCCGGGGTGCTGGTCTACCCCGAGCCCGAAGAGGTCGCCGAGGTGGCCATCGACGAATCGGACCTGCGCATCGACGTCTACCGGTCCTCCGGCAAAGGCGGTCAGGGCGTCAACACCACCGACTCGGCGGTACGCATCACCCACCTGCCGACCGGGATCGTCGTCACCTGCCAGAACGAGCGGTCCCAGCTGCAGAACAAGGCCCGCGCCCTGCAGGTGCTGGCGGCCCGGCTGCAGGCGCTGGCCGAGGAACAGGCCCAGGCGGACGCCTCAGCCGATCGGGCCAGCCAGATCCGCACCGTGGACCGCAGCGAGCGCATCCGCACCTACAACTTCCCGGAGAACCGGATCACCGACCACCGCATCGGCTTCAAGGCCCACAATCTCGACCAGGTTCTCGACGGAGACCTTGACGCGATGTTGGACGCGCTGGCCGCTGCCGACAGGGAATCCCGGTTGCAGGGGACGTCGTGAGCCGGATCCGGGACGCGATCGACTCCGCAGCAGCCATTTTCGCCGATGCCGGAATCGACTCGGCCCGATACGACGCCGAAGAACTCGCCGCTCACGCGGCCGGCACCGACCGCGGCCGGCTGGCGCTGCTGGAACCGCCCGGCGACGCCTTCTACGGGCGCTACCGGGAACTGGTCACGGCGCGCCGCTCCCGAATCCCATTGCAGCATCTGATCGGGACAGCGGCGTTCGGTCCGGTGACGCTGCAAGTCGGCCCGGGGGTGTTCGTGCCGCGTCCGGAAACCGAGGCCATGCTCGAATGGGCTCTGAAACAGGTCACGGATCAACAATGTCCGCCTCGCCCAGTGATCGTCGATGCTTGTACCGGCTCCGGCGTACTGGCGGTCGCGTTGGCCCGCGGTCTTCCCGGCTGTCGGGTGCTTGCCCTCGACGACTCCGAAACCGCACTGCGCTACGCGCGCCGCAACTGCGCGGGCACGTCGGTGGAATTGATCCATGCCGATGTCACCACGCCGGGCCTACTGTCGGAGCTGGACGGCCAGGTCGACCTGATGGTCAGCAATCCGCCCTACATCCCTGACGGTGCAGACCTGGATCCTGAAGTGGCCCAGCATGACCCGGCGCATGCGCTGTTCGGCGGACCGGACGGCATGTCGGTGATCACCCCGCTGGCCGCCCTGGCTGCGCGGCTGCTGCGCCCCGGCGGCCTGTTCGCCGTCGAACACGACGACACCGCCTCGGCGGCAACGGCCGAAACCGTGCGCGGCACCGGAGCCTTCGACGACGTGGTATCCAGGTCGGACCTGGCCGGACGGTCCCGGTTCGTGACGGCGGTCAGGAACGATCAACCATGACAGAGGTTTTCGACTGCGCCGACGCAGACCAGCGTGCGGCGGGGGTCGCGGCGGCGATCGACGCCGTTCGCGGCGGCCGATTGGCGGTGCTGCCCACCGACACCGTCTACGGCATCGGTGCAGACGCGTTCAATGTGGCCGGGGTGACCGCGCTGCTGGCGGCTAAAAGACGCGGCCGCGACATGCCCGTCGGCGTGCTGGTCGGGTCATGGAACTCCATCGACGGACTGGCCCTGATCGTGCCCGATACCGCCCGTGAGCTGATCCGTGCGTTCTGGCCGGGCGCGATCAGCCTGATCGTCACCCAAGCTCCGTCACTGCAGTGGGATCTCGGCGATGCCCGCGGCACCGTCATGGTGCGTATGCCGCTGCACCCGGTGGCCCTGGAGGTACTCCAAGCCGTGGGCCCCATGGCGGTGTCCAGCGCCAATGTCTCCGGTGGCTCGCCGGCCGTCGACGCCACAGAAGCGCGCCGCCAGCTCGGCGAGTCCGTCGACGTCTACCTCGACGCGGGCCCCGCCGAACAGGGGTCGGCCTCCACGATCGTGGATCTGACCGGACCCGCACCCCGCATCGTCCGGGCCGGGCCGGTCTCGGCCGAGCAGATCGGCGCGGTGCTGGGGCAGGATCCGGCAGCGCTGACAGGGGCGTCGTGACCAGCCTGCTCGCCCTCGCCGATCGCGGTGCCGGTGTGCCGCTGCGGGAGCTCGCGCTGGTCGGACTGACCGCCGCGATCATCACCTACTTCGCCACCGGGCCGGTCCGTTGGCTGGCCACCCGGCTGGGCGCGGTCGCCTACCCGCGCGAACGCGACGTCCATGTGCAGCCGACCCCGCGGATGGGCGGGCTGGCAATGTATGTCGGCATCGTCGCCGCGATCTTCCTGGCATCGCAACTGCCCGCGCTGACCCGCGGCTTCGTCTACTCCACCGGGATGCCGGCGGTGGTGCTGGCCGGCGGCGTGATCATGGGCATCGGCCTGCTCGACGACAAGTGGGGCCTGGACGCCTTGACCAAGTTCGCAGGCCAGATCACCGCGGCCAGCGTGTTGGTGACCATGGGCGTTGCGTGGAGTGTGCTGTACATCCCGATCGGCGGTGTCGGCACCGTGGTGCTCGATCAGGTGTCGTCGATTCTGCTCACCCTGGCGCTGACCGTATCGGTGGTCAATGCGATGAACTTCGTCGACGGGCTGGACGGGCTCGCGGCCGGGCTGGGTCTGATCACGGCGCTGGCGATCTGCATGTTCTCCGTCGGCCTGCTGTCCGACCACGGTGGCGACGTGCTGTTCTACCCGCCGGCGCTGATCTCGGTGGTGCTGGCCGGGGCCTGTCTGGGATTCCTGCCGCACAACTTCCATCCCGCCAAGATCTTCATGGGCGATTCCGGGTCGATGTTGATCGGTCTGATGCTGGCCGCCGCGTCCACCACCGCCGCCGGGCCGATCTCGCAGAGCGCCTACGGCGCCCGCGACGTCTTCGCGCTGCTGTCGCCCTTCCTGCTGGTGGCGGCCGTGGTGTGTGTGCCCGCGCTGGACATGCTGCTGGCGATCATCCGTCGGACACGAGCAGGGCGCAGCCCGTTCAGCCCCGACAAGATGCACCTGCACCACCGGTTGCTGCAGATCGGCCACTCCCACCGCCGGGTGGTGTTGTTGATCTACTTGTGGGTGGCGATCGTCGCGTTCGGCGCCGCGGGCACCATCTTCTTCGACCCGCGCTACACCGGCGCGGTGATGCTGGGTGCGATGCTGATCGCGATTGTCGTTACGCTCATCCCGCTGCTGCGTCGCGAGGACAGCCTGGAAGACGACCCCTACGACGCGCGGTAGTAGCACCGTCTAGGATGGTGTTGTAGGTGGTTCCGCAGCGCGATCGGGCATCCGATACGCTCGGCGGGCGACTGCACGACAGTGACGCAGAGCAAGTCAAGATTGGGGTGAGGCGGTGACGACACCAGCGCAGGACGCGCCGTTGGTGTTGCCGTCGGTGGTGTTTCAGCCACGTCGGCTGCTGGTCACCTGTTTGGTGCTGACGGCGGTGGCGTCGCTCGCCGCGGCGCAGCTGGGTCACGTGATGTTCGGTGCGTTCTTCGGGATCGGGCTGGGCCTGGGTTTGCTCAATGCGCTGCTGATCCGCCGCTCGGTGCAGTCGATCACCGCCGCAGACCACCCGCTCAAGTCCAAGATGGCAATGAATTCCGCCACCCGGCTCCTTATCATCACGGTCGTCGGCCTGGTCATCGCCTACCTGTTCCGGCCCGAGGGATTGGGCGTGCTGTTCGGGCTGGCGCTGTTCGAGGTCTTGCTGGTCGCCACGACCGCAGTGCCGGTAATGAAGAAGCTGCGTAGCGCGGCAGCGACAGACTCAGATGCTGAAGGCGCGGAAGGGACTGCACAGTAGCGATGATCGAGACCACCCTGGCTGAGGCCGCCATCGAGGTCGGCCACCATGAAACGGCCGTCTGGCCGTTGCTCGGGACCGTCAATGTCGACACCATCCTGTCGAGTGCGATCGCTGCCGTGATCGTCATCGCGCTGGCGCTCTACCTGCGGGTCAAGGTCACCTCGACCGGGGTCCCCGGCGGCGTGCAGCTGTTCTTCGAGGCGATCACCGTTCAGATGCGCAACCAGATCGAAGGCGCGATCGGGATGCGGATCGCACCGTTCGTGTTGCCGCTGGCGGTCACGATCTTCGTGTTCATTCTGGTGTCCAACTGGCTGGGCGTGTTTCCCGTGCAGTACGCCAGTGAGGCCGGAGGCGCCAAGGAACTGTTCGCACCGCCGGCCTCCGACATCAACTACGTGCTGGCGCTGTCGCTGTTCGTGTTCCTCTGTTATCACCTGGCCGGGTTCTGGCGTCGTGGCCTGGTAGGCCACCCGTTGCGGGTGCTCAAGGGCCACGTGGCCATCCTGGCGCCGATCAACCTGGTCGAGGAGATCGCCAAGCCGATCTCGCTGTCCCTGCGACTTTTCGGCAACATCTTCGCCGGCGGCATCCTTGTCGGCCTGATCGCGCTCTTCCCGCCCTACATACTCTGGGCCCCCAACGCGATCTGGAAAGCGTTCGACTTGTTCGTCGGCCTGATCCAGGCGTTCATCTTCGCGCTGCTGACCATCTTGTACTTCTCGCAAGCCATGGAGATGGAAGACCACGAAGAGCAGCACTAGCAAGCCCGACACCAAAACAGAGACCTGGTAGAGAACTACCAGCTAGCAAGGAGGAATAAGGAATGGACCCCCAAATCGCAATGGGTGCCCTCATCGGCGGCGGACTGATCATGGCCGGCGGCGCGATCGGTGCCGGTATCGGTGACGGTATCGCGGGTAACGCGCTGATCTCCGGAATCGCTCGGCAGCCCGAAGCTCAGGGCCGGCTGTTCACCCCGTTCTTCATCACGGTCGGTCTGGTCGAGGCGGCCTACTTCATCAACCTGGCGTTCATGGCACTGTTCGTCTTCGCCACTCCGGTCAAGTAGTCCGCTCGTATGGGTGACATGAGCGTCGTCGTCCTGGCCGCGACCCGCCAGGTCGCCGAGGGAGCCGAGGGAGGCGAAAGCAGCAACTTCCTCATCCCCAACGGCACCTTCTTCGTCGTGCTGGGCATTTTCTTGATCGTGCTCGGTGTGATCGGCACCTTCGTGGTGCCGCCGATCATGAAGGTGTTGCGGGAGCGCGACAACATGGTCACCAAGACGCTCGCCGACAACAGGGAGTCAGCCGAGCAGTTCGCAGCTGCCGACGCCGACTACGAGAAGCAGATGGCGGCTGCGCGCCTTGAAGCATCGACAGCGCGTGACGACGCTCGAGCCGAGGGCCGCAAGGTCGTCGACGAGAAGCGATCGGCCGCGGAGGCGGAGGTGGCCTCGACATTGCAGGCTGCCACCGACCAACTCAAGCAGGAAGGCGATGCGGTGAATGAACAGCTGCAGGCCCGGGTGGCGGCTCTGTCTGCCACCCTGGCCAGTCGGATTCTCGGTGTCGAGGTCGAGGCACCCACCGCGGCGAGCACGGGGCGGTAGCAACCAAGATGTCGACATTCATCGGGCAGCTGGTCGGCTTTGCCGTCATTGTCTGGCTGCTGATCAAGTTCGTGGTTCCGCCGGTGCGCAAGCTGATGGCCGACCAGCAGGAGTCGGTGCGCAAGCAGCTGGAGGAGGCTGCGGCGGCCGCCGCCCGGCTGACCGAGGCAGGCCAGGCGCACTCCACCGCGCTGGCCAATGCTGAGACCGAGGCGCAGCGGGTCACCGCCGAAGCGCGCACCGATGCGGAGCGGATCGCCGAGCAGCTGCGCGGCCAGGCCGGCGTCGAGGCCGAGCGCGTCAAGTCCGCCGGCGGTCAGCAGGTCGGTCTGATGCGTGCCCAGTTGATTCGCGAGCTGCGGTCCGGCCTCGGCGCGGAAGCAGTGCAGCGGGCGACCGAGCTGGTTCGCGAGCACGTCGCCGACCCGCAGCGGCAGGCCGCGACCGTCGACCGATTCCTCGACGAGCTTGACGCGATGGCGCCGAAAGCGGTCGAGGTCGAATCGCCGATTCTGGCCCGTATGCGCTCCGCGAGCCGGGACGCCCTCAACGGCCTGCTGGACAAATTCAGCGAGGTGGCGGACGGCCTGGACGAGCAGGGCTTGTCCGCGCTGGCCGGTGACCTGACTGCGGTCACGGAGTTGTTGGAGCGCGAGAGGGTGGTGACCCGGCACCTGACCGTGCCGGACGAAGACGCCGCACCGAAGGTTCGCCTGGTGCAGCGGCTGTTCTCGGGCAAGATCGATACTCCGGCACTGACGCTGGTGACCGGTGCCGCCACGGCCCGGTGGTCCAACGAGGCCGACCTGATCGGTGCCGTCGAACACGTCGCCCGTCAGGCGCTGCTGTTGTCTGCCGAGCGCGGGGGCAAGCTCGATGAGGTGGAGGACCAGCTGTTCCGGTTCTCCCGCATCCTCGACGCCCAACCCCGACTGGACACCTTGCTCGGTGACACCGGGACGGCGGCCGCAGGCCGGATCGAGCTGCTGCGCAACGTCATTGGCGGTGGCAGCGGCGCCAACTCGATTACCACCGCGCTGCTGGAGCACACCGTCGCACTGCTGCGCGGTCAGTCCGCACACCAGGCGATCACCGAGCTCGCCCAGATCGCGGTGGCACGTCGCGGCGAGGTGGTGGCGGATGTCGGTGCGGCGGCCGAACTCACCGACGCGCAGCGCACCCGGCTGAACACCGTGCTGAGCCGGATCTACAGCCACCCGGTGCGTGTGCAGGTCGGTGTCGACCCGGCATTGCTGGGCGGATTGTCGATCTCGGTCAGCGACGAGGTGATCGACGGAGCGCTCTCGTCGCGCCTTGCGGCCGCAAAGACGCAATTGCCCGACTGACCAAGACCTACCGGTCCAAGAGCCCACAACCCAATTTCGAAGGCAGGAAGACGAAACGCCATGGCAGAGTTGACAATCTCCTCTGACGACATTCAGGGGGCGATCGAGGAGTACGTGAGCTCCTTCAGCGCCGACACCGCGCGCGAGGAGGTCGGCACCGTTATCGACGCCGGCGACGGCATTGCACACGTCGAAGGCCTGCCTTCGGTGATGACCCAGGAGCTCCTCGAATTCCCCGGCGGCGTGCTGGGCGTGGCGCTCAACCTCGATGAGCACAACGTCGGGGTGGTGATCCTGGGCAACTTCGAGAGCATCGAGCAGGGCCAGCAGGTAAAGCGCACCGGTGAGGTGCTCTCGGTAGCGGTCGGTGACGGCTTCCTCGGTCGCGTGGTCAACCCGCTCGCCCAGCCGATCGACGCCCGCGGCGATATCGAAGCGGAGACGCGCCGTCCGTTGGAGATGCAGGCACCCTCGGTGGTTGAGCGTCAGAGCGTCACCGAGCCGCTGCAGACCGGTGTCAAGGCCGTCGACGCCATGACCCCGATCGGCCGCGGCCAGCGCCAGCTCATCATCGGTGACCGCAAGACCGGCAAGACCGCGCTCTGCGTTGACACCATCCTCAACCAGCGCAAGAACTGGGAGACCGGCGACCCCAACCAGCAGGTCCGGTGCGTGTACGTCGCGATCGGCCAGAAGGGCACCACCATCGCCAGCGTGCGCCGCGCGCTGGACGAGGGCGGCGCCATGGATTACACGACGATCGTCGCCGCTCCGGCGTCCGACTCCGCCGGCTTCAAGTGGCTGGCCCCCTACACCGGCTCGGCGATCGCCCAGCACTGGATGTACCAGGGCAAGCACGTGCTGATCGTTTTCGACGACCTCACCAAGCAGGCCGAGGCCTACCGCGCCATCTCGCTGCTGCTTCGCCGCCCGCCGGGCCGCGAAGCCTACCCGGGCGACGTGTTCTACCTGCACTCCCGGCTGCTGGAGCGCTGCGCGAAGCTCTCCGACGAGCTCGGCGGCGGTTCGCTGACCGGCCTGCCGATCATCGAGACCAAGGCCAACGACATCTCGGCCTACATCCCGACCAACGTCATCTCGATCACCGATGGCCAGTGCTTCCTGGAGAGCGACCTGTTCAACCAGGGTGTGCGGCCGGCCATCAACGTCGGCGTGTCGGTGTCCCGTGTCGGTGGCGCCGCGCAGATCAAAGCGATGAAAGAGGTGGCCGGGTCGCTGCGTCTGGACCTGTCGCAGTACCGCGAGCTGGAGGCGTTCGCCGCCTTCGCCTCCGACCTGGATGCCACCAGCAAGGCGCAACTGGAGCGGGGTGCGCGGCTGGTTGAGCTGCTCAAGCAGCCGCAGTTCGCGCCGATGTCGGTCGAGGAGCAGGTGATCGCGGTCTTCCTGGGTACCGAGGGGCACCTGGACTCCGTGCCTGTCGAGGACGTCGGTCGTTTCGAAGCCGAACTGCTGGACCACATCCGGGCCTCGGAGAACGACATCCTGACCGGGATTCGCGAGTCCAAGAAGCTCTCCGATGAGGCCAACGAGAAGTTGGTCGCGGTCATCGGACAGTTCAAGAAGGGCTTCGCCGCGACCGGTGGCGGCTCGGTGGTGCCCGAGGAACATGTCGAGGCACTCGACGAGGACAAGCTCGGCAAGGAAGCGGTGCAGGTCCGCAAGGCCCCGCCGGCGAAGAAGAAGTAACGCCGCCATGGCAGCCACACTTCGCGAACTACGCGGGCGAATCCGCTCAGCCGGGTCGATCAAGAAGATCACCAAGGCCCAAGAGCTGATCGCCACCTCGCGTATCGGCAGGGCGCAGGCCCGGCTCGAGACGGCGCGGCCCTACGCCGATGAGATCACCCGGATGCTCACGACGTTGGCTGCCGAGGCGGCCTTGGACCACCCGTTGCTGGTCGAGCGCGCCGAGCCCCAGCGGGCCGGTGTGCTGGTGGTGTCGAGTGACCGCGGTCTGTGTGGCGGGTACAACGCCAACGTTTTCCGTCGGGCCGAGGAGCTGTTCTCGCTGTTGCGGTCCGAGGGCAAGGACCCGGTTCTCTACGTCGTCGGCCGGAAGGCGCTGGCTTACTACAGCTTCCGCAACTGGGCGGTCACCGACTCGTGGTCCGGTTTCTCCGAGCAGCCGACGTATGAGAACGCCGCCACGATCGCCTCGACACTGGTGAACGCATTCATGTCCGGCGTCGACGACGAGGGCAACCACCCGGGTTCCGACGGGGTGCTCGGCGTTGACGAGCTGCACATCGTGTCGACCGACTTCCGTTCGATGCTGTCGCAGTCGGCCGAGGCCCGGCGGATCGCGCCGATGCTGGTGGAATACGTCGGCGAGGACGAGAGCGGTCCCCGGACCCTGTACTCCTTCGAGCCGGATGCCACCGCGCTGTTCGACTCGCTGCTGCCGCGGTATCTGACCACCCGCGTGTACGCGGCGCTGCTGGATTCGGCGGCATCGGAACTGGCTTCGCGTCAGCGCGCCATGAAGTCGGCCACCGACAATGCCGACGACCTGATCAAGGCGTTGACGCTGGAGGCCAACCGCGAGCGCCAGGCCCAGATCACCCAGGAAATCAGCGAAATCGTCGGCGGTGCGAACGCCCTCGCCGACGCCGCCCGGTAAGCCCCCGCTAAGCACTAGGAAGCGAAGAAGATAATGACTGTTACCGCTGACAAGACAACCGTCGGCCGCGTGGTGCGCGTGACCGGCCCCGTCGTCGACGTCGAGTTCCCTCGGGGCGCGGTGCCCGAGCTGTTCAACGCGCTGCACGCGGAGATCACCTTCGAGGAACTGGCGAAGACGCTGACCCTCGAGGTTGCCCAGCACCTGGGTGACAACCTGGTGCGCTGCATCTCGATGCAGCCCACCGACGGCCTGGTGCGCGGTGTCGACGTGACCGACACCGGAGCCGCGATCTCGGTGCCGGTCGGTCACGACGTCAAGGGCCATGTGTTCAACGCGCTGGGCCACTGCCTGGACAAGCCGGGCTACGGCGAAGACTTCGAACACTGGGGCATTCACCGCAAGCCGCCGCCCTTCAACGAGCTGGAACCGCGCACCGAGATGCTCGAGACCGGGCTGAAGGTCGTCGACCTGCTCACCCCGTACGTGCGTGGTGGCAAGATCGCCCTGTTCGGTGGCGCCGGTGTGGGCAAGACCGTGCTGATTCAGGAGATGATCAACCGCATCGCCCGCAACTTCGGTGGCACCTCGGTGTTCGCCGGCGTGGGTGAGCGCACCCGTGAGGGCAACGACCTGTGGGTCGAGCTCGCAGACGCCAACGTGCTCAAGGACACCGCGCTGGTGTTCGGCCAGATGGACGAGCCGCCGGGCACTCGTATGCGGGTGGCGCTGTCGGCGCTGACCATGGCCGAGTGGTTCCGTGACGAGGCGGGCCAGGACGTGCTGCTGTTCATCGACAACATCTTCCGGTTCACCCAGGCCGGCTCCGAGGTCTCGACCCTGCTGGGCCGGATGCCCTCGGCCGTGGGCTACCAGCCCACGCTGGCCGACGAGATGGGTGAGCTGCAAGAGCGGATCACCTCGACCCGCGGCCGGTCCATCACCTCGATGCAGGCCGTGTACGTGCCCGCCGACGACTACACCGACCCGGCGCCGGCGACCACGTTCGCGCACTTGGACGCGACCACCGAGCTGAGTCGTGCGGTGTTCTCCAAGGGCATCTTCCCGGCGGTGGACCCGCTGGCGTCCAGCTCGACCATTCTGGACCCGGCCATCGTCGGCGACGATCACTACCGCGTCGCCCAGGAGGTCATCCGGATCCTGCAGCGGTACAAGGACCTGCAGGACATCATCGCGATTCTCGGTATCGACGAGCTGTCGGAGGAGGACAAGCAGCTGGTCGGTCGGGCCCGGCGTATCGAGCGGTTCTTGAGCCAGAACATGATGGCGGCCGAGCAGTTCACCGGCCAGCCCGGCTCGACGGTGCCGCTCAAGGAGACCATCGAGGCATTCGACCGGTTGACCAAGGGCGACTTCGACCACCTGCCCGAGCAGGCGTTCTTCCTGATCGGTGGTCTCGACGACCTGGCCAAGAAGGCCGAGAGCCTGGGCGCCAAGCTGTGACCCGGGGTGTTGGTGCCGGTGAGCGCTTGCGCGAAGAGCGTCCTATGAGGGCGAAAGGCGGTGGGTAATGGCTGAGCTTGACGTCGACATCGTCGCGGTCGATCGCAAGGTGTGGTCGGGCAAGGCGACGTTCATCTTCACCCGGACCACCGTCGGTGAAATCGGCATCATGCCGGGGCACATCCCCCTGGTCGCCGAACTCGTCGACGACGCGATGGTGCGGGTGGACCGTGTCGAGGAGGCCGAGCTGCGACTGGCCGTGCACGGCGGTTTCCTGTCGGTGACCGAGGAGGGCGTCAGCATTCTGGCCGAATCCGTCGACTTCGCCGCGGAGATCGATGAGGCGACGGCGCGGCACGACGCTCAATCCAGTGACCCCAAGATGGCAGCACAGGGCAGGGCTCGGCTTCGCGCCCTGGGTGTGATCGACTAGCGGGCATGAACCGATGAGCACGCCCATGATCTGCATGGCCGTGCTGGTCGCCGTGCTCTTCTGCGCCGTTATGGCGTTGAGCTACCGGCTGTGGAAACTCCGTCAAGGCGGCACCGCGGCGATCATGCGTGACCTACCGGCCGTAGGCGGGCACGGTTGGCGGCATGGCATGATCCGCTATCGCGGCGGTGAAGCCGCCTTCTACCGGCTCTCGAGTGTGCGACTGTGGCCGGACCGCCGGCTGTCCCGCCGCGGCGTGGACGTGGTCTCGCGGCGCGCGCCACGCGGTGACGAATTCGACATCATGACTGACGCCATCGTGGTCCTGGAACTGTGGGACACCACCCAGGACCGTCGGGCGGGGTTCGAGATAGCCCTGGACCGCGGTGCGCGGACCGCATTCCTGTCCTGGCTGGAGGCGCGTCCCTCCCCACGATCCCGCCGGCACAGTTACTGAGCAGCCGAAACCGGTTGGTGTCGACTATTTTCCGGGACGATCGGTGCGATCACCACCGGGCTTCCAAAGCACGTCACCGTCGGCGTTGGCCACCCGGCACAGCACGAACATCAAGTCCGACAAGCGATTCAGGTACTTCGCCGGCAGGACGGAGACGCCGGTCGGATCCGCGTCGACCGCTGCCCACGCCGACCGCTCGGCGCGGCGCACCGCGGTGCGGGCCACGTGCAGCAGCGCCGAGAGCGCTGAACCACCCGGCAGGATGAACGAGTTCAGCGCGGGCAGTTGCTCGTTGTATTCGTCGCACCACGCTTCGACGCGGTCGATGTAGTCCTGGGTGATCCGCAGCGGGGGATATTTGGGGTTCTCCGCCACGGGAGTGGCCAGGTCGGCGCCGGTGTCGAACAGCTCGTTCTGGATGTGCAGCAGCGTCGCACCGACCCGGTCGCCGGGCTTGCCGAGCGCAATCGCGACACCGATCGCGGCGTTGGCCTCCTCACAGTCGGCGTAAGCCACCAGGCGGGGGTCGGTCTTGGGAACGCGGGAGAAGTCGCTCAAACCCGTCGTGCCGTCGTCGCCGGTACGTGTGTACACGCGAGTGATATGCACTGCCATGGCCCAAACCGTACCGGGCGCGCCAGCCGGGTGAGCCGGGCTTCGGTCAGCGTCGGGATTCGGTCGGGATCAGGTCAGGTCCTCACTACACTGACCCGCGTGGGTGAGCGTTTCGTGGTTGCCGGCGGCAATCGGTTGTCCGGTGAAGTGGCCGTCGGGGGCGCTAAGAACAGCGTCCTCAAACTGATGGCCGCTACGTTGCTGGCCGAGGGCACCAGCACCATCACCAACTGCCCGGACATTCTCGACGTGCCATTGATGGCCGAGGTGCTGCGCGGACTGGGCGCCAACGTCGAGCTCGACGGGACAACGGTGCGGATCACCTCGCCGGACGAACCCAAGTACGACGCGGATTTCGCCGCGGTGCGTCAGTTCCGCGCCTCGGTGTGCGTGCTCGGGCCGTTGGTGGGCCGCTGCCTACGGGCGAAGGTCGCCTTACCGGGTGGTGACGCGATCGGGTCCCGCCCTCTCGACATGCATCAGGCCGGCCTACGCCAACTGGGCGCGACCTGCAATATCGAGCACGGCTGTGTAGTCGCCCATGCCGACGCCCTTCGCGGCGCCGAGATCCAGCTGGAATTTCCCTCCGTCGGCGCCACCGAGAACATCTTGATGGCGGCGGTGCTGGCCGAGGGCGTCACGACCATCCACAACGCCGCGCGCGAGCCCGACGTCGCCGACTTGTGTCACATGCTGAACCAGATGGGCGCCAAGATCGAAGGTGCGGGCTCACCGACGCTGAAGATCACCGGGGTGCCGCGTCTGCACCCGACCGAGCACGAGGTGATCGGGGACCGGATCGTCGCGGCGACCTGGGCCATCGCGGCGGTGATGACCCGCGGCGACATCTCGGTGACCGGTGTCGACCCGGCCCACCTGCAGCTCGTCCTGCACAAGTTGCACGACGCGGGGGCTACCGTCACCCAGCACGACAACGGCTTCCGGGTGGTGCAGTACGACCGGCCCAAGGCCGTCAACGTCGCGACCCTGCCGTTCCCCGGTTTCCCCACCGATCTGCAGCCGATGGCGATCGGCCTGGCGGCCATCGCCGACGGTACCTCGATGATCACCGAGAACGTCTTCGAGGCCAGGTTCCGGTTCGTCGAGGAGATGATCCGGTTGGGCGCCGATGCCCGCACCGACGGCCACCATGCGGTGGTGCGCGGTCTGCCGCAGCTCTCGAGCGCGCCGGTATGGGCATCCGATATCCGGGCCGGCGCCGGTCTGGTCCTTGCGGGCCTGGTCGCAGACGGTGAGACCGAGGTTCACGACGTCTATCACATCGACCGGGGCTACCCGCTGTTCGTGGAGTACCTGGCCGGTCTCGGCGCCGAAATCGAGCGTGTAAGATAGGACAGGCCGGCGCACCGCATGCGGATCGCCGAGCAGTCTGGAAGACCTTCCGGTAGCCCCGAAAACGTCGGAGTTGACTCAACTCCGACGCCCGAGTAGAGTGGCGGGGTTGCCTGAAAACCGGGCGTGTTGTTTGAGAACTCAATAGTGTGTTTGGTGGTTTTTGTTTGTTGTTGTTTTTGCCATGCCTTCGGCGCCC
>NZ_JBVAXQ010000020.1:0-63069 GCF_055419425.1 Mycobacterium sp. IDUB_21 | reverse complement strand
CCCGGAAGCTAAGCCTGTCAGCGCCGATGATACTGCCCACACGGGTGGAAAAGTAGGACACCGCCGAACACAACATAGCGAAACGCCCCCCGAGCAATCGGGGGGCGTTTCCACATTCAAAAGTCCGGACCGCATGGCATTCGGGGAAGTAATCGAACCCGAGTTCTCTGCGCGTTTACCGCCGGCACTACTGGACGCGAAAACGACGGTTTGTGTTCGTCCGTCGTAGAGCGAGCCCTTTTGGTAGGAGGCGTCGGCCAGTTCGGCGGACGCGGGAGCCACCAACCCCACCCCCGCACCGGCGATCACCGCCGTGGACCACCATGCGGACGTCGCGCCATCACCCATCGTCGACGACATAGCGCAACCCGCACACATAGCTGGGGATCGAAATGTTCAATAGCATGAGATGAGTCACGGCTCCGCCGACACTTGCAACAAGTTCTCCCCTGGAGGCATCACATGGCGACCGCAAGCACGGCCGGGCCGAGTAGCGGCGATCGCCCGGCAGTCACCGATCTCGATGTGGTGATCGTCGGTGCCGGGATCTCCGGTATCGACGCCGCCTGTCACCTCAAGACCGACCGCCCAGGCACCACGTTCAGCGTCCTGGAGGGCCGGGACTCCATCGGCGGCACGTGGAGCTTTCACCGATACCCCGGGCTCAGGTCGGACTCGGACGTGCCCACGTTTGGTTACCGGTTCAAACCGTGGACGAAAGCGACGACGATCTCGCAGGGCGAATACATCGTGGAGTACCTGGAGCAGACCGTCACCGAGAACGGGCTGGACGACCACATCCGGTTCGGTTACCGGGTGCGCGGCGCCGAGTTCTCCAGGGCATCACAACGCTGGACGATCACCGCCGAACACACCGCAAGTGGTGCGACAGAACGGATTACCGCGCGGTGGCTGTTCCTGGGATGCGGGTACTACGACTACGAAAACCCGTTCCGGCCAGAGTTTCCCGGCGAGGCGGACTTCGGCGGGACCATCGTCCACCCGCAGCTCTGGCCCGAGGATCTGGACTACGCCGACAAGCAGGTGGTTGTCATCGGCAGCGGCGCGACGGCGGCAACGCTGATCCCGTCGATGGCGACGGAGACCGCCCACATCACCATGCTGCAGCGCTCGCCGGGCTACTACTTCACCCGGCCTGAGGTCGACCGGATCGGGCAGGCGCTGACCCGGGTGCTCGGCCGAGAGCGTGCCTACCCGATTATCCGGCGCAAGAACATCGCGTTCCTGCGGACCACCTACGCGCTCTGCCAGCGTTTCCCGAAAATGATGGCCAAGGTGCTGATCACCCTGGTGCGCTGGCAGCTGCCGAAGGACTTCGACATCGCCACCCACTTCACCCCCCGATACGGACCGTGGACCGAGCGGTTGTGTCTGATTCCCGGCGGTTCGTTCTTCATGGGCGGCGATTTCTTCAAAGCTGTCAAAGCCGGGCGCGCGTCGGTGGTCACCGACCACATCGACCGCTTCACCAAGTCCGGGATCCTGCTGAAGTCGGGGGCAGAGCTGCCCGCCGACATCATCGTCACCGCAACCGGGATCAACATGACACCGCTGGGCAAGATCGCACTCAGCGTCGACGGGCGGCCGGTGGACCTGCCGGCGACCCAGGTCTACAAGACCACGATGCTGTCCGGCGTGCCGAACCTGGTTTTCGCCTTCGGTTACGCCCAGCTGTCTTGGACACTGCGGGTGGACTTGATCTGCCGGCACCTCATCCGTCTGCTCGACCACATGGACGACCACGGCTACGGGATGGTGGAGGCCAACTTCGATGGCCGTCCGATGGCGCGGAGACAGCTCATCAATCTCCAGTCGAATTATGCGAAGCGCGGAGCGTCGGTCATGCCGTATGGCGGGTCTGCGTCAGCTGGCGTGTGGTCGGTTGAGCCCGACTATTCCGCTGACACCAAGCGGCTCTGCGACGACCCGATTGCCGACGAAGCGCTGGTGTTCACGGCGGTCAAGTCCGCTTTGCGAGCGCCGTGAACCACCGGCCAGCGGAGAATGCGACCGGGGGAGCAGACCGTGGCCACCGCCGTTGAAGAAACGGAAACCATTGAGGTCAACCACGGTGCACAGTTGGAGGTTGCCACGACGGGCGCCGGCGATCCTCTGGTACTGATATGCGGAACGTCTCACAACCGACGGTTGTGGGCGCCGTTTCTGCCGGTGTTGTCGGGCGGTTGTCGAGTGATCACCTACGACCATCGGGGGATGGGTGAGTCCACCCGCGGCGGCGGGCCGATGGCGGTGTCGACGCTGGCCGAAGACCTTCACGAGCTGCTGAACGCCCTGGGCTTGGAGCGGGTTCACCTACTCGGCTACTCGCTGGGAAGTGCGGTGGCCCAGGAGTTCGCCCTGGCCCATCCGGGTCGTGTCGGCTCGCTCGTCTTAGCGGCGACCTGGGCCCGAACGGACGGATTCCAGCGGGCGGTTATGACCGCGCTGGCCCACCCGTGGCGTACTGGCGACCGGGATGCGGCCCTGACGGCACTCGGTATGGCCTTCTCGCCGGAGCTACTCAACTCCGCGGGTTTCGCCGAACAGATGGCCCAGTTGGGGCCGGCGTTCGCCAGCACCGACGGGCAGATGGCGACGACCGCCGAGCAGTGGGACGCGGACTTGGCGCACGACACGCTGTCCAGGCTCGGTGCGATCACAGCGCCGGCGTTGGTGATCGCGGGCGAGCAGGATCTCATCACGCCGCCCTGCCTGGGGCGTGTCGTCGCGGATTCGCTTCCGGCGGGACGGTTCCACCTGCTGACCGGGCCGGGTTCCAGCCACGGCGCCCTGCTGGAGCGGGCCGAGGAGTTTCTGCCGCTGATGCTCGGGTTCCTGGCCGAGTACCCGCTCGGGCGGGCCGGATGATGTTCGCGGAGGCTTTCGTCGCGGGGTGACGCTATTCGGCTCCGGCCGCCCGGGGTACCAGGGATTTCCCTTGTCATTGGTGAGCCGAAAACGCACAGCCGACCCCGGGCTGGGATATGGGTTCGGCGGATCGGTGCAGTCGAGGGACTATCCGTGGCGGGCCGTATCCTGACACGAGGTTTCAGGCGAAAGGTTTCAGTGGTCGAGAACAGAGCAGGTGGCGAACGTCGTCAGTCGGGCGGCGGAGCAGGAAATGGCCACCGCGGCCCGCAGCAAAGACCGGGATCCGGCGACCAGCGGCGTACGCCCACCGGCGAACAGCGCCGGACACCAAGAGGAGCGGGACCGGATCGGGATCGTCGGCCGCAGCCCCGGCGCGACCACGACGACGGCGCGCGGCCGCCGCGACTGGGCGAGGAATCCGCTGTGCGCTACGACGATCCGCCGCTTCCCGACGGGATCGAACCCAAGCAGCTGGCGCCGGAGGTGCGCCGGGAGCTGAGCACCCTGAGCAAGGCCATCGCCGACGGCGTCGCCTGCCACCTGGTGGCCGCCGGCATGCTGCTCGACGAGGACCCGCAGGCCGCACTGCTGCACGCCCGGGCGGCCCGGTCCCGCTCGACGCGGATCACCGCGATCCGCGAAGCGGTCGGGATCGCCGCCTACCACTGCGGCGACTGGGCGCAGGCACTGGCCGAGCTGCGCGCGGCACGCCGGATGGGCAGTAAGTCCGCGCTACTGCCGCTGATCGCCGACTGTGAACGCGGCCTGGGCCGACCGCAGCGCGCGATCGAACTGGCCGCCGGACCTGAAGCCACCCAGCTGGAGGGCGATGAAGCCGACGAGCTGCGGATCGTTGTCGCCGGCGCCCGCGCCGACCTGGGCCAGCTGGAGCAGGCGCTGACGGTGCTGTCCGGCGCCCCGGCCGACCCCGACCGCACCGGATCGACAGTGGCCCGGCTGCACTACGCGCATGCCGAGACGCTGGTGGCGCTGGGCCGCGAGTCCGAGGCGCTGGAATGGTTTCTGCGGGCCGCGGCCGCCGACACCGAGGAGGTCACCGACGCCGAGGACCGGATCGCCGGTCTGGGCGGCGCAGCGACCCTGGCAGACGAATACGACTGTCTGCTGCTGGACCTCGACGGCACGGTGTTCCGCGGTGGCGAACCCACCGTCGGCGCCGTCGAAACCCTGGCGCAGGTGCAGAGCCGCGGCCTGTTCATCACCAACAACTCCTCGCGCGGCGCGGACGAGGTCGCAGAACATCTGACTCAGCTGGGCTTCACCGCCGCGGCCGAGGATGTGGCCACCAGCGCCCAGATCGCCGCGCACCTTCTGGCCGGCCAACTTCCGGCCGGCGCACGGGTGCTGGTGGTGGGCACCGAATCACTGGCCGCCGAAATCACCGCCGCCGGTTTGGAGCCGGTGCGACTGGCCGCCGACGAGCCGGCCGCGGTGGTGCAGGGCCTGTCCACCGACACCGGCTGGGCCGATCTGGCCGAGGCGGCTCTGGCCATCCGGGCCGGCGCGATGTGGATGACCACCAACGTCGACAAGACACTGCCGTCGGAGCGCGGCCTGTTGCCCGGCAACGGGTCGATGGTGGCCGCGCTGCGGGCCGCGACCGACGCCGAACCCCAGGTGGCCGGCAAACCCGGGCCGGCGTTGCTCACCGAGGCGCTGACCCGCGGCGAGTTCTACGCCCCGCTGGTCGTCGGTGATCGCCTCGATACCGACATCGCCGCCGCCAACGCCGCCGGGTTGCCCAGCCTGATGGTGCTTACCGGCGTCAACTCGGCGCGAGACGCCGTGGGCGCCGTCGCCGAGCAGCGGCCGACCTATATCGGCCACGATCTGCGGGCCCTGCAGCTCGACGCCGACCGGCTGGCGATCGGCCCACAGCCGCGGTGGCAGATCACCGTGGACGGTACGACGGTCACCGTCGCCGCTGGACCGCCCGACGAGAACGAGGAGGACGAGGACGGTCTGTCGATCGTGCGAGGACTGGCCGGCGCGGTGGCCGACGCCGACTTGGCCGGGCGTCCGTTCACCGTGGAGTCCGCCGACGACACCGCCGGGCAGGCCCTGCAAGACTGGTCCCTGCTCGGCACCTGGCCCTGAGGGGCACGCACTGACCCCAATTGACATCGTCTAGCGTTGGTGGCACCCATGAACAGTGAGATTGATGACGTCCGGGAACGCATTGCGGCTTTGCTGGCGCAGCTGCCCGGGGAAGCCGAGCTGGCCGAGTTGCCGGCTCACAGCGATCTCAACGCCTTGGCGCAGCGGCTCGAAGAAGCCCACGAGGTGTTGGTGCGGGCGCTGGAGTCGGTGGAGAAAGGCTGACGGCACGCATGTCGCGGCGCGCTCGCGTTGACGCCGAACTGGTCCGGCGCGGACTGGCGCGATCCCGCCAGCAGGCAGCCGAATTGATCGGCGCCGGCAAGGTCACCATCGACGGCATTCCCGCCGTCAAACCGGCTACCGCCGTGATGGTGACCGCCGCCCTGGCCGTCGTCGATGACGGCGAACGCACCTGGGTGTCACGAGGGGCGCACAAGCTCATCGGCGCGCTGGACACCTTCGGGATCACCGTCGCCGACCGGCAGTGCCTGGACGCGGGCGCCTCGACCGGTGGATTCACCGAGGTGCTGCTCGACCGCGGCGCGGCCCGGGTGGTCGCCGTCGACGTCGGCTACGGGCAGTTGGCGTGGTCGCTGCGCACCGACCCGCGCGTCGTCGTCGTCGAACGCACCAACGTCCGCGGGCTGACCCCCGACACGGTCGGTGGGCCGGCCGCGGTGATCGTGGCCGACCTGTCGTTCATCTCGCTGGGCACCGTGTTGCCCGCGCTGGCTGGCTGTGCGTCACCCGACGCCGATATCGTTCCGATGGTGAAGCCGCAGTTCGAGGTGGGACGAGCACAGGTGGGCGCCGGCGGGGTGGTGTCCGACCCGGGTCTACGCGCCGATGCGGTGCTGTCGGTGGCGCATCGCGCGGCAGAACTCGGGTGGGGCACCGTCGCAGTCACCGCCAGCCCGTTGCCGGGGCCGTCCGGCAACGTCGAATACTTTCTGCATCTGCGCGCCGCCGCCGCACCGCCGACCGGTGACGCGCTGCACGCCGCCGTCCAAGATGCCGTCGCGAAGGGGCCCCAATGAATATCGGGAACGGCGAGCGCACCGTTCTGCTGGTGGTGCACACCGGGCGTGAAGAGGCCACCGACACCGCCCGCCGCGTGGAGAAGGTGTTGGGCGACCACGGCATCACGCTGCGGGTGTTGACCGCCGAAGCCGTCGACAAGGGTTCGCTGCACCTGGCGCCCGACGACATCCGCGAACTCGGCGTCGAGATCGACGTGGTGGACCCGGACAACCGCGCCGCCGAGGACTGCGAACTGGTGCTGGTGCTCGGCGGCGACGGCACCTTCCTGCGGGCCGCCGAACTGGCCCGCAGCGCCGACATCCCGGTGCTGGGGGTCAACCTCGGGCGGATCGGCTTTCTGGCCGAGGCCGAGGCCGACCACATCGACCGGGTGCTGGATCACATCATCGCCCGCGACTACCGGGTGGAGGACCGGATGACGCTGGACGTCGCGGTGCGCGCCGACGGGGAGATCATCGATCGCGGGTGGGCGCTCAACGAGGCCAGCATGGAGAAGGGCCCGCGGCTGGGCGTGCTGGGTGTCGTCGTCGAGGTGGACGGCAGGCCGGTGTCGACGTTCGGCTGCGACGGGGTGCTGGTGTCGACTCCGACTGGATCCACCGCCTACGCGTTCTCCGCGGGCGGGCCGGTGCTCTGGCCCGACCTGGACGCCATCCTGGTGGTGCCCAACAACGCCCACGCCCTGTTCGCTCGGCCGATGGTGACCAGCCCCGACTCGACCATCGCGATCGAAGTCGAGGGCGATGGACACAATGCGCTGGTGTTCTGCGACGGCCGCCGCAAGATGCTGGTGCCGGCCGGCGGCCGGCTCGAGGTGCAACGCGGCGTCGCCCCGGTCAAGTGGGCGCGGCTGGGCCGATCCCCGTTCACCGACCGGCTGGTGCGCAAATTCCGGCTGCCGGTTACCGGCTGGCGCGGACAATAACGGTGCGGCCGGTGCCACAGGGTGCGTTCGAGTGCTGACTGAGATCCGCATTGAGTCGCTGGGGGCGATTCACGCGGCAACCGCCGAATTCGACCGCGGCCTGACCGTGCTGACCGGGGAGACCGGCACCGGCAAGACCATGGTCGTCACCGGACTGCACCTGCTCGGCGGCGCCCGCGCCGACGCCACCCGGGTGCGCTCCGGCGCAGCCCGCGCAGTGGTGGAGGGCCGGTTCTGCACAGCAGATCTGGCGCAGGCCTCGGCCGCGCAGATCGACGAGATCCTGGAGGCCTCCGGCGCCGAGCGCGACGAGGACGGCAGCGTGATCGCGGCCCGCTCGGTCAGTCGCGACGGGCCGTCGCGGGCCTACCTGGGCGGTCGCGGGGTGCCCGCCAAGTCGCTGAGCGGCTTCACCGGTGGGCTGCTGACCCTGCACGGCCAGAACGACCAACTGCGGTTGATGCGCCCGGACGAACAACGCGGCGCACTGGACCGGTTCGCCGCGGTCGGCGCGCGGCTGGAGCGCTACCGCAGCGCACGCGAGGCCTGGCTGTCGGCGCGGCGTGAACTCATCGACCGCCGCAACAGCGCCCGCGAACTGGCACAGGAAGCCGACCGACTGACTTTCGCACTGCGGGAGGTCGATGCGGTCGACCCACGTCCCGGGGAGGACGACGCGCTGACCGTCGAGATCCGGCGGCTCTCCGAGCTCGACGCGCTGCGCGCCGCGGCCTCCGGGGCGCGGTCGGCCCTGGCCGGCGGCTTCGAGGACGAGGCCGCAGCACTCGCCGCGGTCGATGGACCGACCTCGGCCACCGACCGGCTCGGACAGGCGAAGACGGCGTTGGCCACCACCGACGACACCGCCCTGCAGGCGCTGGCTGAACAACTCGGCGAGGCGCTCACGGTGGTGGGCGACGTGGCCCGCGAACTCGGCGGCTACCTCGATGAGCTGCCCACCGGGGCCGACGCGCTGGACGCCAAGCTGGCGCGGCAGGCCGAATTGCGTTCCCTGACCCGCAAATACGCTGCCGACATCGACGGGGTGCTGGCCTGGGCGGCCGAGTCCCGTGACCGGCTGGCCCAACTCGACGTGTCCGAAGAAACCATGGCGGCGCTGTCCGATCGTGTCGACGAACTCGCCGAGCAGGTGGTCAAGACCGCCACCGACCTCAGCGGCGCGCGCGGCAAAGCGGCTCGGGGCCTGGCCAAAGCGGTCAGCGCCGAGCTGTCCGGGCTGGCGATGGCCAACGCCGAATTCACCGTGCGCGTGAGCCACAGCCCGGCCGCCGAGGATGACCCGGCCGCGTTGCGGTTGCCGTCGGGAACGACCGTGCACGCCGGAGCCGACGGCATCGACGATGTCGAGTTCGGGCTGGCCGCGCATCGGGGCATGACCGTGCTGCCGCTGGCCAAGAGCGCGTCTGGGGGTGAGCTGTCCCGGGTAATGCTGGCCCTGGAGGTGGTCCTGGCGACGTCGTCGCTGTCGGCGGCGTCGCGGCACTCGGCCGGCACCACGATGGTGTTCGACGAGGTCGACGCCGGGGTGGGCGGCCGCGCGGCAGTGCAGATCGGGCGTCGGCTGGCGCGGCTGGCCCGCACCCACCAGGTCATCGTGGTGACGCACCTGCCACAGGTCGCCGCCTACGCCGATGCGCACCTGGCCGTCGACGCCGGAGGCGGAGGCGCCAGTGGGGTGCGGCGTCTCGACGACGACGGCCGGGTGGCCGAATTGGCCCGGATGCTGGCCGGGCTCGGCGAGACCGACACCGCCCGAGCACACGCGCGGGAACTGCTCGATGCCGCCCAGGATGACCGCGGCGCAGACCCCGACGGCTGAGCCGCCGGCGCCTGTGACAGATGGGGCGTAAATGAACTTCTGGGGCTGCTGATACGGCGCGCCTCCCGGGTTTCCCGGATTTCCCGGACAGAATCGCGCCCATGAAGATGTCTGCGTTGCTGTCTCGTAACACCTCCCGGCCGGGTGTGGTCGGCACGGCCCGAGTCGATCACGACATCGACCGTTTGCTGCGGCGGGTGGGTCCCGGCGACATCGTGGTCCTCGACATTCTCGATCTGGACCGGATCACTGCCGACGCACTGGTGGAAGCCGAGATCGCCGGCGTCGTCAATGCCTCGGCGTCCATCTCCGGCCGCTACCCCAACCTCGGGCCCGAGGTGCTGGTCGCCAACGGCGTCACGCTGATCGACGAAGCCGGCGCCACCGTGTTCAAGAAGATCCGCGACGGCGCCAAAGTCCGGTTGCACAACGGCAGCGTCTACGCCGGTGACCGGCGACTGGCGCGGGGCGTCGAACGCAACGACGTCGAGATCGCCGAACTGATGCTCGAGGCCAAGAGCGGGCTGGTGGCCCACCTGGAGTCCTTCGCCGGCAACACCATCGAGTTCATCCGCAGCGAGAGCCCGCTGCTGATCGACGGGATCGGGATCCCCGAGATCGACGTCGACCTGCGGCGCCGGCACGTGGTGCTGGTCGGTGACGAACCCGACGCCGCCGACGACGTGAAGCGCCTCAAGCCGTTCATCAAGGAGTACCAGCCCGTCCTGATCGGTATCGGCGCCGGAGCCGATGTGCTGCGCAAAGCCGGATACCGCCCGCAGCTGATCATCGGCGACCCCGACCAGATGAGCGCCGAGGTGCTGCGGTGTGGATCGCAGGTGGTGCTGCCCGCCGACGCCGACGGTCACGCGCCGGGACTGGAGCGCATCCAGGACCTCGGCGTGGGTGCCATGACGTTCCCGGCTGCCGGTTCCGCGATGGACCTGGCGTTGCTGCTCGCTGACCACCACGGTGCGGCGCTGCTGGTGACGGCCGGGCACACGGCCAACATCGAGACGTTCTTCGACCGGACCCGCCAGCTGACGAATCCGTCGATGTTCCTGACCCGGCTCAAGGTCGGCGAGAAACTCGTGGACGCCCGCGCGGTCGCGACGCTGTACCGCAACCGGATCTCCGCCGGCGCGATCGCACTGCTGGTGCTGACGATGCTGATGGCGGTCATCGTCGCGCTGTGGGTCTCGCAGACCGACGGCGTGGTGCTCGAGTGGCTCGGCAACTACTGGCACCACCTGTCGCAGTGGCTGCGGCACTGGGTGACTTAAAAGAATCGGGGCACCGCGATGATCACCCCTCGCTACCACGCGATGTCGCTGACCGCGGTGCTGCTGGCACTGGTGTTCGGCGTCGTTCTCGGGTCCGGGCTGCTGTCGGGCCCCCTCATGGGCGGCCTGCAGTCCGACAAACAGGAGTTGCGCGCCCAGATCGACACGCTGCACGACCAGCAGAACGCGCTGAACGAACGACTCGGCAACGCAAACGATTTCGACGCGGCGATGTCGCCCCGGATCGTGCGCGACGCGCTGAACGGCAAGTCCACGGTGATCTTCCGGACCCCCGACGCCGCCGACGACGACGTCGATGCGGTGGCGCGGATCATCGGACAGGCGGGCGGAACCGTCACCGGAACTGTGACGTTGACGCCGCAGTTCGTCGAGGGCAACGCCGAAGAGAAGCTGCGCGCCGTGCTGGAGTCCGGGATCGTGCCGGCCGGCGCCCAGCTGAGCACCAACCTGATCGATCAGGGCGCCCAGGCCGGCGATCTGCTCGGCATCGCGCTGTTGATCAACCGCAGCCCTGCCGTTCCGCCCGTTGACGACGCCCAGCGTGACACCGTGCTGGCCGCGCTGCGCGACACCGGCTTCATCACCTACGGCGAACAGCGAATCGGGTCGGCCAACGCGGCCGTGGTGATCACCGGAGGCGCACTGGCCGAGGATGCCGGCAGTGCTGGGTTGAGCGTCGCGCGGTTCGCGGCGGCACTGGCCCCGCACGGCTCCGCGGCGGTACTGGCCGGCCGGGACGGCAGCGCGTCGGGTACCGCGGCCGTCGCGATGGCCCGCACCGATGCGGCGGTGGCCGCGGCGGTCAGCACGGTCGACGACGTCGACATCGAGTCGGGCCGGATCACCACGATCATGGCGGTGAGCAGCCTGATCCAGGGCGGGCACCCGGGCCAGTACGGCATCGGCCACGGCGCCGGGTCGGTCACCCTCGCGCAATAGGGTGACCGCGGCCGGACGGCGTGTCCCGGGCCGGGAGGCGCCGTCGATGTTAGGGTGAGTTTCCGTGGGTCGGCAGGCCCTCATTCCTGCGCCGTCGTCACGGAGGTTGGTTTTGCCACCACTGCGAAAGCATCCGCAAACCGAGCCGAAGCACCTCTTCGTCACCGGTGGAGTTGCGTCCTCACTGGGTAAAGGTTTGACCGCAAGCAGCCTGGGCCAGTTGCTGATCGCCCGCGGACTGCAGGTCACCATGCAGAAGCTGGACCCTTACCTCAACGTCGACCCCGGCACGATGAATCCGTTTCAGCACGGTGAGGTCTTCGTCACCGAGGACGGCGCCGAGACCGATCTCGACGTCGGCCACTACGAGCGGTTCCTGGACCGCGACCTGTCCGGGTCGGCGAATGTGACCACGGGGCAGGTGTATTCGACGGTCATCGCCAAGGAACGCCGCGGCGAGTACCTCGGCGACACCGTGCAGGTGATCCCGCACATCACCGACGAGATCAAGCGGCGCATCCTGGCGATGTCCGAACCGGACACCGACGGCCGGCGCCCCGACGTCGTCATCACCGAGATCGGCGGCACCGTCGGCGACATC
Organism: Mycobacterium sp. IDUB_21; assembly: GCF_055419425.1. Lineage (NCBI taxonomy): Bacteria > Bacillati > Actinomycetota > Actinomycetes > Mycobacteriales > Mycobacteriaceae > Mycobacterium > Mycobacterium sp. IDUB_21. Next base: position 51,406 of record NZ_JBVAXQ010000020.1, on the reverse strand, counting down.
GAGTCGCAGCCGTTCCTGGAAGCCGCCCGCCAGGTCCGCCACGATGTCGGCCGGGACAACGTGTTCTTCCTGCACGTGTCGCTGGTGCCCTACCTGGCCCCCTCGGGTGAGCTCAAGACCAAGCCGACCCAGCACTCGGTGGCGGCGCTGCGCAGCATCGGTATCACCCCGGATGCGCTGATCCTGCGCTGCGATCGCGATGTGCCCGAAGCGCTGAAGAACAAGATCGCGCTGATGTGCGACGTCGACGTCGACGGGGTGATCTCCACCCCGGACGCGGCGTCGATCTATGACATCCCCAAGGTGCTGCACCGCGAAGAACTCGACGCCTACGTGGTGCGCCGGCTCAACCTGCCGTTCAAGGACGTCGACTGGACCGAGTGGGATGAGCTGCTGCGCCGGGTCCACGAGCCCCACGAGACCGTGCGAATTGCGCTGGTGGGCAAGTACATCGACCTGTCCGACGCCTACCTGTCGGTGACCGAGGCGCTGCGGGCCGGCGGGTTCACCCACTACGCGAAGGTCGAGATCAACTGGGTCACCTCCGATCAGTGCGCCACCCCCGCCGGGGCGGCCGCCGCGCTGGGGGAGATGCACGGTGTGCTGATCCCGGGCGGATTCGGGATCCGGGGCATCGAGGGCAAGATCGGCGCCATCGCGTACGCCCGCACTCACGCACTGCCGGTGCTGGGGTTGTGCCTGGGGCTGCAGTGCATCGTGATCGACGCGGCCCGCACCGCCGGGATCACCGAAGCCAGCTCGGCGGAGTTCGACCCGGACACGCCCGACCCCGTCATCGCGACCATGGCCGACCAGCAGGAGGCCGTTGCCGGCACCGCGGACCTCGGCGGCACCATGCGCCTGGGCGCCTATCCCGCGGTGCTGGAAGCGGATTCGATTGTGGCCGAGGCATATCAGGCGACCGAGGTCTCCGAACGGCACCGGCATCGCTTCGAGGTCAACAACGCCTACCGGGACCGGATCGCCGAGAGCGGGCTGCGTTTCTCCGGCACGTCCCCGGACGGCAAGCTGGTCGAGTTCGTCGAGTACCCGCGCGAGATGCACCCGTTCCTGGTGGGCACCCAGGCGCACCCGGAGCTGAAGAGCAGGCCCACCCGGGCGCACCCGCTGTTCGCGGCGTTCGTCGGTGCGGCAATGGACTACAAGGCCGCCGAGCGGCTGCCGGTGGAGATCCCCGAGCACCATCACGAGCACTACGAGCCCGTCGGCGCTCAGAACGATGACGCCCAGAACGGAGCAGATGGACGCGGCGGCAGCGCCCAGCCGTTGACCGACCCGCGGCAAGAAACCCGGCCGGAACACGTCACCCGTGGCTGAACACGTCTTCGAGACCACCTCGTCGGAGCTGCTGCACAGCGGCAAGATCTTCGCGCTGCGCCGCGACGAGGTGCGGATGCCGGGCGGCAAGACGGCCACCCGCGACGTGGTGGAACACTACGGCGCCGTCGGGGTCGTCGCGATGGACTCGGTGAGCCCGGACGGCAAGATCCCGCTGATCTACCAATACCGCCACGCGTTCGGACGGCGGTTGTGGGAGCTGCCCGCCGGACTGCTCGACGTCGGTGGCGAGGCCGCGCACCTGACCGCCGGCCGCGAACTTGTCGAGGAGGCGGGTTTGACGGCCAGTACCTGGCAGGTGCTGGTCGACCTGGACTCCACGCCGGGGTTTTCCGACGAGTCGGTGCGGGTGTATCTGGCCACCGGCCTTTCGGAGGTCGAACGCCCGCAGGCCCACGACGAGGAAGCGGACCTGACGCTGGCCTGGTACCCGATCGCCGAGGCGGCCAGGATGGTCTTTCGCGGTGAGATCGTCAATGCCATTGCGGTGGCCGGGATTCTGGCGGCGTATCTGCACAGTCAGGGATTCGGGGCGCCGCGTCCGGTGGACGCCGACTGGGTCGACAGGCCGACCGCGTTCGCCGCCAGGAAGAGCCGGTCATGACCGCGGCGGCCAAGCCGGTGTGTCCGCTCAACGGGCAACTGCAGGGCTACCTGGATCATCTGACGATCGAGCGCGGGGTGGCGGCCAATACGTTGAGCTCCTATCGGCGGGACCTGCGGCGCTACAGCGAGCACCTGCTGGCCCGCGGCGTCGACGACCTGGCCGGTGTCCAGGAGAGCGACGTCACCGAATTCCTGGTGGCACTGCGGCGCGGCGACCCCGAAAGCGGCGTGCCGGCGCTGTCGGCGGTCTCGGCCGGGCGCGCTCTGATCGCGGTGCGGGGCCTGCACCGGTTCGCCGCCGCCGAGGGAATGGCGCCGGTGGACGCGGCGCGCGGCGTCAAGCCGCCTACGCCGGGACGGCGACTGCCCAAGAGTCTGACCATCGACGAGGTGTCGGCGCTGCTGGCCGGCGCCGGCGGCGAAAGCGCCTCGGACGGTCCGTTGATGCTGCGCAACCGGGCGCTGCTGGAATTGCTGTACTCCACCGGATCCCGGATCTCCGAAGCCGTCGGACTGGATCTCGACGACATCGATGTGCGTGACCGGTCGGTGCTGTTGCGCGGCAAGGGCGGCAAGCAGCGGCTGGTGCCGGTGGGCCGGCCCGCGGTGGCGGCGCTGGACGCCTATCTGGTGCGGGGCCGCCCGGGCCTGGCGATCCGCGGCCGTGGCACCGCGGCGGTATTCCTCAACGCCCGCGGGGGGCGGTTGTCGCGGCAGAGCGCCTGGCAGGTGCTGCACGATGCCGCCGAACGGGCCGGAATCACCGCAAAGGTGTCCCCGCACACGCTGCGACATTCGTTCGCGACCCACCTGCTCGACGGCGGCGCCGACGTGCGGGTGGTGCAGGAGCTGCTCGGCCACGCCTCGGTGAGCACCACCCAGATCTACACGCTGGTCACGGTGAACGCGCTGCGCGAGGTGTGGGCCGGCGCCCACCCCCGCGCCCGCTGACCCTGTCCTTTGCGGCGAGCGTCAACCGCCCAGGTACGTCGACTCCAGCGCCAGGTCGTGGAGCAGGCTCTGATACTCCACATGCGTCTTGTGCTCGATGGTGTCCCACTGCGATCCCTGCAGAGCCCGCATGTGCTCGCGGTAACGCGGCGCGCCGGGCACTTTGACGTTGTCGGCGACCACGACCGATCCCGGGTGCAGCCAGCCCCGGTCCAGGATGCTGTGCAGGTCGGGCAGGTACGCGTCCTTGTCGTGGTCGAGGAACAAGAAGTCCAGCGCGCCGGCGGCGAAGCCGTGCCGGGCCGTGAGCGCGTCCAGCGTGCGCCCGCCGTCACCGATGGTGCCCACCACGCAGGTGACCCGGTCGGCCACCCCGGCGTGCGCCCAGATCTGCCGGGCGTTGATGGCGTTGGCCTCGGCGAGCTCGATCGAATAGATCCGGGCTGCCGGAGCGGCGCGGGCGATGCGCAGCGCGCTGTAACCGCAGTAGGTGCCCAGTTCCAGGGCCAGCGCCGGGTTGACCCGTTGCACCGCGGCGTCGAGCAGCGCGCCCTTCTCGTCGCCGATGTTGATCAGCAGCGACTTCTCGTAGGCGAACTCGTCGATGCGGGCCAACACGTCGTCGATGTCGCCGGCCCGGGCGTTGGCCAGTACGTAGTCGACGGCGGCGGCTTCGCGGCCGTCGCCGATCTGGCCGGTCGTGGTGATGTTGCGGGCGCCGGTAGCCATCCGCAGGAACGACCACCGCAGGAAGGGCATGCGTCGTTTGAGACTCATAGCTGCGATCTTATGGCGCTCGGCATCCCCGGCGACTGCTTCATGTAGCAGGTATGGGCGGCGGTCACCCGTTAGACTTCTTCGGATGTCCGCCACCACCTCGCCGACCCGGCCATGAGCGACGACGACAGCTCCGGCGTCGGCTTGACCGGGCGTCCACCGCGGAACATCCCCGAGCCACAGCCCCGCTCGACACACGGCCCGGCCAAGGTCATCGCGATGTGCAACCAGAAGGGCGGCGTCGGCAAGACCACCTCCACCATCAACCTCGGCGCGGCGCTGGCCGAATACGGCCGCAAAGTCCTGCTGGTGGATCTGGACCCGCAGGGTGCGCTGTCGGCGGGCCTCGGGGTGCCGCACTACGAACTGGCGCACACCATCCACAACCTGCTGGTGGAGCCGCGGGTCGCAATCGACGACGTGCTGATGCAGACCCGGATCGAGAACCTGGACCTGGTGCCCTCCAACATCGACTTGTCGGCCGCGGAGATCCAGCTCGTCAACGAGGTGGGGCGGGAGCATTCGCTGACGCGCGCACTGCGACCGGTGCTGGACCGCTACGACTATCTGCTGGTGGACTGCCAGCCGTCGCTGGGGCTGCTCACCGTCAACGGGCTCGCCTGCGCCGACGGGGTGCTGATCCCGACCGAGTGCGAGTACTTCTCGCTGCGCGGTCTGGCGCTGCTGACCGACACCGTCGAGAAGGTCCGCGACCGGCTGAACCCGAAGCTGGAGATCAGCGGGATCCTGCTGACTCGTTACGACCCGCGCACGGTCAACTCCCGGGAGGTGATGTCGCGGGTGGTGGAGCGCTTCGGTGACCTGGTGTTCGACACGGTGATCACCCGCACGGTCCGTTTCCCGGAGACCACCGTGGCGGGCGAGCCCATCACCACCTGGGCCCCGAAGTCCGGCGGTGCGCAGGCCTACCGCGCGCTCGCCCGCGAAGTCATCGACCGATTCGGCGCGTGAACCCCGACACCGAGATCGAAACGGCGACCACCGGTTTCCAGGTTCGACTGACCAACTTCGAGGGTCCGTTCGATCTGCTGCTGCAGTTGATCTTCGCGCACCGCCTCGACGTCACCGAGGTGGCGTTGCACCAGGTCACCGATGATTTCATCGCCTACACCCGCGACGTCGGGCCGCAGCTGGGCTTGGAGGAGACGACAGCGTTTCTGGTCATCGCCGCCACGCTGCTCGATCTCAAGGCGGCCCGGCTGCTGCCCGCCGGACGGGTCGACGACGAAGAAGATCTGGCGCTACTGGAGGTCCGTGACCTGCTGTTCGCCCGGCTACTGCAGTACCGGGCGTTCAAGCATGTCGCGCAGATGTTCGCCGAATTGGAGGCGGCCGCGCTGCGCAGCTATCCGCGCGCGGTGTCGCTGGAAGACGGCTTCGCCAACCTGCTGCCCGAGGTGCTGCTCGGCGTCGATGCCGAGTCGTTCGCCCAGATCGCGGCGGCTGCGTTCACGCCGCGCCCGGTTCCGATCGTGGGCACCGAGCACCTGCATCAGATGATGGTGTCGGTGCCCGAGCAGGCCGGCGTGCTGCTGACATTGCTGGAGTCGCGTGGCAGCGGTGCGTGGGCCTCGTTCTCCGAATTGGTCGCGGACTGCCAGGCGCCGATCGAGATCGTCGGCCGCTTCTTGGCGCTGCTCGAACTGTATCGAGCCCGGGCGGTAGCATTCGACCAGTCAGAACCACTTGGTGTGCTCCAGGTGTCGTGGACCGGTGAACGTCCGACCGCTGGCGACTTAGAACTGGTGAAAGCAGAATCGGCCGAGTAGTGCGAGACGAATTGATGACTGACCACATGTCCGAGCCCGAGGTGTCGGAGCCGTCCGGGTCTTCCGGGCTGTCCGAGCCGTCCGAGCTGTCCGGGGCTGCCGAGTTCGCCGGGCCCGCCGGTTCCGACCTCGGCATCGACGTCGCCGTGACCCCCGAACTGGAGGATGCCGAGCTGGGTGCGGTGATCGAGGCCCTGCTGCTGGTGGTGGACACCCCGGTGACCGAGGAGTCGCTGGCGGCCGCCACCGACCAACCGGTGTACCGGATCACCGCCAAACTGCGGGCGATGGCCGACGAACTCACCGAACGTGACAGCGGCATCGACCTGCGCGAAGCCGGCGGCGGCTGGCGGCTCTACACCCGCGCGCGGTTCGCCCCGTATGTCGAGCGCCTGCTGCTCGACGGCGCACGATCCAAACTGACCCGCGCCGCCTTGGAGACGCTGGCGGTGGTCGCCTATCGCCAACCGGTGACGCGGGCCCGGGTCAGCGCGGTGCGCGGTGTCAACGTGGACGCGGTGATGCGCACGCTGCTGGCGCGCGGCTTGATCACCGAAGCGGGCGCCGACGAAGACACCGGCGCGGTGACGTTCGCGACCACCGAGTTGTTCTTGGAGCGGCTGGGCCTGTCGTCGCTGGCAGACCTGCCTGACATCGCACCGTTGTTGCCCGATGTCGACACGATCGACGACCTGAGTGAATCCCTGGACAGCGAACCGCGTTTCATGAAACTCGGCGGTACGCGGGCCGCCGATCAGCCGCTGACCTTCGATGTGGACCACCTCTGATGGCGTTCTCCGATTCCAACCCGGATTCCGATGGCGTACGCCTGCAGAAGGTGTTGTCGCAGGCCGGTGTCGCGTCGCGCCGCGTCGCCGAGCGAATGATTCTGGATGGCCGGGTCGAGGTCGACGGACAGGTGGTCACCGAGCTGGGCACCCGGGTGGATCCCGGCGCTGTGGTGATCCGGGTCGACGGGGCGCGGGTGAGCGTCGATGACACCCGGGTCTATCTGGCCCTGAACAAACCGCGCGGTGTGCATTCGACGATGTCGGACGATCGCGGCAGGCCGTGCATCGGCGACTACGTCGAGCATCGGATTCGCGGAGATGCCAAGCTGTTTCACGTCGGAAGGCTCGACGCTGACACCGAGGGACTGATGATTCTGACCAATGACGGCGAGCTGGCGCACCGGCTGATGCACCCGTCCTATCAGATCCCCAAAACCTATGTGGCCACCGTGCTCGGGTCGATCCCGCGCGGGCTGGGCAAGAAGCTGCGCGAGGGCGTCGAACTCGACGACGGCCCGGCGAAGGTCGATGACTTCGCGGTGGTCGACGCCGTGCCCGGCAAGTCCCTGGTGCGGGTGACCCTGCACGAGGGCCGCAAGCGCATCGTGCGCCGGATGCTGGCGGCGGTCGGGTTTCCGGTTCAGGAGCTGGTGCGCACCGACATCGGCGCGGTTGCACTGGGGGAGCAGCGGCCCGGCACCATTCGGGTATTGGGCCGCAAGGAGATCGGCGAACTGTACAAGGCGGTCGGGTTGTGAGCCCCGGCAGCGGCGTCGTCGTCGCCATCGACGGGCCGGCCGGAACCGGTAAATCCACGGTGGCCCGGGGATTGGCCCGAGCGCTGGGGGAAGGCTATCTGGACACCGGTGCGATGTACCGGGTCGTCACCCTGGCGGTACTGCGGTCCGATGTCGCCCTCGATGACGCCGCGGGCATCGCCCGCATTGCCGACGGTGTCGAGGTCGCGGTGGACTCCCACCCCGACGGTGACCGCGCTTACCTTGGCGGAGAAGATGTTTCGGGCGAGATCCGCGGCGACGAGGTAACCCGGGCGGTGTCCGGAGTGTCGGCGATTCCCGAGGTGCGCACCCGGCTGGTCGCCCTACAGCGGCAGCTGGCCGGCCAAACCGACGGTGTGGTGGTGGAAGGCCGTGACATCGGCACCGTGGTGCTGCCCGACGCCGACGTGAAGATCTTCCTCACCGCCTCGGCCGAGACACGCGCCCGGCGGCGCAACGACCAGAACGTGGCGGCCGGGTTGGGCGATGACTACGCCGCTGTGCTGGCCGATGTGCTTCGGCGCGACGAGCTGGATTCGACGCGGGCGGTGTCGCCGCTGCGGCCCGCCGACGACGCGGTGATCGTGGACACCGGAGAGATGACCCAGGAGCAGGTGGTCGACCACCTGCGAGAGCTGGTCGAGCAACGTTGCGGGGCGATCCGATGACTTCTTCTGAATCCGACGGCACCTGGGTCGACGAAAGTGACTGGGAGCTAGGCGAAGACGCTGGATTCGACGAGCTCGCCGAGGACGCCGGCCCCCCGCCCGTGGTGGCGGTGGTGGGCCGGCCGAACGTCGGCAAGTCGACTCTGGTCAACCGCATCCTGGGCCGGCGCGAGGCGGTGGTGCAGGACCTGCCCGGAGTGACCCGCGACCGGGTCTCCTATGACGCGTTGTGGACCGGGCGCCGGTTCGTGGTGCAGGACACCGGCGGCTGGGAACCCGACGCCAAGGGCTTGCAGCAGTTGGTGGCCGAACAGGCGTCGGTGGCGATGCGCACCGCCGACGCGGTGATCCTGGTGGTGGACGCGGTAGTCGGCGCCACCGCCGGCGACGAGGCCGCCGCGAAGATCCTGCGTCGCTCGGGCAAGCCGGTGTTTTTGGCCGCCAACAAGGTTGACGGTGAACGCGGTGAGTCCGACGCGACGGCGCTGTGGTCGCTGGGGCTGGGCCAACCGCACGCGGTCAGCGCCCTGCACGGACGCGGGGTGGCCGACCTGCTCGACGACGTGGTCGCCAAGCTGCCCGAGGTCGCCGAGGTGGCGGCGGGCACCGGTGGCCCACGACGAGTGGCGTTGGTCGGCAAGCCCAACGTCGGCAAGAGTTCACTGCTGAATCGCCTGGCCGGCGACGAACGGTCGGTGGTGCACGACGTCGCCGGAACGACGGTCGACCCCGTCGACTCGCTGATCGAGATGGACGGCAAGATCTGGCGTTTCGTCGACACCGCCGGCCTGCGCCGCAAGGTGGCGCAGGCCAGCGGACATGAGTTCTACGCCTCGGTACGCACTCACGGCGCCATCGATACCGCCGAAGTGGTGATCGTGTTGGTGGATGCGTCCCAGCCGCTGACCGAACAGGATCAGCGGGTGTTGGCCATGGTGATCGAGGCGGGCCGGGCGATGGTGCTGGCATTCAACAAGTGGGATCTGGTCGACGAAGACCGGCGCTACCTGCTCGATAAGGAGATCGACCGTGACCTGGCCCGGGTGGCTTGGGCGCAGCGGGTCAACATCTCCGCGAAAACCGGTCGCGCCGTGCAGAAGTTGGTGCCCGCGCTGGAGAGCGCGCTGGCATCGTGGGACAGGCGGATACCGACCGGGCAGCTCAACTCCTGGCTCAAAGAAGTCGTCGCTGCGACACCGCCCCCGGCGCGGGGCGGGCGGGCGCCGCGCATCCTGTTCGCCACCCAGGCCACAGCCCGTCCGCCGACGTTCGTGTTGTTCAGTTCCGGATTCTTGGAGGCCGGCTACCGCCGGTTCCTGGAGCGACGGCTGCGCGAGACGTTCGGATTCGAGGGCAGTCCGATCCGGGTCAACGTACGGGTGCGAGAGAAGCGGGGCGCCAAGCGCACGCGCTGAGGCCTCGGAGAAGGGGGAGTCGGTGCCCGTTTCGCAGATGGTGTTGATCATCCTGGCCGGAGTGGGCGCCGGGGCGGTCAACTCCCTGGTCGGCTCCGGGACGCTGATCACCTTCCCGACACTGGTGACGCTGGGATTCCCGCCGCTGACCGCGACCATCTCCAACTCGATCGGCCTGGTGGCCGGCGGGGTTTCGGGCACCTGGGCGTACCGCCGCGAACTGCGCGGGCAGTGGGACCGGCTGCGCTGGCAGATCCCGGGGTCGGTGATCGGTGCGATGTGCGGCGCCTATCTGTTGCTGCACCTGCCGGAAAGCGTGTTCAACCGGGTAGTTCCGGCGCTGTTGGTCGGCGCCCTGGCGCTGGTGGTGGTCGGCCCGAAGATCCAGGCGATCGCCCAGCGGCGGGCCGAGGAGTCCGGCCGATCCGTTGACCACCTCAGCCGTGGCCGGATGGTGGCGCTGACGCTCGGGACGTTCGGGGTCGCCGTCTACGGGGGCTATTTCTCTGCGGCGCAGGGCATTTTGCTGATCGGCGTGATGGGTGTGCTGCTGCCGGAGTCGATGCAGCGGATGAACGCGGCGAAGGTGCTGTTGACGCTGTTGGTCAACGTGGTCGCCGCGCTGGCGTACATCCTCACGGCGTTCGACCGGATCAGTTGGACCGCAGCGGGATTGATCGCGGTCGGCTCACTGATCGGCGGATACCTGGGCGGTCACTACGGGCGCCGGCTCTCACCGAACGCGCTACGCGCGGTGATCCTCGTGGTCGGCCTGATCGGGCTGTACCGGCTGATGGCGGTCTGAGCGCGTCAGATCGCGTCGCGGTTGCGCCACCGCTCCCAGCGGCTCCGCGGCGCACGCAGCGCCGACATCACCGTGCTCATCGGAGCGGCCTGCTGGTGCACCGGTCGCGCTGCCTCGGAGTCCACCACCGCCGGCTTCTCGCCTTCCCACCAAATGGGTTCCAGCAGCGCCGAGACCACCGGAATCGCGCGCTCGACACTGCTGCGTCCCCATTGGCAGGCCCGCTCGATGGTGGCCGCCGACGGCGCCAGGTTCACCGGCGACAGCGTCGGGGAGAACCGGACCAGGTGGTCGGCGTAGGGGGCGTTGCGCACCATCTGCAGCTGGATCGCCTGGGTGATCGGCACCAGCCACAGGTGCCGCGGATCCCACTGCGGATGGAAGCAGTCGAATGCGAGGTAGCAGGCGTTGCGGGTTCCCAGCCGGCCGTCGCGGACCCGCTTCCAGGCCAGCTCGACGGGAACATTGCTGGCCGCGCCACCGTCCACCAGGGCCCCGACGTCGTTGTCGGCCAGCAGCGCGTCGAACAGCGGCGTCATCGCCGGATCGTTGGTCTCGTGGTGCAGCACCCCGGGGATCGCCGAGGAGAACGACGCGGCGTCGACGACATTGACATCGCGGGCCGGATCGTCGCCCCCGATGACGAGCGGGGTGACCACCCGCGGGTCGATGAAGGCGGCGGTCTGCCAGAGCCGCGCCGCCACCTGCGGGCCGAGCCCGATCGGAAGATAGGGGAAAGACCGGAGCTGCAGGGCCGCGAGGCTCTGATTGCGGTACCGCGAGGGGAGGGCGGCGAACGGCTGCCGGCGCACCCCGGCCACCACTGCGTCGAACGGAATGGCCAGATCCGACATCCGCATCGGCTCGCCGTCCTCACGGCGGAACATGGCGTCGGCGAACTGATTGAAGTTCAACGAGAACACGCCGGTCAGACCGTGGCGGCGGCGTAGCCGCTCCGGCCCCAGGATGGCGCGGAACGACACCGTCTTCGCCCACGCGACGTACTCCTCGATGGGAACCGGCAGCGCCCGGCTGACCACCGCTCCCAGGATCGAACCGAACGACGAGCCGATCAGGTAGTCGGGGACGGATCCGGCCTCCAACAACGCATTCATGCCGCCGATGTAGACGAAGCCCGCGCCGCCCCCGCCGCCCAGGACGGTGACCAGCTTCTTGTGGCCCACCTCGGCGTCGAGTTCGCAGCGGGAGAAGTCGTCGCCGTGGCGATCGAGCAGCACTTGGCGCTGCTCGTCCTGATCGGCGGCCAGGCCACCCAGTGCGTCGCGGGCGGCGGTCAGCGCGATCACCGGGTCGCGCTCGTCGCGCAGCGGAGCGTACAGAGCGTCGGACACCCTGGCCCGCCACGGGGCCAGCTCCGGGCCGACGGAGACGTCGCCGCGTCCCCGGGTGCCGCCCGGGCCGGCGGCGCCGGGCTCGAAGTCACCCAGCCGGGCGAAATTGAGCAGATACCGCAGCCGGCGCAGCTGCTCGGCGGACAGCACATCGGGGTGGCGCAGGGAGTGGCGGACCAGCCGGTTCTCCATCTTCTGCAGCAGCAGCACGGTGTCGCCGGTGTCGACGGTATCGACGACGTCGTCGGTGACGGCGTCTTCGGTGGTCCCGGGGATGTGCATCGGCTCCGGGCGACGATCGACCATGCCGAGCATTGCTTCGACGAAGGGGATCTGCATCAGTCGCGTTCCTGGGGTAGTGGCGCATGCCGAGGGGGCAGTCTCGCGTGGGCGAGCCTAACGCGTCTGGATCCGGCCCGCCGGTGCCCTCACGTGGGTTCGGGGAGCCCGTTCGCTTGCGGTAGGCTTTCGACCTGCTGCCGGGGTTGTTGCGGTGGTGGCGGGCTGTGGCGCAGTTTGGTAGCGCACTTGACTGGGGGTCAAGTGGTCGCAGGTTCAAATCCTGTCAGCCCGACAGAGTAGTGGCAGGTCAGAGGGTAATTGAGATCGTCTGCTCGACCTACCGTCGAAGACGGATTCCAAGATTCCCGATTGTGGATTACGATGTCAGGCGAATGTGTTCTGCATTCGTGAAGATAAACGGAAGAAGTACAGGAAATATGACGCAAGGAACCGTGAAGTGGTTCAACGGCGAAAAGGGCTTCGGCTTCATCGCTCCCGATGACGGCAGTGCGGACGTCTTCGTCCACTACTCCGAGATCCAGGGCGGTGGCTACCGCTCACTGGAGGAGAACCAGCGGGTTCAGTTCGAGGTAGGACAGGGTGCCAAGGGCCCCCAGGCCACCGGAGTGACCGCGGTCTGATCTTTACGTAATCTGTGGGCCGGCAAGGGCATAACCCCTTGCCGGCCCACAGATCGTTTACGGCCGGGGCTGTGGCTCCTCGGCCATGATCAGCCCCGTCGTTCCAGGTGGTTAACAGCGACACCAACTATCGCAACCACCGCTTCGAGACGAGCGGAGTTAGGCTCTGCCTGGCTGCATCAGCCGCCGTGTCGCGGTGTGACGATGCCGTGGTCGTAGGCGTAGACGATGGCCGCGGCACGGTCGCGCAGGTCGAGTTTGGCGAAGATGCGGCCGACGTGACTTTTCACCGTCACCTCCGAGATGTAGAGCTCGTCGGCGATTTCGCCGTTGGACCGCCCTTGCCCGATCAACCCGAGGACATCGCGCTCGCGCGCGGTCAGTTCCGCCACGACGTCGGCGCGGCGTTCGACGGCCACGGCCCGGTAGGTGTCGAGCACGCGGGCGGTGACGACCTGGTCGAGGTAGCCGTCGCCACCGGCGACTGCTCGCACCGCGCGGATCAGCTCTTCGGCCGAGGAGTCCTTGAGCACGAATCCCGACGCCCCGGCCCGCAACGCCCCGGACAGCAGCTCTTCCTCGTTGAACGTGGTCAATGCCAGCACCGGTGGCGAGCCGGGCACAGCGGCAAGTCCGCGGGTGGCTTCGATCCCGTCGACCCTCTTCATTCGCAGGTCCATCACCACCACATCCGGCCGGTGTTCGGTGACCGCACCGGGAACCTCGTCGCCGTCGGCACATTCAGCGACGACGACGAACCCGTCCTTGCGACGCAGGATCCGGCGCAGCCCGGAGCGCACCAGATCCTGATCGTCGACCAGCAGCACGGAGATCTCGGGGCCGGTCATGTCAGCCATGACATCTCCATGACCGCGGGGCCGGCTCGGTCAACGGAATCTCGGCGCGCACCGACCAGCCCTGCGCGCACGGCCCGACGTCGATGACGCCGCCGAGCAACTCGACCCGTTGGCGCATCCCGGCTACGCCTCGGCCATCCGCCGACGCCGAGGTCACCGTGACGGGCTGCTGGTTGAGAATCGACAGTAACGCTGTTGACGGCGAAACCATGAGCCCTACCACGGCTTTCGAGTCGGGAGCGTGTTTGGCGACATTGGCCAGCGACTCCTGGGCGATACGGTAGAGCGCCAGACCCACCGCGGCCGACACAGTCTCCAGGGGACCGTCGGTGCGCAGTGTGACATCGACTCCGGCCTGTCCGTAATCGGTGATCAGCGCTGGGATGTCGGTGATTCCGGGCTCGGGTGCGGTGACGGTCAGGCCGTCGTCCAGCAGCCCGACCGTGCGTCGGATATCGGCCATCGCCTGGCGACCCAGTCGCTCGGCATCGGTCAGTGCCTCCACCGCGTCGTCGACGTCGCGGTCCTGTTGCAAGGCGCGGCGCGCCCCGGTGACGTGCAGCAGTGTGATGCTCAGGGAATGCGCGATCACGTCGTGCACCTCGCGGGCGATCCGGCGGCGTTCGTCGGCGGCGGCGTGTCGGGCCAGACCTGCCTGCAGCTCCTGCTGTTGCACCAGCAGACCCGCTTGGATCCGGGTCAGAATCCCGACCAGCCAGCCCATCGCAGCCATGCCCAGATACAGCGCCGGCGAATCCAGGCGGTGTGCGCCGGCTGCGGCTGCCAATAGCGCGGAGACCAGCCCGAGCGCCACCGCCCCGGACAGCAACCGGGCCAACGCCCCGAACGACCCAAGCGCCACGACCAGCAGCACCGGGGCGAAATCGCCCGCGATCGGTGTCGAAGTGGCGAAGAGCAGAATGGCGGTGGCCGCGCCGGAGGTGGCCAGCACCAGGGCGGGCAGGAACTTGACCCCGGCCAGGAAGAACAACGCCAACGGTGCCAGCGTCAGCGCAGCCGCCCCGATGCTGGCGGGCAGATCGGCGCGGGGACGCTGCAGTATCGACGCCGCCAAACCGGCCGCCATGGCCGAGTCGACCAGCAAGATGAACGACCAGGAGTAGCCGGGCGGGATGAGCGCGCTGCGCTGCCGGAGCCGATCGCGCACGAACGCGGTTGCCACACGCAGCATCGGCTCATCGTAGAAGGGCCGCCAGCCGTGCACATCCTGCTGTGGGTGGATTTCACTGAGACCCCGGTAGGAGATCGAAAACCGAACCGCGGCACGATGTCGAACCGGCGATTGATTCCTAGCGTTGCTGACATGACCTGGAACCAACTGCACGAGCGGATGGCCTTCATGGCCGACCTGATCGACCGCGCCGCCGAATCCCCGGATTCAGCACTGCATTTCAACGGAAATTTGTCCGAAGTCGAGCGGATGTTCGGCAGCGAGGAAGGACTGCTGCTGGCGTTGCAGCAGCGCTGGATGACCGCCTTGACGGCAAGGCTCGACCAGGCCCACTACGAGGGTGTGCCCGCCGAGGTGGCCATTGCCGAACTGGCCGCCCAACAGCCCGGTCTGCGTGCCCTACTGGACGCCGCCGCGGCGCGGTCGACGCAGGTACGGGGACTGCAGCACCGGGAACCGCAGGTCGCCGTGCTGTTCGACGGCTCGCCCTTCGGGCAGCAGTACATTGCCTGACCCGCTGACCCGTTTCGCACGGCAGCTGCAGCGCCGGGCCCTCGTGGTGATCGTGGCGTGGATCGCGGTGGCCGGACTCGCCAATGCGTTCGTGCCGCAGCTCGAACGGGTCGTCGTGTCGCACTCCGGCTCGTTCATGCCCGCCGACACGGCCAACAACCTCGCCGCCGTCCGCTCCGCGGAGCTCTTCGGCGACGCACCCAGCAACAACCTCAATTACATCGTGCTGGAGCGAGATGATCCCCTGCAACCCGCGGACCGGAGCTACTACGAGGCGCTAGTGTCCGCGTTACGTTCCGACACCCGCCATGTCGACGCGGTCACCGATCTGTGGACGTCGCCGCTGACGGCGGCGGCCGCCCAGAGCCATGACGGTCGGGCGGTCGACTTGATGGTGCGGCTGTCCGGGGCGTTGGGCACCTCGGCCGCCGCCGAGTCCGTCGCCGCGGTCCGTCATGCGGTCGATCGGCTCGGACCGCCCACCGGCCTGCATGTCCTGGTCACTGGGCCGGGCGCCACCCTGGTCGACGAGTTCGCCGCGATCGACCATCAGATGCTGGCCATCACCGTCGCCACCGTCGTGGTGATACTGCTGTTGCTGCTGGCCGTCTACCGGTCGCCGGTGGCCGCGGCGATCCCGCTGATCTCGGTGGGCCTGGCCTTGGCGGTGGCCCGGCCGGTGGTCGCGGCACTCGGTGACCGCGGACTCGTCGAGGTGTCGCTGTTCACCGTGGCGCTGATCTCGGCGATGATCTTGGGCGCGGGTACCGACTACGCGATCTTTCTGATCGGCCGTTACCACGAGGGCCGTCGCCGGGGGGCCGGCCCAGGCGACGCGCTGGCCGCCGCCTACCGCGGTGTCGCCCCCGTCATCGTCGGCTCGGGGCTGACCATCGCGGTCGCGCTGGCGTGTTTGAACCTTGCCAGTATCAGCATGTTCCGTAGCGCCGGAATACCCTGTGCGATAGGCGTTCTGGTCGGAATGGTGGCGGCATTGACGCTGACTCCCGCTTTGATCGCGCTGGCCGGCAGTCGCGGCCTGCTGGAGCCACGCCGGTCGGTCATCGCCCGTCGGTGGCGGCGGCTCGGGGTGATGGTCGCTCGCTGGCCTGGACCGATCATGGCCGTGAGCGCGGGGCTGATCCTCGTCTTGATGCTGCCGTTGGTCGGGATGCATACCGGGTGGAACGAGCCGTCGGCGACCCCGGCCGACACCGGATCCAACCGTGGCTACGCCGCGATGGACCGGCACTTCGACGTCAACCGGTTGCTGCCCGACATGGTCACCGTCGAAGCGGATCATGATCTGCGCAATCCGGCCGGGTTGATCGCCATCGAACGGATCAGCAAAGGGCTCATGGCAATTCCGGGGGTACGAAGTGTGCAATCGGCGAGCCGTCCGGCCGGGAAGGCGCCCGACGAGGCCACGCTGACCCATCAGTCGGGGTTGGTAGGCGAACAACTCGGCGACGGGATCGGCTCGCTGACCGAGCGGCTGTCCCGGGTGATCGACATCGACGCCGTGCTGTCGCAGGTATCGGCAACGCTGGATTCACTGGAGAGCGGACTGGCCGGTGGTACCTCCGGTCTGCGCCAAATCGACGCGGCCGCAGCTGATATGCGCAGTGGCATGGATGGCTTGCGGCACAACCTCGATGCGGTATCGGGATATCTCGACCCGTTACGCGGCTTGGTCGACAACACCCCGGACTGCCCGGCCAACCCGATCTGTTCGGTACTGACCCGGATCGTCGAGCCGGTCGACGACGTCGTCCGCAGCTCGTCGCAACTGTCCGATGGCGCAACCAGGTTGACGACCGGATCGGGTGCCGCGACGGCAGCGCTGGCCGGGCTGCCGGCCGCGGTGCAGTCGATGCGCGAGGTGGTGAGCCGCGCCCGCAGCGCCACCGACGAGTTGCGCGGCGCGGCGGACACCTTCGCACCGCAGCTGGACGAACTCACCGGCTACCTGCGGGAGATCGCCGGCGATTTCCGCGGCAGTGCGGCGGGCGGCTTCTACCTGCCGGCCCGCGCACTGTCGGACCCGCGTTACGGCGAAGTCCTGCGCACCCTGGTGTCGCCGGACGGTAGCGCGACCCTACTACTGGTGTACGGCGAGGGCCAGGAATGGGGGACCGACGGCGCCCGGAGGGCCGAACAGATCGCGGTTGCAGTACGGGAGGCGACCAAAGAGGGCACTGTGACCGGGGTGTCGGTACATCTGGCCGGGGTCGGACCGGCCACTCGGGACCTGCAGGTGCTGGTACGTGGCGACACGGTACTACTGGTAGTGGCGACGCTGGCGTTGATCTTCGCGATCGTCGCGGTGATGCTGCGCAGTCCGGTGGCGGCGCTGGCGGTGGTCGGCACCGTCATCGTCTCCTACGCCTCGGCGCTGGGGGTCAGCGTGCTGTTCTGGCAACATCTGCTGGGCCGGCCGCTGCATTGGGCGGTGGCGCCCATCGCGTTCATCGCGTTGGTGGCCGTTGGCACCGACTACAACCTGCTGCTGGCGCTGCGGATCCGGGAGGAAGCAGTCGCCGGAATCGGCACCGGGTTGATCCGTGCTTTCGCCGGAACCGGCGGCGTGGTGACTACCGCCGGCATCGTGTTCGGGACGACGATGTTCGCGCTGGCCGGGAGCACGGTGGACAGCATCGCCCAGATCGGTGTGACGGTCTGCGTCGGGTTGCTGCTGGACACCCTGATCGTGCGGACCTTCGTGATACCTCCACTGATCATGCTGCTGGGTCGCTGGTTCTGGTGGCCGGCTTGGGCCGCGGTGCGTAGTCCAGGAAGTCTGAAGAAGACCACAGTCAAGACCACCACGGGTCGGGTCACTCTGGAGCGGCCGAATCCGCGCGATACCAACGGAGGTAGCGAGCGATGCGCGTCTTTATCACGGGTGGCACCGGTGCGATCGGTAGCTACACGGTGCCCGCCTTGATCGCGGCTGGCCACCGGCGGCGATGCAGTGATTCTGCGATTCGGGCTGTTCTACGGTGTGGGGGCGGCCCACAGCGAGTAGATCATGAACATGGCGCGTCACCACATCGCATTCCAGGCCGGTCGCAGGAACACTTACATGTCTTCGATCAACCTCACCGACGCGGCCAGCGCCATCGTTGCTGGTCTGGCATGTCCCGCCGGCACTTACAAGCACGGGTCGCCGGACAAGGGTCGCTGCGATGACCGGGAGAACGAGGAACGAATCCTTCATGCGTCGCATCTGATGGCTGAGGAACCCGATGCGGGTCAGCCGCGTCGTCCTGCCCGCTCAGCGAATGCGTCGAGTGCGTTGAGGATTTCCGGTGCACGCCAGATCCGGTCGCGTGTGCGCCCCGTAGATTCCACGACAATCCCAGCGTCGGTCAGCGGATCGAGGTATCGCCGTGAATGGTCGGTGCGCAAACCGAGTTCATCTCGCAGCAGCACACTGTTGACGACCGGGCGGCGAATCAGAAGATCAGCGACCTTCCACGCCGCCGAGTCCGATCTTGCGGTGAGTCGCTCATTCCAACCGGAGCGTATCTCGCGCAGTTCGGTGACCAGTTGTCGTCCGTTGACGATGGCCCGGATGCTGGCCTGGGCAAACTTCTCGACAATCGGTACCGCGTCGCCCTGGCGGTAAACGGTGAGCGCGTCGATGTACCCCGCGGTGTCAGCTAACAACCCGGCCGAAACCGGAGTGGTGACCTGCCGGGTCAAGCCGCTGTTGCGCAACATGGCCTGGACCAGGGCGCGGCCGGTGCGTCCGTTGCCGTCGGTGAACGGGTGGATGGTCTCGAACTGGGCATGAGTCACGGCAATGTGCGCCAGCAGCGGAGCGTCGTCGCGCTGCGCGTAAGCGATCAGATCATCGATCGCTGCCGGAACACGGGCATGGTCAGGAGGGACGAACTCGGCTGCGAGCGGACTGTTCCCGCTCCCGATCCACACCGGCTCGGTGCGCCACCGTCCGGGCGTGTGCCGCGTCTGACCCTCCAGCAACGCTGCGTGCATGGCCAGGATCGCCTCGGCTGTGATGGTGTCCGACAGGGCGATAGCGGCCTGCATCGCGGCGGTGTTGGCCACGATGAGCTCAGCGTTGGGCTTGCCCTTTCCGTTCGGCAACTCGGCTTCGGCGATGGATCGGGCCGAGGCGGTGAGGTTTTCGATGCGGGAACTGGCCGCCGACTCCGAGCGCAACAGCACCGAGGCGAACGGTGCGACGTCACTGCCGATCTCGGCGTCGAAACGGGCGATCTCGTGGCTGGCGTCCTCCATCTCCGAGTGAACGGACGGGGGCAGCGAAATATCCAGGTCGGCGATGGCAGCAGGGACCGCGGCGGAGTACGGACCTGCGCGGCGAGAGCTTCGGGAGTGCCCGAGATCAAGACTTGGCTGCCAACGCAGAGTCTCATACGTCAACGGGGCAAGTGTCGCCATGAATAAATGATAGCGCCACTTAGCAGATAAGTGTCGCTACCTCTGGGTGCAACCGTCACTTGCCGGCATCACTGCCTATAGGATTCACCCGCCGAGCTGCTCTCGGCGAGCGAGATTGCAGACGGGTCGGTGGTGCGTCGTGGGGGCACGTTTCGAGGTACTCGACTGGTCCGAGACCCCCATGGGGATCATCAGCCTGCGGCGCCGAATCGAGCCGTCGCTGAACGTCGATGTGTATGAGGTCAAGCTCGGCGACGAGTTCCTGATGTCGAGCCTGTTCACTGCGGCCGAGGTGGAACTGGCGCGCCTCGGCCTGGCTCAGGCGGTCGATGCCGACCTCGATGTCATCGTCGGGGGATTGGGGCTCGGTTACACCGCGCAGACGGTGCTCGTCGATCCCCGCATTCGTTCGCTCGTCGTGGTCGAAGCGCTCGGTGAGGTCATCGGCTGGCATCAACGTGCGTTGCTTCCCGACACCGCCGAGCTGGCATCGGATCCGCGGGTGCGTCTGCAGCAGGGCGACTTCTTCGCCATGGCGGACACCGCCGTCGGCTTTGATCCGGAGTCCCCGGGCCGGCGCTTCCACGCCGTCCTGCTCGATATCGATCACACGCCGCGACACCTCTTGCATCCGAGCCACGCCGCGTTCTACACGCCGGCGGGACTGGCAAAGCTCGCCGGGCACCTGCACCCGGGCGGGGTCTTCGCGCTGTGGTCCGATGATCCGCCCGATCCCGACTTCGAGGCCGTCCTCGCCGACGTCTTCGACCGGTCCGAGGCATCCATCGTCCGGTTCCCCAACCCGCTGACCGGCGGGTACTCGACCAATACGGTCTACGTCGCGAGCTAGATCCGCGGGCGATGACACCGGTAAGAAACCGTCATCGCTCTGTGGGCCAAGCGGTGTGGATCGGTGTTGGCAGCTGGGTCGCCTCGGCTGCGACGGGACGGCCGAGGTGCTCGATCTTGGTGACGTAGGGCGATGTCATCGCCCGCACGAGTGCGCCGTAGCCGACACCGAACTCGATCTCGTCGCCGACCGCGACGAGGTGATCACCGAGGTCGACCACCAGGTGGTCGCTGCTCATACCAAGGATCGTGATGCCCGCGGGTGGCTGCAGACCGTCCGGGTCCACGTCCTGGCGACCGAGGGCCAGGATTGCTTGGTGCACGGTCCCGCTGCCGGTGCGGACCGGCGCCTCGCCGAAGGCCGCCTGAGCACGATCTCCCCAGGGCTGAGCCGGTTTCATGGCGACTTCGATGACCTCGGCGGTCAAGGTGAAGATGTCGGTGTGCAGGCCGGGGATCGGTGTCCGGTACAGCGGATCGACGCCGATGAGGATGGCTTCGCCGAGTCGGAGCTCGTCGATCCGGCCGGCCTCGTGGGTATGCAGAGCCCAGTTCAGGTTCGCCGAGTTACCGCCCGAGACGACGTCGAACGAGATCCCGTGCAGTGCCTCGATCTCGTTCACGAGCCCGGTGAGGATGCCCATGTTCCGGTCGTCGGGCACGACACCGTTCTGGCAAGCCAGGTTGGCGCCGAGCCCGACGAGCCGAAGCGATGAGTGACCAAGGACGGCCCGCACGGCTTCGGGGGCGTCGTCGAGCGCGATGCCCTCGCGTAGGTCACCCAACTCGACCATGAGCACGACGGCGTGCATCCGCTTCTGTTGGGACGCGGCCTGATCGAGCGCCGTCAGCACGACGGCCTCGGTGTTGAGACTGACGTCGGCGACGTCAACGACGCGTGCCACTTCGCTGAGCATCGGTGAGCGGATCAGCGTGCGTAACCGTGATCGGTCGAGCCCGGTCAGCCGAGCGAGATTCGACACTCGGGAATCACCGAGGCCGCGGGCGCCGCCGCGCAGCATCGCCGCGCCAACTCCCGGCGAGCCCAACACGGCCTTGGTGATCCCGGTAACCTGGATGCCCGTCAAGGCAAGCCGGTCAACCAGAATCCGGGTGTTCTGCTCGACCTTGTCGAGATCGGTCTCGATCCGAAGCGTCACACGGAAGTGGTCGTGTCGGCCACCACCGCGAGCGCGGGGAGGGCCGTCAGCACCATGTCGACCAGATCCGACGCGGGGCGCGTCAGCGGGTCGGTGACCGGGAGGCCGAGCCGCCGATGATGCTCGGAGATGGCCTCGCTCAGCTCAGCGTCGGTCATCTCCTCGTGGTTGATCGTGACCCCGATGACGCGGGTGTCGGCGAACGCCTCGATCAAGGCGATCTCGCTGGCGGCGGTCGGCATCGGCATCATCGGGAAGTCGCCGAGCATTCTGCGCTTCGGCGCGTGCTGCACGATCACGCCGGCCGGGCGGCTGCCACGCAGGATGTGAGCCGAGGTCAGGTACGCGGGGTGGCTGAGTGCGCCCTGGCCCTCGACCACGATCACGTCAGGGTCTTCACCTTCGAACGCGGCGACGACCTGATGCTCGACCTCGCCCGAGCAGAACTGGGGGACCAGCGCATCCAGCGCAACGCCGTACTTCCCGCCCTGGATCAAGGTGGTCTGACCGGTGCCGACCAGGACCGCCTTGATACCGCGCGCGTTCAGGGCCTGGACCAGCAAGGTGGCGGTGGTGCGCTTCCCGATCGCCCCGTCCGTGCCCAGGATGGCGATCCTGGGACATGTGACGTCGAAGATCCGGCCGGAGAACAGGTGCAGATCGCGCTTGGCCTTCGGGCGTCGTACATCGGTGATGGTGACGCCGGCGGTCACGGCTGCCGCCACGAACTCGGCGTCGTCGTTGAGGAACTCGTGTAGGCCGTTGATGATGTGCATCCCGCGGGCGATGCCGTCGAGCAGCACGACCCGCTGCTCGTCCGACAGCAGGCCGTCGGCAGGTGCCAGCCCGCAGATCAGGTAGTCAGGTACATGACCGGCGTGAGAGATGGACTCCGCGAGCGACGCCAGCACCGGGATGCCGTTCGCGGTGCCGTCCAGCAACTTTCCGGCATCGGCTCCGGCCCGGAGGCTGTCGATGACACTGAGGATCTCGTACTTCTCCGAGTGCCGGACCAGGCCGTTGGCAGTCTTACCGTCCTGCTCGCCGAACTGGCCCTCGCAGTAGACGATCGCGGTGGAACCGGTAGGCAGCACGAACGGATCTGCCGGAAGGATCCACTCGCTGAGTTCGGATGCGTCGCGAGAAGGGGTACTGCTCGTAAGCGAAGGCATAAAATCCTCTGAGAAGTCTCAGAGGAAGTGACGGGATCATGGCGGGGCGGTGAGCCCAACGTTCAGCAAGTGATCTGCCCTGAGGGCCGGCAAGATTACCGGCAGGTCAACTGTATCCGATTGGTGCTGACTTTCTGCATCCGTCGATCCCGAGCCGGGTGGTGCGCCGGAGAGGGCTGCTTCCCTTCTCCCCGTCGTTGACCGGAACCCCGAGTGCTCCTAAGCTGTCCCATACTGACAACGCATGTTGTCCAAAACGGTTAGCAGTGACTGGGAGGGCGCGTTCGTGACTCAAGAAATGTCGGAGACCTGCCCGGAGGCCGGCGATGCGGTGATGGCCTCGGGCTGTCCGGTGAGCACCGGTGGCTATGACGCGGCACCGGCTCCGCTCGGCCCCGACTCGCTGACCTGGAAGTACTTCGGTCAGTGGACGGGCCTGTTCCAGGGGACTTGGGCGGGCTCGATGCAGAACATGCACCCGCAACTGGGCGCCGCGGTGAAAGATCACTCGATCTTCTTCATGGAACGCATCCCGCGGCTGATGCGGTCGATCTACCCGATCGGTGGGGTGGTGTTCGACGGCTACCGTGCCCCGCAGACCGGCGCGGAGGTCCGCGACTATCACATCGGCCTCAACGGTGTCGATGACCAGGGGCGCCGCTACAGCGCGCTGAACCCGGATGTCTTCTACTGGGCGCACGCGACGTTCTTCAAGTCGACCCTGCTGGCCGCCGAGAAATTCAGTGGCGGACTCAGCGAGGCCGACAAGCGACAACTGTTCGACGAGCACATCACCTGGTACCGCATGTACGGCATTAGCATGCGCCCGGTGCCCAAGACCTGGGAGGCATTCCAGGAGTACTGGGATCACATGTGCGACAACGTGCTGGAGAACAACTGGGCGGCCCGCGAGGTGATGGACCTGTCGACCATGCCCAAACACCCGTCAATGCAGTGGATCCCGGACTGGATGTGGGCGCTGAACCTGAAGGTGATGCAGCGCTTCCTGACGTTCATGACGGTGGCCCTCTATGACCCGCCGGTGCGCGAACTCATGGGCTACACCTGGTCGGAGCGCCAGCAACGTCTACACGACTATGTCTGCAAGGCCATCACATTCGTCTCCAAGTACGGCCCCAAGCGGGCCCTGATGCATCCGCGTAAGCGTTCGGCGTTGGACCGGGCCTCGGGTCGCCTTCCGGTGGACGCCCCCTTGGTGCAGACTCCGGCGCGTAACCTGCCGCCGGTCGAGTACCGCAACAGCCCGAACTTCTACTGCCCGAAAGTCGACTGAACCGGCAGTGCTCGCTCAGCTGTTCAGCGACCACACCGAGTAGTTGAGTGCGGTCGCGAACAGTATCCACCCGAGATACGGCAGCATCATCAAAGCCGCGGTGCGCTGAACCCTCCAGAACGCGGCGATGGTCGCTACCACGACGACGTCCAGCAACACGATGTCGACGAGAGCCAGCCCGCGCCAGCCGATTCCGAAGAACAACGGTGACCAGATCAGATTCAGCGTCAGCTGTACGCCGTAGGCGATGATGGCGGGATTTCTCCACCGCGGATCCGCACGCCAGACCAACCAGGCCGCGACCGCCATGAGCAGGTACAGCGCACTCCATACCGGGCCGAACAGGTAGCTCGGTGGCGCCCAGCCGGGCTGGGTGAGCTTGCCGTAATCCGCTGCGGCGTCGGCGGACGCGAGCCCTCCGAACGCCGCGACGATGACGACGGCGACGAGCGAGATGAGCAGCGCGGCGAGGTGCAGCGAATCGGGCTGATGCGCTCTCGGCGAGATCGATCCCATGGGACCACACTAAAGCCGCAGCGCCGTGGTGTGAGCCGAATGCGCAGGAGCCGCGCCCCGTATGCCAGTAGTGTGCCACCGTGGTGGCTACGAGCAATACGGTGCTGCTGACCGAGGAGTTCCGGGAAGCACTGGGGCTGCTGGCGGCAGGGCGAAACCTATTTCTGACCGGTAAGGCCGGTACCGGTAAGTCGACGCTCATCCGCCACTTCATGGCCCACACCGACCGCAACGTCGTGGTGGTTGCCCCGACCGGGATCGCTGCCCTCAACGTCGACGGCCACACCATCCACCGCCTGTTCGGCTTCCGCCCCACCACGACGCTGTCCGATGTCGCCGGTGGGGAGTATCGGCCCGGACGCTTCACCAAGACACTCGCCAAGCTGCAGACGCTGATCATCGACGAGGCGTCGATGGTGCGTGCGGACGTATTCGACATGATCGCGGGGGCGTTGCAGCGGTTCGGTCCGGAGCCCGGACTTGCGTTCGGTGGCGTTCAGGTCGTGTTGGTGGGCGATCTCTATCAGTTACCGCCCGTGGTCACCGACGGCGAGCAGCGCTATTTTTCAACCACCTATGACACTCCGTACTTCTTCTCGGCGAACGCTTTCCGCCGTGAGGACTTCCCGAGCGTCTCGCTGACGACGGTGTTCCGTCAGCTCGGTGACGACCGGATGACTGCGATCCTCAACGAGATTCGTGAAGGCGTGCTGCTCGGTCATGCCCGGCAGCACCTGGATGCCCGGGTCGACGCCGACTTCGTGCCCCCGGATGACGAATTCTGGTTGACGTTGGCGCCCACCAACAGACTGGTGACCGCCCGCAACCGCCAGCACCTCGAACGGTTACCCGGCGAGGAAATGGTGCACCGGGCCACCGAATCCGGTGACCTGTCGCTGTTCGACAAACCGCTCGACGATCAGTTGCGGTTCAAGGTCGGCGCCCAGGTGATGATGCTCAACAACGACCAGGCGGAGCGCTGGGTGAACGGCTCCATCGGACGCGTGGTCGGGTTGGGCTACGACCGGCACGGCGCGGTTGTCGAGGTCGAGTTCCCCGACGGGGACACCGCCGAAGTGTCCCCGTTCACCTGGGAGGCCACCCGCCCGGTGGTCGAGGGCGGCACCTTGCGCCGGGACGTCGTCGGCACCTTCACCCAGTTGCCGTTCAAGCTGGCCTGGGCCATCACGATTCACAAGAGCCAAGGCCAGACCCTGGAGCGGCTGGTGGTGGATCTGTCCGGCGGCATGTTCTCTACCGGCCAGCTGTACGTGGCATTGAGCCGGTGCACGTCGCTAGCCGGTCTGGTGCTGAAACGCCCTGTGCTGCCGAAGGATCTGAAGGTCGACCGCCGGATCGCGCGGTTTCTGCGCTCCTCGGCCACCAGCGACCGGTCTCGCCGCTTCTGCGCGATCGGTCTGCTCACCGTGGGCGATGAGGGCCGGATGTCTCGGCCGCGCCCGGTGGAGTTGGCGGTGGCGTTCGACGACGGCACCGCCGTGTCGACCCTGATCAATCCGCAGCGGGATCTGGCCGACGCGCGGCAGGCCTACCGGATCGGGGTGGCGGATGTGCTGCTGGCACCCACGCTGCGGGAAGCGTGGGCGGTGATCGCGCCGATGCTGGCCGGGTGCACACCGGTGGGTGTGAAAGTCGACGAGACGCTGGGACTGATCGACTTCGAACTCAAACGACTGGGTCAGGTCGTTCCCATGCCGCTGGGTATTGAACTGCGGGGCGAAGGAGTCGCCGGTCACACGGCGCTGCAGCGCGCCAGGTCCGCACTCGAGCGCCTCGATGCCGTCGACTTTGCCACTGGCTCATCGCCGTTCGAAGAACCCGGCGAGACCGACGCACTCTCGGCGATCCTGGTCAGCCGCGATCCCGACGTCGCAACCCCGACGGCAGAGCACCTTCCGGCCCTGTCCGCGCTGCTGCGGATCAGCCGCCACCTCGGATCGATCCTGCTGGGCACGACCCGGGCCGATGAGGTGTCGCTGGCGGGTGAGACGAGTTGGGAACATGCGGCCCGCCGGTCGGCAGCCGACCAGCTACTGCTCGCGGCAGCCCGCACCCGGCTGCCCGATCAGGTGCTGGCGCGGCTGCGCGACGCGTTGGGGGCGCTGGGCGCCGGCGAACTGGGGGCCGGACTGGCCCGGACGCCGTCGATGACCGACACCATCGAGGCAGTCCTCGTTCCCGGCGTCCGCATCTGCTTCACCGGAACCGCGGTCGACCGTCAGGGCCGCATGGTGGATCGCGACGAGATGGAGCAGATGGCCGCCGCGGCCGGGCTGGCGCCGGTGCGTTCGGTGACCAAGACACGGTGCGAGGTGCTGGTCATCGCCGAAGCGGGAACCCAGTCCGGAAAGGCCCGCAAGGCCCAGGAATACGGGAAGTCGGTGTTCACCGTGGAGGAGTTCCTGGGTTGGCTCGCGCTCCGGGTGAACTGACTCAGTCCAAATCGGCCAGCGCCTTGCGCGCCGCTTCGAGCTCAGCCTCCAGGGTGGCCACCCGAGCGGCCTGCTGGGAGCGCGCCTCGTCCATCAACGCCTCGATCGGTGTGAACAACTCCTCGTGCAGTTCCTTGGCGGCGCGGGAGACCGCGGCGGCCGCGACCGCAAGGTTACGGACCAAATAGCTGCTGCCCTGCTTGATCTCGGCGTGCCACTCGCCGTCGGCGGTACCCGTCACGGTGAGGGTCAACTCGAAAGTCTTGGCCTTCTTGCCGGCGGTCTTCTTGGCCGGAGCTTTCGCTTCCGGAGTAGCGGCTTGAGCGCCGGGGGCCGGCGTGCTCACCGGCGGCGCGCTCTCGGCGAAGGGGCCCACGCCGGGGGAATGGTTGGCGGCGGGCGGTGCTGCTACGGCGAAAGTCGATGCAGTCATGGTTGCGGCGAACTCCTTCTCATCGTCGCCCGCGGCGAGCGGGCCGGCCTGGACACACAGTAGAACACACGTTCGACATGATGATCGGCCCGGCCAAGCCGGGCGCGCGGCGAGGCGCCCTTATGCTGGGACGACGTCCACCAACGCCGAGGAAGCCGACCTGCCGATGAACTCCAGGGCCCATACCCCGACGGTCGCGGTGTCCGCGCGGACGGAATACCTGACCGGCCGGCACCGCGCGGCTGCAGGTGCCGGCGCTCTGCTGCTGGCGGCGGGCCTGATCGCGCTGGTGGCACTCAACCTCGCCGAGGTGTCCGGATTGGTCACCGCGACGACTGTGGCGGCGCTGGTCACCGCGTCGCTGGGCGTGGTGGCCTACGGGAGGCTGGGCACCCGCGGCGCGATCCTGGTCACCGCCGATGCCGAGACCGTCTATTTCGGGGCCGAGGACCGCGAGATCGTGAGCTACCCGCTGGCGTCGCTGACCGCGGCACGCCGGGGCGGTCCGGCCGACGCCACCTCGACCCACGGTCGGCACCTGACCGTGCGGGGCCAGAAGTACCTGAAGCTGACATTCGACACCGGCACCGGCCTGAGCGATGAATGGTGGGTGGCCATCGTCGAATCCGACCCCGCGGCGGCGGAGCTTCTCGGCAGGCTGCAGGCCATGCTGCCCGCGTCGGCCACCACCTCAGCACCGCCGTCCGTCGAATTCCCTGTCGAGTCCCCGCAACCGGGCCCGCGGATCGTCGACGCCGGAACCGAAGAGGCAGCTAAACGCTTGTGGGAGGACGCAATCCGGCACCACAACGACATCCTCGGCGCCTATGGCGGATATGAACTCGACCCGGCGATGCTGCTGCGCTACCCGGCGATCACCGACGTGACCGTCGAACAGACCCAGACGTTCCAGGTGGCACTCGACGAGGCGCAGGCGCTGCGCACCGAGGGTTACCCGGCCAACCGGGGGCTGGCCGACGCCTACCAACAGGCGGTTGTGGCCCTGCGTCGCGCCTGGATCGGTTGCGAATCGCACGGGAAGAAGATCGGCACCACCTACCTCGATCAAGCCGACCAGGATGAACTCGACACCGCCCTCAAGCTCTACAACCATGCCTCGGCCAGTACCACGCCCGCCGAGCAGGCCACTTACTACGGCCGCGCCCGCGAGATCGTCGGCAGGCTCGCTGAGCGCGGCGCGATTCACCCGCCGAAAGTTCAGCTCTCACAACTGGAAGGCGTCACCCGGCGGGCCATCGAATCAGCCCGGTAGCCCTCAGTAGGTGCCCTGTTTGAGGAATTCGCCGGTGAGTGAGTAGGTACCCGCCGCGGCGTCAACGCGGGCGAGCTGAATGCGGATCGTCAATCCGAAGTTGTCGGTGTGCGCATCGCTTATTTCGATATCCACGGCCTGGCTTTCGTAAGGCTCGAGCGAGCCACGTTGCATCGCTTGTGCGCGAACGGATTCCAAGGCGGGTAGGGATATGTCGTCGAAGCTGAAACCCGACACACCGGAACTGTATGAACGTTCGGTGATTTCGGGGAGCTGGCCCGGCACGACCACGGCGTCACCGCGCCGGTCACCGGTCTGGAACTCGATCAACACCCCGCCGCTGTTCTGGATACTGCTGGCGTGCAGATTCGGCGTGTTGCGGGCGGTTCCACGAATCTGAACAGCCGTCAGCACGCGGTCAGACGGCCCGATACCGGCCAGTTGCAGGGCTTCTCGCGCCCGTTGAAGGGACACCGCGAAATCGGCCGGGTCGAACAGTTCGGCAATGGTCCCATCGGGCAGCGCGGAAATGGTCTTGCCGAACGGGAAGGTGCTCGGGCCGTTGAAGGTGCCGGCGAGAACGATCGGCTTTCCCGGACCGGAACGTTTGATCTGCAAAGTCTCCAGGCTGTAGTCGTTGCCGGCTGAACGGAATTGCTGCCCCATCCGCCCGGCGATCTCGGTCAGTTTGATCGACGCCACATCACGCGCGGTGAAGGTGCTGGTTTTGCGCAGCGTGCTCGGCGTAGGCGTGGTGTAGACGTCGCGGCTGGTGCTGATGTAGACCGTCGTCGACTCACCGTTGGTCGGATTGAGCACCGTGCCGTAGTCGGATCCGCTGCCGGTGAAACGGAGGTCGAGCAGATTGTCGGAAGCGCCTGCTCCGAGTTTGTCGGTGACTGCGCGGATCATGGTGTCGCGGCGGGCGTCGAGGTCGGCGTTCTGCGTCGCGAAGTCGAGGGCGCGGTGCGCCGCAGGCAACGACGGCATGCTGATCGAGACGTGCCAGGCCTCACCGACACCGAAGAGCACGGCCAGTGCCGTTGCGATGGTGACCGCGGGATAGATCACCGCCCACTTGCCCGGCTGATCGCCGAATTCCGGCATACGGCCGGCCTCACGCGGCGGCAGCCGGTCGGCTGGTAGCGAGGTGTGAGGATGAGTGGTCAGTGACTGAAAATCCTTGCGCGACATCGACGTCATCCAGCGCGCCTGGTAGGCGGTGTCGTCGGCCGGAGAGATGGTCGCGGTCACCAGCGTCGGCTGCCGGTCTTCGTCGGCCAGACTGCTGCGGGTAAGCGCATCGATGCGGGCCCGCGCGGAACGGTCGGTCGCCCCGGAACCGAACACCGTGAGTTCGGAGACCCGGGACGGTCGGGGCGCGATCATCAATCCGGTGATGACGAGTGGCACCCCGATGAACGCCGAGACCCACCAGGGGTTGAACGCTCCGAATCCGATACCCGCGGCGATGACGGCACCGGCCACGCCGGCACGACCCAGCGGAACGCCCCTCTGAGGCTCGGTCATGGACGCCCCGCACTCAGTCCGGCGGCGCCGGCGTCATCGACGTGATGAAGTACGTCTCGTGCCCGGTCGGATAGCCGCCGCCGTTGGTGGCGATGTGGACGTGGTCGTAGTGGTTGGCGGTTTCATTGCCGTAATCGGACGTCCAGTTCCCGCCGCCGACTCCGGGGTAGATCTTCTGCCGCCAGATCACATGGTTGACACCCCAACGCTTGGCGTTCGCCAGGGCGTAGCCGGCGATCTGATCGCCGAGCAGGATGCCGGCGTCGCTGTGATAATCCGGGATCATCACGTCGATGGCCAGCCCGTCGGGATGCCATCTCAACGGATCCTGGCGGTATCCGTAAATCGTCTTGATCTCCTGAAACAGCACGCCGATGGTGCGGGCCGCCCAGACGGTCCTGACCTGCAGTCCGTTCTCCGGTGCCACCCCGGCGGGCAGCGGGAAGACGAACTGCTGGCCGCCGGTCGGCATCGGCACGTTGGCGGCCAGTGCGGCGGCCTCGGCCGGGTCGGCGACGCGGATCCCGCCGGTGGGCGGCGGCTGTGCAGTCGGTGGGGGCGCTGCTTGCGCGGTCTCGGCGCTTTCCCTGGGTTTCGGCGCCGGATCGTCGGTGCTCTGGGCGTGGATGAGGGCGGCGGAGACCGTCAGCGACGCCACGATGGCGAGGCCGCGACCGCAGCGTCCGACGAGCTTCCCTCTGTCCACTCAGAGCACTTTAGTGAAGTGAACTCGGATATCGCAGGACGGTGGCCAGGTCGGCTACCGAGTCGCATACTCCGGGGTCCAGCGTGATCGCCGGACCGCGGCCGCCAGCTGGTCTTCGGAGGCTTCCGGCGCGACCCCGTCGCGGACGGCCTGGATGGCCACCGCGGTCGCGATGCGGGTGGTGATCTCCGGCAGATCCTCGAAGGCGGGCAACAGCGGCAGGTCGGGATCGGCCAGGGCGGGGGAGGCATCGCCCAGGGTGGTGGCCGCCACCCGCATCATGGTGTCGGTGACGCGGGTCGCGCGTGCGGCGGTCACCGCCAGCCCGACGGCCGGGAAGATGTAGACGTTGTTGCACTGCGCGATGTGGCGGGTCCGCTCTCCGCGCCGCACCGGGGCGAACGGTGAACCGGTGGCGATCAGCGCGCGCCCGTCGGTCCATTCGTCGAGTTCAGCGGGGTGCGCCTCGGCGCGGCTGGTCGGGTTCGACAGCGGGAAGATGATCGGGTGCTCGGTCTTGGCCGCCAATTGGCGAACGATCTCCTCGGTGAAGGCCCCCGCCGCCGTCGACAGCCCCAGCAGGATGCCCACATCGACGTGGTGCACCACATCAGCCAGCCCCCGTCCGCCCCAGCCGGCCACGCGGGAAGCGGGTTGAGCGAAGCGGCGCTGGCTGTCCGACAGATCGGTGCGGTCATCGATCAACAGCCCGTCGACATCGATCGCCCAGATCCGGTCGGCGGCTTGCGCATCGGTCAGTCCTTCCGTCACCATCTCCTGTCGGATCATCTCCAGCACGCCGATGCCCGCCGAACCGGCGCCGAACATCACCACCTGCTGCTGCGCCAGCGGGCGCCCGGCGGCTCGAACCGCGCCGTGCAACGCACCGAGGGCGACGGCAGCGGTGCCCTGGATGTCGTCGTTGAACGTCAATAACCGGTTGCGGTATCGCTCCAGCAGCGGCAGTGCGTGCACGGTGGCGAAATCCTCCCACTGCAGCAGCACATCGGGCAGTTGTCCGTGCACCACGGCGACGAACTCGTCGACGAAGGCGTAGTACTCCTCGTCGCTGATCCGCCGATGGCGCCAACCGAGGTACTGCGGATCGTCGAGCAGCTCGACGTTGTCGGTGCCGACGTCGAGGATGATCGGCAGCGTGCGGGCCGGGTCGATGCCGCCGATCAGGGTGTACAGCGAGAGTTTCCCGATCGGAATGCCCATGCCGCCGATGCCCTGATCGCCCAAGCCGAGAATGCGCTGACCGTCGGTGACGACGATGACGTCCACCTGCTGCTCGCGCCGGTTGCCCAACACCTCCGACATCCGTTCCCGATCCGGGTAGGCCACGAACAGCCCGCGCGGCCGCCGGTAGATTTCGCTGAACTGCCGGCAGGCCTCACCGACCGTCGGCGTGTAGACGATCGGCAACATCTCTTCGATGTGTGCACTCAACAGCCGGTAGAACAACGTCTCGTTGCGGTCCTGCAGCGCCCGCAGGTAGATGTGCTTGTCCAGTTCGTCACGACGGGTAGAGAACTCGACGTAGGTGT
The DNA here is from genome assembly GCF_055419425.1 of Mycobacterium sp. IDUB_21. Classification (NCBI taxonomy): domain Bacteria; kingdom Bacillati; phylum Actinomycetota; class Actinomycetes; order Mycobacteriales; family Mycobacteriaceae; genus Mycobacterium; species Mycobacterium sp. IDUB_21. The sequence goes on along the minus strand of NZ_JBVAXQ010000020.1, from coordinate 19,264 downwards.
GCGCGCCCTGTTCGGCGATGGTCTTGACCGCCACCGGCAGCAGGCCGAGCAGGCCGAACTCCCGGCGCTCGTCGTCACTGAAGGCGGTGCCCTTGGTGGTCAGGGGATCAAAGAGCAGATCCTGCCCCCGCCGCTGCTGATGCGTCACCGTGTCACCTCTGTCATCTCAACCGCCGGCCGTTGACGTAGACGTGTTCGATGTTGCGGTCGTCGCCACAGTAGATGAGTTTCTCGACGCGCTGCGGCAACGTCATCTGCTTGTAGCGCGTCCACATCGAGTCGTCGACGACGAGCGCATCGAACGCATAGCCCGGCTCGAAACTGCCGGTCTTGCCGAAGAAGCTGCCACCGCCCTTGGTCGCACAATAGAACGCCTCGGCGGCCAGCACCGGCCGCGAAGCCCGCTCGGTCAGGTAGTTCATTGCACCGGATTGGATTGCGCCGACAATGTTTTGGAACATGTTGAGCGCGTGCCCGGCCGAGATGTCACTGCCGAGACCGATGCGGATGCCCATGTCGTGGTATTCCGCGAGCGGCATCACTCCGCTGAGTAGGTTCAGATTCGAGTGGGGGCAGTGCGCGACGAGGATGCCGGTGTCGCGGATCACCCGTTTCTCACGGTCGTTGAGATGGATCGCATGGGCCACAACGGTGTTGGCTGTCTGCATCAGCCCCGCACGCTGGTAGGTCTCGACGAAGTCGGCGCAGTCCGGATACCGCTGCAGGGTCACCTCGACCTCGGTGCGGTTCTCCGCCAGATGCATGTGACAGGGGATGCCGAACTCAGCGGCCTGCTGCGCCAGCCCGGCCATCAACTCACGGGAGCACACCATGCTGACGCTCGGGCCGATGGCCGGAGTCACCAGCGGCGACTTGGGCAACGTCTGCTCGATGAAGCGCCGGGAGTCGGTGATCTCCTGTGCGGTGTCCTCCCGGGAGTCAGCCGGTGCGTTCTGATCCCGGGACACCTTGGCCACACAGGATCTCAGACCGGCCGCGATCAGCTTGTCGACGAGAATCCCGGTGCCCTCGGCGTGGATGGTGCCCATGACGATCGAACCGGTGATGCCATTGCGCAGCAGGGATTCGGTGAACTGGCCGTAGACCGCGTCGGCGTACGCCGCGTCGCGCAGAGCGGCTTCCTGGGGGAAGGTCAGCGTGTGCAGCCAGTCGATCAGCTCGGTGCTGCCCTGCAATCCGGTGATCGGCAGCTGGGAGGCGTGCACGTGGGCGTCGGTGAAACCGGGCAGCACCAGACGGTCGCCGTGGTCGGTGACCGGTGCGCCGGCGTATCGGTCCGGTAGCTCCGCGACGCATTCGGCGATGATGCCGTCGTCGTAGACGACGACGTAGCCGTTGGGCAGCGTGACGAAGTCCTGCGGCGTCGGGGTGAAAACGATGTTGCCGCGATGGATGTGCACGCCGGTCTCCTCAGCTGTTTGTGTGGTGTGGTGCGCCCCGCTCAACGACCCGCAGGACTTTCGCGGGGGAGTCGCCCGGCCAGAACTCCCGCACCGCCCAGGTGGCCCCTGCCGCGCGCAAACGATCGAGGTCGGCGTCGTCGGGCGCGGCCACCGCGATGTCGAAACCCGCCAGGCCGCCCCGGGCGGCCGCGACCGCATCGGCGATGCGGGCGATGCCGTCGTGATCCATTCCCAGCGGAAAGATGCCGTCGTAGCGGGCGGCGCGCTCGATCGGGGCGCCGCCGGTGCGGTTGGTGCCGAACCAGACGGGTATCCGCGGCTGTTGGACCGGGCCGGGGGCGACGCGGACACCATCGACGACGACTTCGCCGCGGTGGGTGACCGTATCGCCGGCCCACAACGCGGTCAGGGCCGCGGTGCCTTCGTCGAGCGCCCGAGCCAGCCGGCGCGGATCGCCGTCGTCACCGAACGCCGAATACTCCCGCCAGACATCGCGGCCGGTACCCAGGCCCAGAATCAGCCGGCCACCGCTGAGCCGGTCCAGGGTGACGGTCTCGCGGGCCAGGTTGATCACCCGGCGCCGCGGCAGCGGGGTCACCATCGGACCCAGCTTGATCCGCTCGGTCGACGTCGCCGCTGCAGCGAGAGTGATCCATGGGTCGGCGATATCCCATTCACCCGCAACGGGACTCAGGACATGATCCCAGACGAACAATCCGTCCCAGCCGGTCTGCTCAGCGGCGCAGGCGATATCGGTGATGGCACGCGGGTCGGCCAGCGCGCCGAACAGGGGCACGTGGATCGCGTGGCGCATCAACCGATCCTAGCGGCGGCGGGTGTCTAAACGCCCGGGCACAACTCGTGCTGTGCGGCCTCGGCGATCAACGCGAACTGCGGCCACTCCGGATAGTGCGGCTGCTGGAGTTCCACGCTCCTACCCACTCGCAGGTTCTCGCAGATCATGTGTCCGAGCGCGCGCACACTGGGCTCGGATATCGGTTCGTCCCCGGCGTAGCGGGCGGTGTAGCCGTGACTATTGAGATATTTCATGAAGCCGCTGTCGTCGGCGTGGGCCGCGGCAGGGATTACCCAGGCCCCGGCCAGGGCCACCGCCGAGACACAAGCGGCGGCCAGCGGTGCGGCGAACCGGGCGACCCAACTCATGGTGGCGATGCTACGGCGGGTACGCGCGGTGCCGGATGATCGGCCGGCGATGGCGGGCCGGCAAGATCTCCCGTGGGTGGCCTGACAGCTGCTAGCGTCAGCGGCGAGAACAGAAAGGCGCTGGATGTGAAAGCGATCGTCCTGGCGACAACCTTGGCCGCGACTGCGCTGGCCGGGCTGATCGGTGCCGCGTCATCGGCTCACGCCGACCCGCTCAATCCCCGGGATCCCGATTACTGCGGTAACAGTCCCGATATCCTGCTGTGCGCGGGCCAGAAGTCGACCTATCCGAGTGCGAGGGAGATGGCTTACCTCAACGCCATCCGGGGGCAGTTTCCGCCCGGCAGCGAAGCCCGCCGGCTCGCCGCCGGCCGGACCGCCTGTTTGGAGTTCCCGAAGCATCCGACCAGCCTGATCGTCGAGCAGGTCTCGGTCTACCTTCAGATCCCCAAGTCGACCGCCGGTCAGGTGGTCGACGCGGCTCGCACGAACATCTGTCCGCCGGTGCAGCCGCAGGGCTGAACCGGCTCACCCGCCGCAGCGCAACCCGTCGCGGATCGCGGCCTGCGCCGCGACATCGCATTCGTTGTATCGCAGGCACCACTGCCTGGCGGTGTCGGCCTCCGGCCCGTGACCGCGGGCGACGTCGATGGCCAGCTGAGACACCAGGCCGCCGGCATCGTCGACCGCCCACTGGAAGCCGAAGTATCCGGCGACGCATTTGATCGACGACGAGGTGCGGGCGAAATACTCCGCGTCGAACCACTTGCGCAGGTCGTAGGTGAGCCCGTCGAGGGCGTCAGCGACGGCGGCGAACCTGCGGGTGCTCGACGTCTCGGGGTGGTGCCAGTGGAAGACGCGTAGGGATTTGCCCTCCCGCGCAGCCTGGCCCCGCAATTGTTGTATACGGGAGGCGAATTCATCGGCGAGCTGGGCTTCGCCGTCCTCGTCGAGCGGTTCGAAGGAGACCACCGGGTCGTAGTACGCGGTGGTGTCGTCCTGGCCGTCGCGGATGCGAAGGCCCCACTGGTAGATCCGGTTCTCGGTATCCCACTCGATGTCGAAGTCGACCTCGATGTCGGCGGCCGGGACGGTGGGGCGGTCTGGTCCGCGTTGCTCGTAATCGACTTCGGCGCAGCTCATTCGGGCACGCCGGACGACTTTCGCCAGCCGGTCTGCCGGCTTCTGGGTGCGCACCGATTGGACGCGGAATGCCTCGAGGTGGGCGTCCGGGTCGACCTCCGCCAACTGTGCGGCGCTCAACGTGGTGCCGTCACCGCAGTGCCGGTACAGATACTGCCACTCCCGGACATTGAGATGGCCGGTCTGGACCGCGAAGGATGCGTCGTCGTCGCCGGCCACCGTGGCGCAGTAGTCGAACCACTCACAGGAGTCGCAGTCACTGATTCGATAGGGCCGCACCAGTTCCCGTCCGGACGCCGCGGCATGTGCGACTTCGACGCGAAAGGCGAACTCATGGTCGTAGCGCTGCAGGACGGAGCGCTTCCTACGGTGTTCCGGGTCGCTGGCCGAATAAGTGGTGATGGTCTCGGCGTCGAGGTCATACCAGGTGATGCCGTGGGATTCGCCGACGAGTTCGGTGAGGTCAGAAGTGCCGATGATGCCGCCACGGTTCACGCCGGGGTGATAACCGAGCTCTTGCAGCATCCGGGTGTAGTGCGCCAGCTGCATGGCATCCTCACGCCAGCGCGTCCCGTGATCGTTGTAGCCGGGGCAGGTCAGCAGCTGATCGGGCGCCGACAACGTCGACACCGCCACCTCGGAGCGCTTGGAGCCGCTCAGGGTGCGGTGGTTCTTGATGTCGACGGGCAGATAGCCGTTCTCGTACCGGATCAACACATCCGGTCGCCCGGCGCGGCCGTTGACCTGCGGCAGGAATGCGCCGGCGATAACTTCGACACCGGCTTCCATCGCCTCGACGGTTTGCCGCCGCTGCTCGCTGCGGTCGGTGTCGGGATCGACCACCACAAGCCGGCCCGAATCGCCGTATCGGCCCCGGAGTTCGTCGGAGACTTCTGCTTCGAAGGCGACGCCGGCCTCGCGCAGTGCCAGCACCTCCGGTGAGGGAGTCGCCGGCTCCACAGTGCCGGGCGAGAACAGGTTATGGGTGACGCGGGCGCACTGCTTGGCGTGATATCCGCCGAGCGTGACCGGTTCCATAGTCTCTAGATCCTAGGACGTCGATCGCCTTAGGGCAGCTGCGATTTCGCCGATCAGTGCCGCGACGACCCCGAACGCGAAGTAGAGCGGGACCAGCCACGGAGCCACCCCGAACAGTGCGTCGGAATCGGGTGCGTAGCGGAAATGGCCTGCCGCGGCGATCGCGATCTCGATAGCCGGCCCGCAGATCGCCGCCAGAACCCCGCAGACAATCGCCGGACGATCCCCCAGTGCACAGTAGGTGATCGCGGCGAACGCGCAGATCAACGTCGTGATCGGGACTTCCGGTGCGGTGTGCAGCATCGCGGTCACGACGTAGCTGCCCAGCACGGCGGCGATACCGGCTACCCCTTGGCGCACCGTCACCGGGGTCCGGACCTCGGGCAGATGCAGTCGCAGCTCGGCCAGGATCGCGGTGCCGGCACCGACCATGATCGGAAACCAGATCGGACTGCTCCACACGAAGGGCACCGCGTGCGACGGCGGCAGGTACTCGGTGGTTCCGGTGACCACATGGGAGTGGTCGCCGACCAGGCCCGCGGCCGCGCCCACGACGAACAGCAGTAGCGCGATCGAGGGTCGTAGTTTCACCACCGCAGTATCGTGCATCGGATGAGTGACGCCGACCGGGCCCGCTGGGACGCCAAATACACCGACCGAGGCGTGCCGTCGCCGGACGCAGTCGGCCCCGTGGCGGTTTTTGCGGCCTACCGGGACGAGTTTCCGGTCGCGGGCCACGCTATCGACGTCGCCTGCGGGCAGGGGACCGGTGCGGTCTGGCTGGCGCGGCGGGGCCTGCATGCCTGGGGGTTCGACGTATCACCGGTCGCGGTCGAGCAGGCACGCGCGCTCGCGGCGCGCAATGGTGTCGGCGACCGGTGCCGATTCGACGTCGTCGACCTCGACGACGGGCTACCCAGCGGCCCGCTCGCCGACGTCGTCTACTGTGCCCGCTTCCGCGACCGCCGCCTGGATGCACCGATGATCGAGCGCCTGGCCCCGGGCGGACTGCTGGCCGTCATCGTGCTCAGCCAGGACGGCGGGACCGCGGGGCGGTTCCGGGCCGCGCCCGGTGAGCTCCGCACGGCATTCGCCGGTCTTGAGGTGATCGCGGACGGCGAAGGGCAGGGCTTGGCGTGGCTGCTGGCGCGACGCCGGACCGACCCCGCGCCGGCGGGGGGTTAAGCCGGCGGGGGCGCGTCGCGCTCGGGCGACTCCGGGCCCGGCTCGGCCGGCGGCGGGCCGTCCATCGGCGGCGCCTCACCGGGCGGTGCGTCAATCGGGGCCTCGAACGGCGGCAGCTCGGCCGGTGGGGGCTCGAACGGCGCCGGGGCCCCGAACGGTGGCGCCATCTCGACGCCCATCGGCTCGGCGGGCGGCTCGGGAGCCGGCTCCACCATGGCGGCGAACTGCACCGGGGCTTCCATCGGCGGAGCTTCGTCGCCGGGCGCCTCGGTCGACATCGGCAGGAACATGTGGTGGGTGAACTGCGGCTGGTAGGCGCCGCCGCCGCCGATCCTCACCCCGCCGGGCTCGCCACTGGACACCGGAGTGCCGTCCGGCAGCGTGACCGCGGTGTGGCGGCTGTTCCAGCCCACCACCAGGGCGCCGGGAGCGGTGCCGTACTGGAAGCCGCGAGCCAGCAGTGCCGACTCCTCGTTGGCGGTGTGGAACCGGTTGCCGAACGCCGGCCGGCCACTGGCCACATTGGACACCCACGAGGCCAGGCCCGAGCAGTCCGTTCCGGCGGGGCTGTCCCCACCGGTGATGTACGGGGTGCCGGAAACCTGCTGGATGAGCACCATCAATGCATCGATACCAAACATGAGCAGGCACATTAACAATGGCTTTCCGCACCAGCCAAAATCTGTGGCAGGCATCACGTTTGAAGTTGAAGTTGTTAAACATTACGCCGCAACGGAAAACAGCAGGTAGGAGGGTGAAAATTTGCCGCGCAGACCGGATTTCGATGATGAATTGCAGGTGAAAACTCCGCATACGCCAGTTGAGAGTGGTTGCCACGAAACTCATTCGAATTGGCACCCGAATTCGCCTGATGAATAGGCTAACTGCGTGGCTGGTACCGACGGTGTCGGCGAGAACGACTGCTGCGCATAGCGTGCCGTTTCGGCACGTATACAGCGTCAACGATTCACGTTGGCGTTCCATCTTTTTCGATGAATGGCAAACGAAGAACAACCGACCCCGCTGATGCCCGCGTCGAGCGGCAGCGGTCGCTCGGCGCGCCAGCTGCGTTTGGCCGAAGGGATGATTCCGGCCGGCGGGCAGGAGGTCGGACCGGTCCACGCGGACCATCGACGAATGCCGACTGCGCCGGCGCCGCCCAGACGAGATGAGACTGTGACGCGACGCCTCGCCCGTCGTGAGGAGTCCGAGTGAGAAGATGACGACGACGCGCATGCCGATCAGCGGCCGTCGCAGATGTGGACATGAGACGGTATTCAGCTATGCAGAACCACAGCTACCTGACTTACGAGGAGTTCGGGCGGAAGTTCTTCGAGATCGCGGTCACCGAAGAGCGTGTGGCAGCTGCGTTCGCCGCGATCGCCGGTGACGAGTTCGAAATGCCCTCGATGCGTCAGGGGCCGGGCGGGATCGCCCGAGTCAGCGCGAAGGTGCGCATCGAGCAGCCTCGGGTGACCCGCGGTCTGGGTGATCTGCTGACGTTCGCGATCCACATTCCGCTGGTGATCGATCTGCTCATCGACCTACGCCTGGACAAGCAGCGGTTCACCGTCGCCGGCGACATCGCGCTGCGGGCCACCGCCCGGGCCGCCGAGCCGTTGCTGTTGATCATCGACGTGCCCAAACCGCGGCCGTCCGACATCACCGTCGAGGTGTCGTCGACCTCCATCCGCGGTGAGCTGCTGCGGATCTTCGCCGGTGTCGACGGGGAGATCCGACGGTTCATCGCGAGTTATGTCGCAGACGAGATCGAGAGCCCACAGTCCGAGCAGGCTCAGATCATCGACGTGGCCGACCGCCTGGACTCCGCCTGGACGGGGCTCTGACCGGTCGGCGTCGAGCGTCTGCCCCGAGCGGTCGGCCCAGGGGCCTACGGGTAGGGGATCGCGGGGATGGCGGGGATCGCCGGAATGGCCGGGATCGCCGGAATCGCCGGAATGGCGGGGATGGCAGGCGCCGAGGGAACCCGGGGCGCCGCCGGTGCGGGCTTCGCCTCGCCCTGGGCGGGGCGCTCGATGGCGGGGGCGGCGCTGGTGAGTGGGGCTTCCGGGGCCGTGGTCAGGTCCGGCACGGTTTCTGCTTCGCTGGGGGCTAGCGGTATCGGGGCCATAGGGGCGGCCGGGGCGTTGGTGGTGTCGCCGTAGCCGTTCCCCTCGGAATCGCCTTCGCAGTCACCACAGGCGGTCGCCACCGCGCCGACGGCCAGCCCAGTCACCATCATCGACAGGACTGATCTTCCGATACCGCGATTCCGCATATGGATTCTCCCGTTGGTCGGTTTCTCCTGGCACAGCTTACGGGCCGACGGATGCGGGCGCCTCGTCGGTTACAACGTCTGCCGGTATCCGAAGTACTCGTGGTCCTCGTTGTAGCCGCCGTAGCCGCTGCCGACTTCGTCGAAATGCCTTACGAATTCGATGCCGGCGAGCCATTTCACCATCTTGAACCCGTGCTGCAATTCGTTGCGCAGCCGCAGCGGCGCACCGTGACCGTAGGTCAGTGGTTCGCCGTTCATGTCGTAGGCCAGCATGGTGAGGTGGTGGTCCATCTGTCCGATGGCGTGGGCATCGTAGTAGAGGCCGCCGTCGGAGCCGGGTGCCATCGAGTAGAACACCACCCACTTGGCCTCAGGCAGCGGCTTGACGATGTCGAGGATCGTCTTCATCGACACCCCGCCCCATTTGGCCACCCCCGACCAGCCCTGGATACAGAAGTGTTGGGTGATCTGCTCGTGGTAGGGCAGGGCCTTCAACTCCGCGAGGCTGAAGTTCGTCGGGTGCGCGACGAGGCCATAGACATGCAGCCGCCAGTCGACGAAGTCGTGAGCCTCTAACTCCTTGTATTCGACGGTTTGCGGGTAGGTGCCGTTCTGCCAGAAGTAAGGGGAGATGTGCTTCTCGGTGAACGCGCCCGGCTCCGGATTGACGAACTCGAACGCATGTTGCAGCGGACCGATCAGGGCATAGCCGACCCGTTGCACCACCCGCGGATGCCGGTAGGTGAACGGGGTGGCCCACACCCAGGCCACGGTGGTGAGCGTCATGGCCGCGGCGAAAACCCAGAACCCGACCAGGCCGGTGTCGTCACGCGAGGCGAACATGTGGTTCAGGTTGCGCACCGCGTCGGTGGCGAAGACCAGGGTGACGTGCACCACGATGAAGAAGACGAAGTAGACCATCACCAGGAAGTGCAGCGAGCGGGCCAGTTGGATGTTCAGCCGCTTGCTGATGTGCGTCAGCCGCATCGAGACCGCGGGCCCCATCCCCAGGCCGGTCAGCACGGCCGCCGGCGCGGCGATGAACACCGTGGTGAAGTAGGCCAACAATTGCAGGCTGTTGTAGGCCACCCAGCCGTTGTCGGTCGGCCAGTCCAATGACAGATACTGCAGCCCCACCGACACCGCGTTGGGGAAGACGTCCCAGCTGGTCGGAACCAGATGGCGCCAGTGCCCGTTGGTGAACAGCAATACGTAGAACACGGCGCCGTTGACCAGCCACACCACATCGGTGCCCAGGTGCCACCAGCGGGCCAGGCCGATGGCGTGCCGGATACCGGGCAGCCCGAACTGGTCCGGCAGGCCGACCGAGTCGGCTTTGGCGGTCCACATCGGGTCGTTGGGAACCGGCTCGGCGATCCGCAGCCAGTCGTGCTTGTTCGGAGTCGCGTTGCGGGTGAAATACAGCCGGGGGTGATCGGCCAGGATCTGGATTCCGGACCGGACGATGAACGTCATCAGGAACAGGTTGAAGAAGTGTGTCCAGTTGGCCCAGGCCGGGATACCCGGCTTGCTGCCGGCGGTCATCACGGTGCCCGGGTGCCGGCCGATGAAGTCCTGCACCGCGGCAAAGCCGACGAGGTACTTGGTCACGGCGACGGCGGCGACCAGTGCCACCAGGCCGATCGGGAGCAGCCACAGCAGGTTGAACCACCGGTCCCGTCCGACGCGAAGCTGCGGCGCGATGGCCCGCCGATTCTGATCGAGGCCACCGGCCCACGTCTCGAAATTCACCACGTCACCGGCGGGCTTCAACTCATCACGGTGAGCTATCAGTGCTGCTTGACCGGTGGCGGCCGGGTTGGCCTGCTGACCTGCGACGTCTGACATAACCCGGCGTGCCTCCTCGTACCAGCGAATATTGCGGATCAACGTGCGTTATATTAGCGCATTAATCGCAGCACGATACAAATTCTTTGGGGCGGGGGAGGTTCGGATCGCCGGGAGTCGGTCTACGGCCGCAGGCCCGTGCCGGATAACGAAAACGAGGGCCCGGCCGGGCCCTCGTTTTCGGGATTTACGAGCGAGTCGAGCGTCAGATCGTCTGGTGGCGACCGAAGAACTTGTGGTCTTCGCTGTAGCCGCCGTGGCCGCTGCCGATCTCCTTGTAGCTGGCGACGAACTCGATGCCCTTGATCCACTTGACCAGCTTGTAGCCGTGCTGCAGTTCGTTACGGAGCCGCAGTGGCCGACCGTGCATGTAGGGCAGCGGCTGGTCGTTCATGTTGTAGGCGAGCATCGACATGTGGTGCCACATCTGGTCCACCGGGTGCGCGTTGTAGAAGATGCCGCCGGTGGCGCCCAGGCCCATCGAGTAGAAGATGGCCCACTTGGCCTCCGGAAGCGGTTTGACGATGTCCATGATCGTCGACATCTGCACGCCGCCCCACTTGGCCACACCGGACCAGGCTTGCACGCACATATGCTGGGTGATCTGGTCGTGGTACGGCAGCGTTTTGAGGTCCTCCAGCGAGAACTCCATCGGGTTCTCGACCAAGCCGTAGACCTTCAGTCGCCAGTCCTTGAAGTCGTTTGCCTCCAACTCCTTGTACTCGACGGTCTCCGGCAGCCGGCCGTTGCGCCAGTGGAACGGCGAGATGTCGGCCTCGGTGAACGTGCCGGGCTCCGGATTGAGCTTCTCCAGCGCCCGCTGGAACGGCCCGATCAAGGCGTAGCCGACCTTCTGCACCACCCGCGGGTACTTGAGCGTGAGCGGGGTGGCGGCGAGCCAGCCGACGATGCACACCACCGCGGCGACGCAGAAGACGTAGAAGCCGACCGGGCTGTGGCATTCCGGCCCGGCACCTACCGCGCAACCGCGGGCGGCGAACATGTGGTTGAGGTTGTCGAAGGCGTCGGTCGCGAAAACCATGGTGACGTGCACCAGAATGAACATCAGGAAGTAGCAGAGCACCACGAAGTGCAGGGACCGCGCGATCTGCAGGTTCAGTCGCATGTGCTTACTGATCAGCCCGAGCCGTTGCGACAGCGCCGGCGACATGCCGAGTGCGGTGATCAACGCTGCCGGGGCGGCGACGAACACCGTGACGAAGTACGAGATCAGCTGCAGCGCGTTGTAGTTGGTCCAGGTGTGGTCATCGGGCCAGTCCAGCGATGCGTACTGGATCATCACCGAGGCGGCGTGCGGGATGATGTCCCAACTCATCGGCACGATGCGGCGCCACTGGCCGGTGGTGAACAGCAGCACGTAGAACACCGCGCCATTGAGCAGCCAGAGCACGCCGAGGCCCATGTGCCACCAGCGGGCCAGGCCGATCGAATGACGGAAGCCCGGCAGCCCGAATTGTGGGGGCAGGGCGACGGTGTCGGCGTTGGCCGTCCAGTACGGGTCGTCGGGAACCGGCGGCCCGACCCGCAGCCATTCGTCTTTGCCGGGGGTGGAGTTGCGGCTGAAGTACAGCCGCGGGTGGTCGCAGAGGATCTGAATTCCGGCCCGGATGATGAAGATCATCATGAACAGGTTGAAGAAGTGGGTCCAGCCGGCCCAGGCGGGCAGGCCGCTCTCGACCGCGGTGGACGGGCTGCTGCCCGGGTATTGCGCGATGAAGTCTTCGATGCCGGGGATGTTGCGGACGCCCTTGCCGATCGCGATCATCGCGATCAACCCGACGAAGCCGATCGGGATCAGCCACAGCAGGTTGAACCACTTGTCTTTCCCGACGCGCAGATGCGGGGCAACCGCACGGCGGGACAGATCGAAGCCGCCGCCATAGGTCTCGACGTCGACGGTGTCGTCGTGATTCTTGTGAATCTCGGTGCGGTAGCCCTGTTCCAGCTCCAACTCGACGTCGATGACGTCGGTCGAGTAGCTGACGTGGTGGGTTGTCTCTTCCGTGGCTGGTGAGGTGGCAGGACCCCGAGGGTCGAGCTGGCCTTCGGCACCCTGTCCGTCGATGGTCGTCACGCCGCGACAGTACAGTGGGGAGGCTGCCCCCCAGCTGCTCTGACACCAAATGCACAGGGTTCTGGCAGGAAGCTCCGATTTAGCAGATGCGGGATCTGAACTAGGCTCGCCTCCTCGATTGCGGTACGGGCCTGCCGGCCGGCGCGGGTCGGATGCTCTTTTGATCGACACGATTTTTTCGGGGCGTCAGCAGGGGTCAGGGCCGGACGGCACACCATCGCACTAGGGCGACTCCCGCGCGTAACTGACCGTTCACGTGACGCGTCCATAATTCAACGAAGAAACGGCGACCCCGTAATTCGTCATCGCTGCCGGATTGCAATCTGCGCGGCGGGCGGTCGCTACACAACACGGCTAGCATGCGCAGTGGACAAACTGGTGATCAGGCAGGGGCAGATGACGACCAATAAGGCATCGGAACGGCGCCGTAGCCGGGCCGTTCAACGGGGGCGAGTTGGGACGCACCGTGGCTGAGGAACAGCGGGGGCCCGGTTACGGCCTTGGGTTGTCGACGCGCACCCAGATGACCGGTTACCAATTCCTGGCGCGACGGACCGCGATGGCGTTGACCCGCTGGCAGGTTCGGATGGAGGTGGAGCCGGGCCGGCGACAGTCGCTGGCGGTGGTCGCCTCGGTGTCGGCGGCGGCGGTCGTCTGCCTGGGTGCGCTGCTGTGGTCGTTTCTGAGCCCGTCGGGCCAGATGAACGAATCGCCCATCATCGCCGACCGCGATTCGGGTGCCCTCTATGTGCGGGTCGGCGACACCTTATATCCGGCGCTGAATCTGGCCTCGGCCCGACTGATCGCCGGTCGCCCCGACAATCCGCACAAAGTGCGCGCCACCCAGATCGCCGAGCAGCCGCACGGTCCGCTCGTCGGCATTCCGGGCGCGCCGTCGGAGATTCTGCCGACGACACCCTCGTCGTCGTCGTGGTTGATCTGCGACACCGTCGCCAACGTCCAGGGTGTGGGAGCGGTGACGCCGGTGACGGTGACGGTGATCGACGGGAGCCCCGACCTCAACTCCCGCCGCCGGGTGCTCGACGGCCCGGATTCGGTGGTGTTGCGCTACGACGACGAATCATGGGTCGTACGCCAGGGCCGCCGCTCGCGCATCGACGCCGCCGACCGGGCGGTGCTGTTGCCGCTGGGCCTCACGCCCGAACAGGTCGACCACGCCCGGCCGATGAGCCAGGCGCTGTTCGACGCATTGCCGGTCGGGCCGGAGTTGGCAGTGCCGTTCGTGCCGGAGTCCGGCCGCCCGCCGGCCTTCCCGAACGCCCCCGGGCCGGTGGGAACGGTCTTCACGACACCGCAATTGGCTGGGCCGCAACAGTATTCGGTGGTCCTGGTGAACGGTGTGCAGACGGTGTCACCGGTGGTGGCGCGTATTCTGCAGAACGCCGGGGCTACCGCGGGCGGTGCGCCGGTGGTGGTGGCGCCGCCGGAGCTGGCGAAGATGCCGGTGGTCACCGGGCTGGACCTGTCGGCCTACCCGGAGGGACCGCTCAAGGTCGTCGACATGAAGGAGAACCCGTCCACCTGCTGGTGGTGGGAGCGCTCCAACGGTGACAGCCGGGCCCGGGTGCAGGTGGTGTCCGGTCCCACGATCCCGGTGTCGCAGAAGCAGATGAGCCGAGTGGTGTCGCTGGTGAAGACCAACAACAACAACATGCCGCAGGCCGACCGGGTCTACTTCGGCCCGGGCTACGGTAATTTCGTCGCGGTGACCGGCAACGACCCGGACGCCTCAACGCGCGAATCGTTGTGGTGGTTGTCCGCGTCCGGCGTGCGATTCGGAGTACCCGGTGACGACGAGCGCAAGGCGCTGGGTCTGGTGAGTGAGCCCGCGCTGGCACCGTCGGTGGCATTGCGGCTGCTGGCGCACGGGCCGACGCTGTCCCGCCAGGATGCGCTGGTACGTCACGACACCCTGCCAACCGACATGAGCCCTGCAGAATTGGCGGTACCCAAGTGAAACGTGGATTCGCCCGGCCGACGCCGGAACGCGCGCCGGTGGTCAAGCCGGAGAACATCGTATTGCCGACGCCGCTGAGCGTCCCACCGCCCGAAGGCAAGCCCTGGTGGCTGGTGGTGGTCGGGGTGCTGGTCCTCGGCCTGCTGGTCGGCATGGTCTCGATGACGGTGGCCAACGGTTCCCGGATGTTTTTGGGCGCCGGTTCCATCTTCCCGATCTTCATGATCGGCGGCGTGGCGATGATGATGTTCGGCGGCCGCTTCGGCGGTGGAGCCCAGCAGCTGAGCCGGCCCAAGCTCGACGCGATGCGCGCCCAGTTCATGCTCATGCTGGACCGGCTGCGGGAGTCGGCGGCGGAGTCCGCGGACAGCATGGACGCCAACTACCGGTGGTACCACCCGGCGCCGGTCACACTGGCCGCCTCGGTGGGAACCTCGCGGATGTGGGAGCGCCAGCCCAACGGCAAGGACCTCAACTTCGGGCTGGCCCGGGTCGGGGTGGGGATGACGCGGCCCGAGGTCACCTGGGGCGAGCCGCAGAACATGCCGACCGACATCGAGCTCGAACCGGTGACCGGCAAGGCGCTGCAGGAGTTCGGGCGTTACCAGAGCGTGGTCTACAACCTGCCGAAGATGGTCTCGCTGCTGGTCGAGCCGTGGTATTCAGTGGTCGGCGACCGCGAGCAGGTACTCGGGCTGATGCGCGCGATCATCTGCCAGTTGGCGTTCTCGCACGGGCCCGACCATCTGCGTATGGTCGTGGTCACTTCCGATGTGGCGCAATGGGATTGGGTGAAGTGGCTGCCGCACTTCGGCGACCCGCGCCGTCAGGACGCCGCGGGTAACGCTCGCATGGTGTACAGCTCGGTGCGGGACTTCGCCACCGAGCACGCCGAACTGTTCTCGGGGCGTGGGTCGTTCATGCCGCGCCACGCCAGCTCGTCGGCGGAGACGCCGACACCGCACCACCTGATCGTCGTCGACGGTGTCGATCCGCAGTGGGAGTACGTCAACACCACCGAGGGCATCGACGGCGTGACGTTCTTCGACCTGACCGGGGCCCCGGAGTGGCGCGGTGTTTCGCAACGGGTGCTGCGCTTCGACGACAGAGGCACCATCAACGCCCTGCCGCGCGACCGCGACACCTGGATGGTCATCGACGACAACGAGTGGTTCTTCGCGCTGGCCGACCAGGTCAGCCAGAACGACGCCGAGCAGTTCGCGCAGCGGATGGCGCACTGGCGGCTGGCCGAGGCCTACGAGGAGATCGGCCAGCGGGTCACGCACCACATCGGAGCCCGCGACATCCTCTCCTACTACGGCATCGAGGATGCCGGGCGGATCGACTTCAACCAGCTGTGGACGAGCCGGCAGCAGGAGGGCAGCCGGTCGCGGCTGCGAATCCCGTTCGGCAACCGCTCCGACAACGGTGAGCTGCTGTTCCTCGACATGAAGTCGCTCGACGAGGGCGGCGACGGCCCACACGGCGTCATGTCGGGAACCACCGGCTCGGGTAAGTCGACGCTGGTGCGCACGGTGATCGAATCGCTGCTGCTGGGGCATTCGCCCGAGGAGCTGCAGTTCGTGCTCGCCGACCTCAAGGGTGGATCGGCGGTCAAGCCGTTCGCCGGGGTACCGCACGTCTCGCGGATCATCACCGACCTGGAAGACGACCAGGCACTGATGGAGCGATTCCTCGAGGCGATGTGGGGCGAGATCGCCCGCCGTAAGTCGATGTGTGACAGCGCGGGCGTCGACGGTGCCAAGGAGTACAACGAGATCCGGTCCCGGATGCAGGCGCGCGGCGACCACAGCCTGCCGCCGCTGCCGATGCTGGTCGTGGTGATCGACGAGTTCTACGAGTGGTTCCGCATCATGCCGACGGCGGTCGAGGTGCTGGACTCGATCGGCAGGCAGGGCCGCGCCTATTGGGTGCACCTGATGATGGCGTCGCAGACCATCGAGAGCCGCGCCGAGAAGTTGATGGAGAACATGGGCTACCGGTTGGTGCTCAAGGCGCAGACGGCCGGTGCGGCACAGGCTGCCGGCGTGCCGAACGCGGTGAACCTACCGGGCAAGGCGGGCTTGGGCTACTTCCGCAAGAGCGGTGAAGAGGTCATCCGCTTCCAGGCCGAGTTCCTGTGGCGCGACTATCAACGAGGCGGCTTGCTCGACGACGAGGCGTTGCCGCAGGTGCACTCCATCGACTACATCCGGCCGCAGCTGTTCACCACCGCGTTCACCCCGCTGGAGGTGAGCGTCACCGAGCTCGAGGCGGCCGAGGAGACCCCGGCGATCACCGCCACCCCGGCCGAGGAACCCGCCGAGGAAGAGGACGCGATCCGGATTCCCAAGGTCGGCACGGTGATCATCGATCAGCTGCGCCGGATCGATTTCGAGCCTTACCGGCTGTGGCAGCCACCGCTGGACGTACCGACGGCCGTCGACGAGCTGGTGAACCGATACCTGGGCCACCCGTGGCAGGAGAACTACGGCACCCGGCGTGACCTGGTCTTCCCGATCGGGCTGATCGACCGGCCCTACAAGCATGACCAGCCGCCGTGGACGGTGGACACGTCCGGACCGGGCGCCAACGTGCTGATCCTGGGCGCCGGCGGGGCCGGCAAGACGACGGCGCTGCAGACGCTGATCTGCTCGGCGGCGCTGACACACACCCCCGAACAGGTCCAGTTCTACTGCCTGGCGTACAGCGGCACCTCGCTGACCACGGTGGCCGGACTGCCGCACGTGGGCAGCGTCTGCGGACCCACCGACCCCGACGGCGTGCGCCGCACGGTCGCCGAACTGCTGGCGCTGGTGCGGACCCGCAAGCGCAGCTTCCTCGAGAACGACGTGGCTTCGATGGACGTCTTCCGGCGGCGCAAGTTCGAAGGAGCCCCGGGGAAGGTGCCCAACGACGGGTTCGGTGACGTCTACCTGGTGATCGACAACTACCGCGCGCTGTCCGAGGAAAACGAGGTGCTCGTCGAGCAGGTCAACCAGATCATCAACCAGGGGCCCTCATTCGGTGTGCACGTCGTTGTCACCGCCGACCGCGAATCGGAGCTGCGGCCACCGGTCCGCAGCGGCTTCGGATCCCGGGTTGAGCTGCGCCTGGCCGCGGTGGAGGACGCCAAATTGGTGCGTTCCCGGTTCGCCAAGGACGTCCCGGTCAAGCCGGGCCGGGGCATGCTCGCGGTCAACTACGTCCGACTGGACAGCGACCCCCAATCCGGTCTGCACACCCTGATCGCACGCCCCGCGCTGGGCGACACCGATTCGCGGGTGTTCGAGTCCGACAGTGTCGCCGCCGCGGTCAGTCAGGTGGCGGTGGGCCGGGTGCGTCCGGTGCGGCGCCTGCCGGCGCGGTTCGGGCTGGACGAGGTGCGGGCGGTCGCGGCCAACGACCAGCGCGAAGGAGTGGGCGCCGGCGGCATCGCCTGGGCCATCTCCGAACTCGATCTGCAGCCGGTCTACCTGAACTTCGCCGAGAACGGGCACCTGATGGTGACCGGGCGCCGCGAATGCGGCCGCACCACCACCCTGGCCACCATCATGAGTGAGATCGAGCGACTGTACGCGCCGGGCGCCAGCACCGCCCCGCCCACCACGAAGCCGTCCGCGCAGGTGTGGCTGATCGACCCGCGCCGGCAACTGCTGACCACGCTGGGCTCCGACTACGTGGAGAAGTTCGCCTACACCATGGACGGGGCGGTCGCCATGGTCAACGAGCTGGCCGCCACGCTGGCCAACCGTGAGCCACCGCCCGGTCTGTCCGCCGAGGAGCTGCTGTCGCGCACCTGGTGGAGCGGACCGGAGATCTTCTTGATCATCGACGACATCCAGCAGTTCCCCCCCGGCTTCGACTCGCCGTTCCAGAAGGCCGCCCCGTGGGTCACCCGCGCTGCTGATGTGGGCCTGCACGTGATCGCCACCCGGACCTTCGGTGGCTGGTCGTCGGCGGGCAGCGACCCGCTGCTGCGGGCACTGCACCAGGCCAACGCACCGCTGTTGGTGATGGACGCCGACCCGGACGAGGGCTTCATCCGCGGCAAGATGAAGGGTGGCCCGCTGCCCCGAGGCCGTGGTCTGCTCATGGCCGAGGACACCGGGGTGTTCGTGCAGGTCGCCGCCACGGAGTTGCGGCGGGCGCCGGCGCACGAACGGGCAGCCACTCCGGTTCGCTGAGCTGTCGCACCGGTCACCGCTGTGGCGCTCGTAACAGGCCACGGCGGTTGCTGACGGCGTCACTTTCGGTGCCGCGGGCGGCATTTCGCCGCTTCCAGATTTTATCGGCGGGCATCGTTGCCCCGGCGTCGGCGGGGCCGACGGCCACCGGCTGCGGCAGCGAATGACAGGGCTGTGTTTCGGCAGGTCGGCTCCGTTTCGTGGGCTGCACGACCGGTCTCGGGTTACCCCTCTGTTACCCCAGGTGAACAGTTGCTGCCGACAGATGAACAGTAAGTATCATCGGTCGTTTCGGTGGTTTTGAGCCCTTAGGCTCAGTGTCGGAAAGATTGCTGCAGGCGATCCGAGGAGGAGATTCGAATGTCGTTCGTCAACGCGCAGCCGGAGGCACTGTCCGCCGCTGCCGGAAATCTGAGCGGGATCGGGTCGGCGTTGAACGCCCAGAACGCCGCTGCTGCGGCCCCGACCACCGGCGTGGTTCCGGCCGCCGCCGACGAGGTCTCGGCGCTGACCGCGGCGCAGTTCGCCGCCCACGCGACGATGTACCAGCAGGTGAGCGCTCAGGCCGCGGCAATCCACGAGATGTTCGTGGCCACGCTCAACAGCAGTGCCACCTCCTACGCCGCCACCGAGGCCGCCAACGCGGCCTCGGCCGGCTGACCGGATCGCGGAGCAGGAGTGACGGAGATGTCGGCAATGGGCTGCGAGCTGATGGAAGGGGGAACCATTCAGATGTTCAAGGCCGGCTGTCGGCTACCGACGTAATCGGCAGCTACCTCCGGCAACCTAGACAACCAAGTCGGCCAACAACCAGAATCAACGAACTTCAGACAAGGAGACACAACGGTGGCAACACGCTTTATGACCGATCCGGACGCGATGCGTTCGATGGCGGGTCGTTTCGATGTGCACGCGCAGACGGTG
>NZ_JBVAXQ010000019.1:0-63770 GCF_055419425.1 Mycobacterium sp. IDUB_21 | reverse complement strand
CACTGACGCCGCCTAACACCAGCACCGAGACCGCTCACCAGTCTTTGGTCACCTTGAATTTTCGAGTGAGGCGGGCACTACTCACATACCCCTCATGCGGTGACGGTTGTTGCTGTTGAGGCGACAAAGTCACAGCGGGTAGCTGACCCCGGTCATCTTCTCCGACTCCTCCCAGAGCCGGCGCCACAGCCGCTGATCCTGCGACAGCTTGCTCGACGGGCACGGGCCCACCGGGCCGCGCGCCTGGCCCAGCTTCGTGGGCCCCCAGTAGGTGTCCGGGTCGGCATCGGCGGTGGTGGCGGCGAAGACGGTCGACTCGGCGGCCCGCTCGGGCGACTGGCCGATGAGCGTCATGCCGTACTTGGAGAACAGGCCGGGCAGGCTCTTGTCGTTGTCGAACAGCCCGGTCGCCGACACCCCGGGATGCACCGCGTAGGAGCGCAGCGGCGAGCCGGCCGCGACCAGCCGGTGCTGCAGGTCGCGGGCGAACATCAGGTTGGCCAGCTTGGACTGCGCGTAGGCCAGGTTGCGCTGATAGAACCGGTGCTCGTAGTTGAGGTCGTCGATCCAGAACTTCGGGGTCTGCTTGTGCGCGATGCTCGACACCGTCACCACCCGGTCGCCGATGCGGTCCAGCAGCAGGCCGGTGAGCGCGAAATGGCCGAGGTGGTTGACGCCGAACTGCATCTCGAATCCGTCGGCGGTGCGTTTCATCGGGATGTTCATGATCCCGGCGTTGTTGACCAGCACATCGAAGGCGTTCTGTTGCGCGGCGAAGTCGCGCACCGAGGCCAGGCTGCCCAGATCCAGCGCCGCCACCCGCACGTCGCCGTCGATGCCGTCGGCGATCTGCTGGGCCTTGGCGGTGTTGCGGCAGGCCATCACCACGCTGGCGCCGTTGGCGACCAGGGTGCGGGTGACGACCTCACCCAGTCCGCCATTGGCGCCGGTCACCACGAAGGTGCGGCCATGCTGATCGGGGGTGTCCGCGAGTGTGAAAGCCATGACCGCAACGCTACCGCGACGGCCAGGCGACGCCTTCCGTGGTCAACACCACGCCCCGATGGGTGACCACCTGCGTCTGCCCTGCGGCCAGCGTCTCCAGGTAGCCGCATCGCAGCGTCACCCGGGCCCCGCCGGGCAGCCCCGGGATCGCGAAGCGCACCGAGCGGCCCGGCGCTTCGTGCAGCACCGCGACCGGCGGATAGCGCAGCGCCCGACGCAGATCGTGGTCGCTGTAGGCCCCCAGCAGCCCCGCGGTGCGGATGGCCCCGTCGATCGCCCACTCCAGGTTGGTGTCGAGGTCACGGATCCGGTCGGCGCCCAGCGGCGACGGCGGCGGGGCCAGCATCCAGGGCAGCTCCGCCGCGCGCCCGGCCTCCTCGGCTACGTCGCACGCGGTAAAGCCCCGGGCGTCGCGCAGGCAGCGCAGCGCGCCGCGTTCGATCAGCGCGGCAACGGCTTTCGTCGGAGCGCCGAGCAACGCCGCCTGGTGCAGCGGAGTGAGCCAGTTGGGGTTGCCGGGCCGCCACTCGTTGACGCTGAGCGCCGGGGTGGCATCGAGCAGATCGAACAGGGCCGGCCAGTCGCCGGCTTCGGCCGCATCGGCCAGTTTGTGCCCGGCGGTGATGGTGTCCTCCGGCAGCAGCGAAGGTTCCAGCACGCCGGGCCAATCTAAGGGTGGTTCGTCCATGGCTCGAACGTAGCCACGGGGACCGACAAAAACTGCCGGTCGTTCGGTGGAAAAAACTTGTCGGTGCCCGCCGATACCCTGATGTCAGCTGTTCTGAACGAAGGGGGAGTCGCCATGGGGCTTACTGCCGCACAACGTGATCGGGCCTGCGGGGCGCTGCTGGCCACCGCCGCCGGCGACGCCCTGGGCGCCGGGTATGAGTTCGACGGACCCCGCGGGCCCGACGAGCCGGTCGACATGATCGGCGGCGGGCTCGGGCCGTTTGCGCCCGGTGAGTGGACCGACGACACCTCGATGGCGATCGCGATCGCCGAAGTCGCCGCCACGGGTGCTGATCTGCGCTCCGAGGCGGCGCTGGACCGCGTCGTCGCCCGCTGGCTGGAGTGGTCTCGCGGCGCCAAAGACGTCGGCGTGCAAACCCGCTCGGTGCTCTCGGCGGCCGGCCGGCGGGGAATCAGCGCGCAGACCGCGTGGCAGGAGTCCGCAGCGCTGCATGAACACACCGGGCGCACCGCGGGCAACGGATCGCTGATGCGCACCGCGCCGGTGGCGCTGGCCTACCTCGACGACGAGGCCGGGCTGGTCGCGGCCGCCCGCTCGATCAGCGAGCTCACCCACTACGACCCGGACGCCGGGGATGCGTGCGTGCTGTGGTGCACCGCCATCCGGCACGCGGTGTTGACCGGGCAACTCGATGCGCGCATCGGGCTGCAACACCTCGACGCCGCGCGCCGGCAGGTGTGGGCGCAGCGCCTGGATGAGGCCGAAAGCACTCAGCCGAGCGCGTTTTCGCGCAACAACGGCTGGGTGGTGGCCGCGCTGCAGGGCGCCTGGTCGGCGATCACGGGCACCGGTGTCCCCGACGAGGATCCGGCCGCCGGGGTGTTCCGTGCCGATCACCTGCGCCTGGCGTTGGAGGCCACGGTGCGCGGCGGCGGTGACACCGACACGGTCGCTGCGATCGCCGGCGGGCTGTTGGGTGCGGCATACGGCGCGTCGGCGGTGCCGTCGTCCTGGCGTTTACAGCTCAATGGCTGGCCGGGGCTGCGGACCCGCGGCCTGAACCAGCTGGCCGACAAGATCATCGACAAGGGTGTGCCCGACAAGTTCGACTACACCTACAACAACTACGCCGAAGCCCGCCCCAGGGTGGTGCACCCGCACGACGACGGGGTCTGGATCGGCGGCATCGCCGCGCTGCACCGGCAGTCGGCCGACGTCGATGCGGTGGTGTCGCTGTGCCGCGTCGGTGACGACGACGTGCCGGCCGAGACGCCGCAACTCGACGTGCGGCTGATCGACAAGGAGGGGGAGAACCCGAACCTGGACTTCGTGCTGGTCGACACCGTACGGGCGATCGAGCAGTTGCGCGCCGAGGGCCGCACGGTGTTTGTGCACTGCGTGCAGGCCGCCAGCCGCACCCCAACCATCGCCGCGCTCTACGGGGCCCGCCGGGCCGGCATCAGCGCCGACGACGCGCTGCGGGATGTGCGTGCGGTGCTGCGGGATTCGTCGCCGAACGACGATTTCCGGGCGGCATTGGCAAGGCTGGCTCCGTAAAACTTGTCGGTGGTCGCCGATAGATTCGGCTTACAAGTACTTCCCCACGGGGGCTTGAGATTCGGGAGGTAATCCATGTCGCACTCGCCAGTCACCCGCGTCATCCTGCTCGGGGACCACGACACGGTGGCCGGCCGGGCCAAGTTGGCCAGAGACGCCGCCAAACGGCACTTCATGATCGTCGACGCGTTCGGGTTCGACGAGGGGGAGGCCGGCGGCACCGACGACCTGACCGAGGTCGACGCCGTGGTCGCCGCGCTGGGTCGCGCGATCGCCGGGCGGATGGACGTCTGGGTGCCGTTCCCCGGCCCGGACTTCATCCGGGAGCAGCACCTGCGGCGGCTGAGTCTGGTGCTGCAACGCCACGGTCGGAACCTGCTGCTGGTCCGGGATCTCATCCCGGCGCCCACGGACGGCGGCATGAACGAGATCGACTTCGCGCTGCGGCGGGAGGTGCAGGCCGTCGACGACCTCGACCAGGCGGTGCTGGCCGCCGAGGGCGCCAAGAGCCTCGGTCATGAGATCGAGCTGGCGCTGGTCAAGGGTCGGCCCCCGCAGTCGGTGCGGAAAACGCCGGAGGGCGCCCGAGCCGGCGTGCACCCGCTGCCGCCGATGCTGCCATCGCCGGCGGTGCCGTGGCCGGAACGCAAGCGACTGCTGAAGCGCTACGCGGGGTGGCTGGTGTACGGCTGCGGTGTCACCCAGGCGGCCACCGCGCGGGTGCTCAACTCGGCCGGGCAGCGCACCCCGACCGGCCGGGAGTGGAAACCGGGCACGGTGTCGAAGTTGCTCACCGGCAAGTACGACGACCCGGGTCGGGCCGGGGATTTCAGGCCAGATGCAGTAGCTGGGTGACAACGACTGGCGGGATGACGGCCAGGGCGATCGTCAGCGGTGTGGCCAGATAGCCGATCAGGATCCCGCGGCCGATTTGGGCCGCCTTGGCCCCACCTGTCTGGGACATGAAGAATCCGGTCGATACCACGACTACGGTCGCGATGCCCAAGCAGTACAGGCTGAGGATCCAATAGGGAAACCACACCCAGGTGACGGTCTCGACGATAGCGATGGTCGCCAGCGCGGCGAGGAAACCGTGCGGGCCGTAGCCGGTGTCGGTAGCCGGGGTGGTCATGCGTTCTGCAACCACGGCAGGAAAATCAGTGCGTAGAACAATCCGCTGATGAAGACCACCACGGCTGAGCCGCAGACGGCCAGACCTACACCGCGTCGACGCGGTGACTCCGCGCGCAACAACACCGAGCCGACCGCCAGCGCGGCGGCGGTCGACACGACGAACGCGGCCGCGGCCAGATAGCGAAACGCTGTCCCGTAAGAGAGTGGGGACCCACTCATCGCCAGCCAGCCGATACCGATTATCGCCGCGAGGACGATTTGGACGACGATCGGTGCCGATCGGGTGGCGCTCCTCCAGAAGGCGGGGTCGCTGTCGCGGATACGGGCCACTATGGCGTTGGGCATGCATCGGCTCCTTTCGGTGATCAGAGGGGGACACCGCCGGGTTTACCGGATGGTAAGGGTGCCGACGGTGGCGAGCTGGTCGGCCCGAAATCGGTGACGGGCAGTGGGGTTCGGACGTCGAACTGCGGATTCCAGCTCCCGCCGCGGTCGAACGGCGCAAACGCCTTGCCGCCGATACCGACGTCGTGGTGGAACGGAAGGTTGCGCAGTGGCCCGGTAGTGCTTCCGGACTGCGCCGGGTCGATCAACACCATCCGGCTGCTGCCGTTGGGCAGATCTTGGTACACCTCCAGCGACGGGTAATCCGTGCGGGTGCCGTCGACATGCACGCCACCCGGACCGGGGGTGAACACCAGGTCGCCGTTCACGCTCAGTCGGTGGCTTCCGAACGGGCCGCGCGGATCGGTGGTGATGCTCGGCGCCAGCGGGTTCGCCGCATCGTACTTGATTCGCACCGATCCATCGGGGGCTTGCGTCACGCCGCCTTGGGGCACACCGACTTTCACTTGCCCCGCAGAGCCGTCGCGATTGAGCTCGACCGACGGGTTCTGACGCATCACCACGACACCGTTGTCGTAGTCGACGTAAGTGGTGACCTTGGTGTCCTCGGGGTCGAACCGTGAGTTGGGTCCCCGGCCGTTGCCGGCATCGTGCGAGCCCAAACGGTCGACCCACGGCTGCTCAATAAACTGCGATGCCCGAACCACCCCCTGCCCCGCCACCGGATCGATTTTGACCACCCGAACCTCGGACTCCACACCCTGGAACCTGGGGTCGTAGGTGTGCGCATCCAGCGCGGCCGCAGTCGTCCAGTCGGAGGCCGACACCGGGTCGCGCCCGAAGACCTCTTTGAAGGCGTCAACCTGATTGAGCCGACGCTCGTCGGCTTGCGACGGCGCCTGCTTGTGCGTGACATGGTCGACGGCCTGGACGCCCGGTTTGCGCGGGTCCTCGATCAAGTAACCACCGCTCAGGGACCGCACCAGTTGAGCGCGGGATCGACTGTCGGCGAGCGTGTCGGCGACCACCTGGTTGATGTCGCGCGTCTTGGCGGTCAGGAACCGCTGGAACTGACGGGCGCCGGCGGGGGTGTCCAAGGCCAGCGCGCGATGGTTGGCCAGCGCCTCGCGGATCTCGGCCTCGATGCCGTCGAGTCGTTTGCGCCCGAGCACAGCCACCTGCGCGGCGCCGCGCGCCGTCGCCACGAAGGCTCGATCGGCCTGCGCGGACGCCTGCAGCCGACGTGCCAGGGTGGCCTCGCGTTCTCGCGCGGCATCGGCGTGGGCGCCGAGTTCCTCGGGCATACCCGGCACGCTAGTTCAGCCGTGGCGATCGCGGTATTCACCCGCGACGCTCAGTCCTTGAAATACACCAGTTGATGCGTGCTGGTCAGCAGCACACCGTCGCGCGACCACAGGTGCGCGCTCTGGTCGAAGTAGCCCCGCGAAAACCGGTTGGCGTGCGCGCTGGCCAGCACGAAATCATCACCCAGAGCATCGATTTCACTCTGATCGGCGTGAAAATAGGTGGTCAACGAGATGGTGCCCGCCGGAATGAAGCTGCCGCGGCGCAAAAACACCCGCGGGAAGAACACATCCGAGAGCGACGCCAGCGCGGCGAAGTCCAGGGGCCGGCCGTCGGCGTCGCGCACCCACAGCGTGGTGGTCGATGACGCGCTGGGCTCACCGGCCCTCAGCGGCACCGGGCCTTCGGTGAAACGCATGTCGTAGCGTTTGGCCCAGACGATGGCGTCGACGAACTTCCCGGAGTCGACATCCTCGGGGGCGGCGGCACGGGGCGGGTGGGTTTCGTCATCAGCCCAGGTGTCGCGGTGCAGGCCGAACAGCGCGGTCGCGGTGGTCTTGACCTCGTCGCCCTGGCGAAGTTCGAGCACCCAGTGCTGGTTGCTGCGATTGGTGCGGGCGGCCCGCAGTGCGATGTCGAACTCGCCATCGGCGATCGGCGCGGCGAAGTTGACCGTCAACGCCAGCGGGTCGCCGATGCGGTCGGGGTGGGATTCGATGGCGCGCAGCAGCACCGCCGCGGTGATCCCGCCGAACGGCCCGACCATGTTGGCCCACTCCGGCTCGGTGGCGCCCCGGACCAGGTCAGTGCCGACGGATTCAAGGCGCATGGCGCGGTCGAACGAGTGTGGGGTCAACAGGTGTCCTTACGGGTGATCGGAACGATATCCGTCACGCTATCGCGGGCGCCCTGCCGATCCTGCTCAGCCCGGATTGACCGCGCTGACCACCCAGGTATGCCCGGGAAACTTCACCGCCCCGTCGACCCGGTGCCGGCGCAGCTCGTCGCGTAGCTCTTCGACGAGCGCGGCCCAGCCGTCTTCGCCGAGCCGGCCCGCCAACTCGGTGCGGGCCTGCTGGCCGGTGCGGTTGGACAAGATCATCGTCAGGCGTTCCTCGACGCCGTCGCTGCCGTCGATGCTGAAGTCGCAGACCCCGTCGAACGCCTCCAGGTCGACGTCGCTCCAGCCGGCGTCGGTCAGGATGGCCCGCACCCGCTCGGCGTTGCCGAAAGCCAGCGGGCCCGCCGCGGTGGGATCGGCTGGTGCAGGCGGTGATTCCAGCCGCGCAGCCAGCAGGTCGACGCCCACGGAGAACATCGGGTTGTCGCCTTCGCGCCAGCACACGAACGCGAGCCGGGCTCGGGGCGCTGCCGCGCGACGGATGTTGGTGAACGCGGCCGTCGGGTCGTCGAAGAACATCACCCCGAACCGGGAGACGATCCGGTCGAACGCAGGCCGGCCCTCCCGCAGATCCATGGTCTGGGCATCCCCGAGTGACACGGTGGCCTCGGGCACCCGCCGACGGGCTGCGGCCACCATCGGCTCGGAGATGTCGACGCCGGCCGGGAGCGCCCCGAGCGCCACCGCCCGCTGCAGCAGAGTCCCTGAGCCGCAACCGATGTCGAGCACCCCGGCGCCGGAACCGATGTCGGCGGCCCGGATCACCGCGTCGGCGAACGGCGCCAGCGCCGCCTCGAAGATCGCCGCGTGATCGACCCAGTCCACACCTTGGGTCGCCCAGGACTGCTGCTGTTCCTCGTTCGCCATGGCCCTCAGCGTAGGGGGCGGGGGCGGCTAGCCTGAGATCCGTGGATGGCCAGGCGTTCTACACCCAGACCGGGCCCGGACGGTTCGACAGCTCACCGTCGACCGCCGGGCCGTGGAGTGCGTCGAGCCAGCACGGCGGGCCGCCGTCGGCGCTGCTGGCCCGCGAAATGGAGCGCTATCAGCCGCGCGACGGGCACCGGCTGGCGCGGGTGAGCATCGACATTCTGACCCCGGTGCCGGTGGGGCCGCTGAGCATCGCGGTGGAGGAGGTCCGCACCGGCAAACGGGTGCAGCTGCTGCAGGCCACCGCGCAGGCCGGCGGGCGCACGGTGCTGATCGGGCGGGCCTGGCGGATCGCCGCGGCCTCGGCCGACTTCCCCGTCGACGCCCCCGAGCCGGCACCGGGCGGGGACGAGCCGACCGCGCAGGCGTTCACGTTTCCCGACGGCTGGCATGCCGGCGGGTATCTGTCGGCGATCGACTGGTGCTTCGAGGGCGGCGGTTTCGCCGCGGACGGTCCGGCACGGGCCTGGGCGCGCCCGAATGTGGCGCTGGTCGACGGTGAGGTGATGACGCCGTGGCAGCGGGTGCTGACGGTGGGGGACTCCGGCAGCGGGATCAGCGCGTGCGCCCCGCCGGCGGAGCATCCGGCGATCAACTGCGATTTCGCGGTGGTGCTGCACCGCGATCCGGTGGGCCAGTGGATCGGGATGGACTCGCGCACGTGCGTGACGCCCGGGGCGGGGGCGATGACGCAGACGACGGTGTTCGATGCCGCCGGGACGGCAGGGCTGGCGACCCAGACGCTGGTGGTGTAGGAACCCCTTCATGCCCGACAGCCCGCTGCGCGACGACCATCTCGAGTTACTGCGCCGCCGTGCGCTGACCGAAGACGCCGCACGCCCGCAGGCGGTGCAACGCCGCCACGACGCCGGAGGCCGCACGGCGCGCGAGAACATCGCCGACCTGGTCGATCCCGGCACGTTCGTGGAGTACGGGCGCTTCGCGATCGCCGCCCAACGTGCCCGCCGTGACGTCGACGACCTGATCGCCAACACCCCCGCCGATGGAATGCTGGCCGGTACCGCCTCGATCAACGGCGCGTTGTTCGGGCGCGAACGCAGCGCTTGCGCGGTGCTGGCCTACGACTACACCGTGCTGGCCGGCACCCAGGGCGCGCTGGGCCACCTCAAGAAGGACCGGCTGTTCGCGTTGATCGAGAAGATGCTCCTGCCGACGGTGTTCTTCGCCGAAGGCGGCGGCGGACGCCCCGGCGACACCGACTATCCGACCGTGTCGTCACTGAATGTTCCGGCATTCGCGTTGTGGGCCAAGCTTTCCGGACTGGTCCCGCGTATCGCGGTGGTCAAGGGCCGCTGTTTCGCCGGCAACGCCGTCATCGCGGGCACCTCGGATCTGATCATCGCCACCGCCGACACGTCCATCGGCATGGCGGGCCCGGCGATGATCGCCGGCGGCGGCCTGGGCCACATCGCCCCCGATGACGTGGGACCGCTGTCCGTGCAGGCCCCCAACGGCGTCGTCGACGTCGTGGTGGCCGACGAAGCCGAAGCCGTAACGGTGACCAAGCAAGTCCTCGGCTACTTTCAGGGCGCAACCCCACCGGGCCCGGCCAGCGACCAGAACGCCTTGCGGACAATGATTCCCGATCGTGCCCGGCGCGCCTACCCGCTCAAACCGATCATCGAGACGATCACCGACACCGACTCGGTGACCTTCCTAAGGGAGAAGTTCGCACCCGAGATGGTCACCGCGCTGGCCCGTATCGAGGGCCGCCCGGTCGGCATCATCGGCAACAACACCATGGTGATGGCCGGCGCCATCACCGCCGGCGCATCGGACAAGGCCGCGCGTTTCCTGCAACTCTGCGACGCCTTCGGCCTGCCCGTGGTGTCGCTGGTCGACTGCCCCGGCTACATGGTCGGCCCCGGCGCCGAAGCAGAAGCCCTGGTACGAAAGGCATCTCGGCTCCTGGTGGCCGGCGCAGCGCTGCGGGTGCCGCTGATCGCGGTGATCCTGCGGCGCGGCTACGGGCTGGGTGCCCAGGCCATGATGGGCGGCAGCCTGCACGAACCCGTGCTCACGGTGGCCTGGCCCGGCGCGCACCTGGGGCCGATGGGACTCGAAGGTGCGGTCCGGTTGGGGCTGCGCAAGGAACTCGAGGCCATCGCCGACGACGACGAGCGGGAGGAACGAGTCCGGCAGGCCACCGCCGCCGCCGAGGAGCACGCCAAAGCCCTCAATGCCGCAGCGATTTTCGAGATCGACGACGTCATCGATCCCGCCGAGACCCGCTCGCTGATCGCCGCCACACTCGCGGTGTCGGTTGCGGTCGGGCAGGACGCGCCGCGGCCGCGCTTCGTCGACACGTTCTGAGTTCAGAGCAGAGATCCGGCCACCACGAAGGCGGCCACACCGAACAGCACGGCGTTCAGCGCGACGCTCCACGGCTCCTGTAGCCGGGAATGCGCCCAGGCGGCGCCGACCATCACCACGCACAATCCCGCGGCGGCCAGCGGCGTCAGCACCTGCCCGACCCCGGTGAGCCGTGGCGCCACGAGCCCGACGGCCGCCAGCAGTTCCATCGCCGCGGTGAAACGCACCACCGGCATGGGAAACATCGCCACCCCGGTCTGGCCGGTGGCAAGCAATCGCTCGCGGGGCATCGTGATTTTGGCGGTTCCCGATGCGGCGAATACCGCGGCCAGGACGAGTTGGGCGGCCCACAGTGCACTGTTCATCGTTTCAATCCTTTCTATTTTGGGTGTCCCTCGGTAAGACGGTCGGGGACCGCGGATTGTGACACCGCGCTGGTGTCACGTTCGGCGGTGCTGGATCGTCTAGTGAAGTGACGGGCTCATCACCGTGGGGAGGTGCAATCCGGCATGAGCGATTATCAGGCCATCCGTTATGACCGGCGCGGGCACGTCGGCACGCTCACGTTGGCACGCCCGCACAAGCGCAACGCGCTGAATCCTGCGATGCGCGCCGAGCTGGTTCAGCTCGGTGGGCAGCTGAGGGCCGACGAGACACTGCGATGTCTAGTCATCACCGGCGACGGACCGTCGTTTTCGGCCGGCATCGACCTGGTCGAAGACATGGCCGGCACGCTGGCCGCGCTCGCCCAGCGACCCCTCGACGACAAGACCGTGGATCTGGGACTTGAGGTGGCCGGGGTCTTCGAGTGGATTCCCCAGCTGGGCTGTCCCAGCATCGCCGCGGTGCGCGGCCACGCCTACGGGGCGGGCCTGCAGCTCGCGTTGGC
The DNA here is from genome assembly GCF_055419425.1 of Mycobacterium sp. IDUB_21. Lineage (NCBI taxonomy): Bacteria > Bacillati > Actinomycetota > Actinomycetes > Mycobacteriales > Mycobacteriaceae > Mycobacterium > Mycobacterium sp. IDUB_21. The sequence goes on along the minus strand of NZ_JBVAXQ010000019.1, from coordinate 52,679 downwards.
CTGCGATTTCCGCATCTTCAGCCAGAGTGCCCGGGTCGGGTTGACCGAGACCCGCTACGGTCTGCTGCCCGACATGGGTGCGACGTTTCGGCTGCCGCGCATTGTCGGGGAAGGCCGGGCCAGGGAATTGATCCTGCTCGGTGAGGTGATCGGTGCCGATGAGGCGCTGCGGATCGGGTTGGCCAACCGGATGGTTGGCGATAACGAACTCGATTCGGCGGCTTTCGAATTCGCCGAACGCCTGGCAGGTCAGCCGCCGCTGGCGGTCCGTGGGGCGCGGCGCGCTATGGAGGCCGGTCGTGGTTGGGATGACGTGGCTAGCTTGCGCGCGGCGGTCGCCGAGCAGGCACGCTGTCTGGCATCCGAAAGGTTCAAGCAGGCCAATTCGACCGAGAGAGGGTGATCGCTATGACCATCGACCTGCCCTACATCGACGAGCACACGGTACGCATCGACGCACCGCGCAATGTCGTGTGGACCGGCCTGCACCGGTACATCGAGTCCATGCTGCGCGGAACCGAGCGCAATCCCCTTGTCGCGCTGCTCGGCCCGCAACCCCGGGCCGGTTTCGACGTGGTGGAAAGTGTCGAGCAGCAGCGGCTCAGTCTGGCCGGGCGGCACCGCTTCTCGCGTTATCGGCTGGTCTTGGAGCTGAGCGATGCGTCTGCCGGCGGCACGTGCGTGCATGCCCGGTCCTATGCGGCCTTCCCGGGGCTGCACGGGCGCGCCTATCGTGCGCTGGTGATTGGGACGCGGCTACACGTCGTGGCGACGAATCAAATGTTGCGTTGGATTCGTGCTGCGGCGTTGAAGACGGCGCGAGGTGAGTCTGCTGGACCGGCTTATTCGGTCAGGTAGCCGCATCAGCGCCCGGCCGTGGTGTCCAGTGTCAGCTCCCACGCCGACAGCCACGGCGTGATGGTCTGGGCGATCGAGAACGGGTGTGGGTCTTCGCACTTCGGCTCGGAGTAGGTGCCGTCGGAGACCGCGATGTAGATGCCGACCGCCTCGGCGGTGCCGTCATCACCGAGCCGATACACCGGCCCGCCCGAGTCGCCGCAGGTACCGCCGGCTTCAAACCGGACCTTGTTCACCTCGGCGGCCACCACCGGCCCGCACACCGGCCCGCCGCTGCGGATCCCGAAGTGACACAGCACATCACCGACATCGACCCGCGCTGCCACACCTGTCACCGGATGCCCGTCGACGACCGAAGTCAGAGGGATCTTGCCCGGATCATCCAGGGTGATCAGCCCGATGTCGTAGTCGTCCCAGTTGCTGCCGTCGTACACGGTTTCGGTGAACGTGCCGATATTGTGGTAGGCGAAAGCACCACCATGGCGGATCACCACCTGCCCGGCTCCGCCGTCGGGGTTGCAGTGTCCGGCCGCCAGCAGCCCGGACCGACCGTCGCGGGTGCGCACCAGAAACCCCGCGGTGCAACTGACCGAGTTGCCGTCGCCGGCGGGAGAGACGTCGATGCCGATGCCCGGCCCGATCGCGTGCGCCTGCGGGATCGGGATCTGCGGGCGCATCGGATGGAGGCGGTTGGCCTGGATCAGGCCGATGAAGATCGCGGCCACGACGAGCGCGATCCCGATCCGCCACGCCGCGGTCTTGGCCGTATCCCAGCGGCGCCGATCCGTCACCGTCGCAAGGGTAGCGGCACACATAGCGCCGTCGTCGTCGGTGTGCCCGGCTATTGCGAGAGTTGGCCGGCGAGTTCGGGTTCTGGCCTGCCACTACCGACGCCCACGACATCGAACGTCACCGCAGACAGTGCGCGGAGACCGACGTGCAGCATCGGGGATGGCTGCGTGAATACGGGCCAGCGGGTTCCAAACGCAATAGGTGGGCGCACCTCAAAACCGGCCGACGTCCGGTCATATAACCGATCCCAGAACGTATCTGTGTCGTCATGACGAGCGGCATCCGTGCTATCCGATCCGAACCTCACACACCCCGACTCCGGCGGTACGGATGTGGTGGATGTGACGCCAGCCTGAATGGCGGCCGATCTGCCCGTAGGCTGGCGGAGTGCCACCCCCGCTGCTGACCGCCGACTTCGCCCGCGAGTTCCCCGAGCTGGCCACCCCGTGGCAGGCCGCCGCCCCGCCCGACCCGAAGCTACTGGTGTTCAACGAACCCCTAGCCGACGAACTGGGCCTCGACCCGGATTGGCTGCGTAGCTCTGCCGGTCTAAAGCTGTTGACCGGCACCGATATTCCCGAAGGCGCCGTCCCGGTGTCGCAGGCCTACGCCGGTCACCAGTTCGGCAATTACGTCCCATTGCTCGGCGACGGGCGCGCCCTGCTACTCGGCGAACTGGCCGGTGACCACCGCCGCGACATCCACCTCAAGGGCTCCGGACCCACACCGTTCGCCCGCGGCGGCGACGGCTTGGCCGTGGTCGGCCCGATGCTGCGCGAATACGTGATCAGCGAAGCCATGCACGCCCTCGGTGTACCCACCACGCGGTCCCTGGCCGTCGTCGCCACCGGAACCCAGGTGCGGCGAGAGGGCCTGCTACCCGGGGCGGTGCTGACCCGTATCGCCGCCAGCCACCTGCGGGTGGGCAGCTTCCAGCTCGTCGCCCAGCAGGCCCGCTCTACCGGTGATCTGAGGTTGCTGCGCCGGCTGGCCGACTACGCGATCACCCGCCACCACCCCGAGGCTGCGCAGGCCGAAAACCCTTATCTCGCACTGTTTCAAGCGGTACTCGAGGCCCAGGCGTCGCTGATCGCGAAATGGATGCTGGTCGGGTTCGTGCACGGGGTGATGAACACCGACAACATGACGATCTCCGGTGAGACCATCGACTACGGGCCATGCGCGTTCATGGAGGCCTACGACCCGGCGACGGTCTTCAGCTCCATCGACCACGCCGGCCGTTACGCCTACGGCAATCAGCCGCTGGTCGCGCAGTGGAACCTGGCTCGCTTCGCCGAGACCATCCTGCCGCTGTTCGCCGACACCGAGGAGCTGGCGCTGTCGGTGGCGGTGGAAACCCTGGAGGGGTTCATGCCGCGCTATCACGGCTACTGGTCGGCCGGAATGCTGGCCAAGTTCGGGCTGGCCGGCAGCGTGGAGGCCGCCGCCCTGATCGATCAGGCGCTGGCGCTGCTCAAGGACAACGTCGTCGACTACACCTCGTTCTTCCGGGCTTTGAGCGCGTCGGGCCGCGGGAATGTCGGCGGGGTGTTGGCGGACAACATCTTTGGCGACGGTGCCTTTGACGACTGGCTGACGCACTGGCGTTCGCTCGGCCCGGACGTCGACGCGATGGACCGGGTCAATCCGGTCTACATCCCGCGCAACCATCTGGTGGAGCAGGCCCTGACGGCGGCGATGCGCGGCGACCTCGACCCGGTCCGAAAGCTGCTGGAGGTGCTCGCCGAGCCGTACCGGGAGCGCGACGGCCTGCAGGACTACGCCGCGCCGGCGCCGCCGGAATTCGGTGGGTATCGGACGTTCTGCGGGACGTGAGCTCCATCTGACGGCGCCCACCGGCACGCTCAGCCCGGATTGACCGCGGTGACCACCCAGGTGCGGCCCGGGAACTTCACCACACCGTCGACCCGGTGGCGGCGCAAGGCGTGGCGGGCCTGCCGCCCGGTGGAGTGGACAGGATGGCCCGCACCCGCTCGCTGATCGCTGCCACCCTGGCGGCGTCGGTAGCGGTGGGGCAGGATGCGGCGCGGCCCCGCTTCGTCGACACGTTCTGAGGGCTTCAGCGCAGCGCTTCGAGTGCAACCGCCCGATGACCGCACCGTTGTCGGTGCATTCGGCTATCCTCGAAACAGCTCAAGAGTGGACGACAGTTCGGGTACCTGACCCGTCGTCCCGTCGTCCCGTCGTCCCGGCAGCCGCGCCACTACCGCACGGTGCCCCAGGGGAAGAGCCGGCACGCGGAGAGCGTGCAAGGGGTGGATGCCCGGGAGCGGCACCGCCGGAAAGGTGACATGTCCGAACTGGATTTGGCCCTCCTGCAAGAGTTGGCCGGCGAGTTCGGGTTCTGGCCGGCCACCACCGATCTGCGCGACATCGAACGTCACCGCCGACAGTGCGACGAGACCGACGCGCACCACCGGCACTGGCTGCGCGAGTACGGACCGGACGGCGCCAAACGCAACAGGTGGCGGAACCTGTCGAGGGAAACCGGTGATCGCGATGCTCGTTGGCCTAGGTAGGCCGACGTGAATTACGTCAGGCCCGCCTATCGCGAGCGCCTCGGGTCGTTCACTGATGCCGAGTTGCTGGACTACGCCAGGCGCAAGCACGCAAACCCGTATCTGACTTTGGGCATGGCAAAAGAGCTGCGCAAGTTGGAATTCCAATACCATCATCTCGCCGCGGCTGCTGCCAAACGTGCGGACGAAGGCCGAGAGGAGCGGCGCCGGCGGCTGCGGGCGTTGCTGTTCTCGGCAAGTCCGATTGAGCTGACGAGCGGGGGCGACTCGTGAGATCCGTTGAGGGCGAGGAAGGTCGACGGGAAGCCCGAGTCCCCTTGTCGGTGCCTGCTGAAAGAATTCAGATGCAACGGAGAGGAAGGTCCACAAATGGCTGATTCCACGGTGCAGGCCTACGACATCATCGGCGACGTCCACGGCTGCGCAACCGAGCTCGAGGCGCTGCTGGGCGAGCTGGGCTACGAGATTGCCGAGGGCACAAGCGAATACCGACACCCCGATCGGCAGGCGATCTTCGTCGGTGACCTGATTGACCGTGGCGACGAACAGTCGCGGGTGCTGGAGGTGGTCAGGGCTATGGTTGATGCTGGCAGCGCGCAGATCGTGATGGGCAACCACGAGTTCAATGCGCTGGGTTATCACACCGAATGGCCGGTGGGCAGCGGTGAGTACCTGCGCTCGCACTCACCGAAGCACATCGACCAGCACCAGGCATTCCTCGACCAGCTCGACGATGACGAGCAGCGCTACTACCTGGACTGGTTCGCCACCTTCCCGCTGTGGCTGGATCTGAAGGGACTGCGGGTAATCCACGCCTGCTGGCATAAGGAGTCGATCGCGGAGGTGCTGGCGCGTTGCAAATCGGTGGCGCCGTTCACCAACAGGGATCACCTGGTGGCAGCCAGCACCAAGGGAGACCCGCTCTACGACGCGATCGAGAACCTGCTCAAGGGCCCGGAGATCAGCCTGGTCAAGCAGGGCTACCCGGCTTACAAGGACAAGGGTGGCCATACTCGGCCCGACGCCCGCACCCGGTGGTGGGACAGCGAGGCACGCACGCTGCGCGACGTCGCGGTAATGGATGGCGTCCGTGTGACCGTCGACGGCGACCCCTATCCGGAGTTGCCGGAACGGAAAATCGACGTCCAGTCCTGTGTCTACACCGGGGAGGTCCCGGTGTTTTACGGCCACTACTGGCGGCAGGGCGACCCCGAGTTGCGGCGGGACTGGACCGAGCGCACCGCCTGCGTCGACTTCAGCGTGGTCAAAGGCGGCGCGCTGACCGCCTACCGGTGGTCCGGGGAGTCCGCGATCGACCCGGAGAACTACCACCAGCTCCGAGCGCATTGGAATATCCCCACCCTCGCCCTGGTGTGGGATGCCGAGAGCCGGGCGATCATCGCGGGCGCCGACCGGATCGATGCGCTCGCCGATGCCGACCGCTCCCGCGCTCTGGCTGTGCTCAGCCACCGGGTGGGTGCGCTGGCCCGTGGGATTGATGACGACTGGCTGGTGGCCACCGCCTTCTTCATGGTCGAGGATCTGTACAAGTCGTGTTTTCGACAGTTCCGCTGGTCGGCGGGTGTGGCCGATTACATCGCCGCCACGGCAGGCGTGGTCATGCAGGAATTGACCCGGCGTGGATTCGTCCTTCACTACGTCATCGGCAATACCCAGACGGCGGCCGATCTCGCGGGCTGGCTCGAGGTGCTGCCGTGGGTCTTTCAGTCCGCGGGTTTGGCAGTCACCGGGCCGCAGCTGATGGCGCAGCGACTCATGGAAGATGACGGCCACTCCCGCGCAGACATCGGCGCGCTTGCGCGCTACCGCGACGAAGGCCACCTGTTGGCCGATCAGCTGATCGCGCGGTGCCACCAAGAGCGTCGGTCGTCGGTGTATCTGAATCTCGACCTCGACGACGACACTCCGGGGCTGGCTCTGGATGTGGCGTTATCACCAACGAAGCAGCCCGGGACCATCATGGTTTTTCGGACCGAGGCGCCGACCATCGGGTCGGTCGCGCGGATCGCCCCGCCACCCGGGGTGACCCTGCCGGTGGGTGCGTGTCGGGAGACGGCAAGCGAAACCCCGTGAGGCTCGGTAAAAGTTCGGAGGACCTCACCGCCCTAGCCGGATTGGCCGCCTTGCGTAGCTAAGACGCATCCGCGGTGGCCAGCGTCAGCTCCCAGGCTGCGAGCCACGGCTTGATCAGCTGCGCGACGGAGTAGGTATGGTCCCCGTCGCAGGTCGGCTCGGAATAGTCACCGTTGGACACCGCGGTGAAGATCCCGACCGCTTCGGCGGTGCCCTCGGGCCGTAGCCGGTAGGCCGGGCCGCCGGAGTCGCCGCAGGTTCCGGTCGCGGTGAACCGGACCTTGTTCTCCTCGCTGGCCACCACCGGCCCGCACCGCGGTTCGCCGCTGCGGATTCCGAAATGGCACAGCGTGTCGCCGATGTCGACCTGGTCGGCCAGGCCGGTCACCGGGTGCCCGTCGACCTCGGCGGTCAGCGGGATCTTGTCGGGGTGATCCAGCGCGATCAGCCCGATGTCGTAGTCGTTCCAGTTGTTGCCGTCGTAGATGGTTTCGGTGAAGGTGCCGATGGCCGGATATTTGTAGAGGCCGCCGTGATGGATGGCCACCGTGCCGGCCCCGCCGGGCTTGTTGCAGTGCCCGGCGGACAGCAGCCCGGGCCGGCCGTCCTTGGTGCGCACCAGAAAGCCTGCGGTGCAGCTGATGGCCTCGGAGCCGTCGGTGGGGGTGATGTTGATGCCGATTCCGGGACCGATCGCCTCGGCCGTCGGCAGCGGGATCAGCTGCCGCACCGGGTGGGCGCGACTGGCCCACACCGTTCCGACGAAGATCGCGACGACGACGACCGCGATCGCCAGCCGGGTGAGCAGGGTTTTGAGGGGGAGCCGTCGGGAGGCAGCCATTCAGGTGTGCTCCCGGGATGCTTGTTGCGGGGGGATGGTTCGACTGTACGAGGTGTCGATTGGTCCAGCCGGTATACGACGCGACTGTGATTCAGTGCTACACTGAATCACATGTCAACGAAGAACATCACGCTCTCGATGCCTGAAGAGCTGGTGCGTCGTGCGAAGGTGCTGGCAGCACAGCGCGATACTTCGGTGTCGAGTCTGGTTGCGCGGCTGCTCGAACAACTGGTCGGAGACGTGCCCGACTATGACGAGGTGTGGCAACGCGAGCGCGAGCTGATGAGTTCGGGGCTGGGCTTGCAGCTCGGACCAACCACGTGGTCCCGCGACGATCTTCATGAACGGTGACCATGGAGTTCGTCGACACGAACATCCTGCTCTACGCATACGACCCTGATGCCGGCGAACGGCATGCAGTGGCCAGCGCACTGGTCGACCGCCTGTGGAGCGAACGCCGCGGTGCGCTCAGTGTGCAGGTTCTGCAGGAGTTTTACGTCAACGCGACGCGCAAGGCCGCGAAGACGATAGATCCCGAGCAAGCGGCGGATCGGCTCAGGAGCTTGTCCCGGTGGCGTGTGCACTCTCCGCTGGCCGACGACGTCATCGCCGCAGTGACGTTGTCGACCCGCTACCAGTTGTCCTTCTGGGACGCCATGATCGTCCGCAGCGCTGCCGAATTACGGTGCGACACATTGTGGACAGCGGATCTCAACGACGGCCAGGTCATCGAGGGAGTGCGGCTGACCAATCCGTTCAGCTCCACGTGACTTCCCGCTGTCCACGGGTCACCGATGACTTGAGTGGCACGACCGCACTCCGCGCTTCCCCGACTCCGCGCAGGTCTGTCGGCACCGACCTCTAGGCTGCAGCCAACGCGACACCGGTGTCGTCGGTGCTGCCTTGCCGCAAGGAGCTCAACGGTGTCTGATGCCGTCCCCAACGCGCAGGCGAATCCGGTGTCCCATGGCCGGCACGCCAAGCTGGAACTGCTGGACGCCGCCGACCAACCGGCCCAGCAGGCGCCCCGCATCGAGATCCACGCGGTCACCGACCTGAGCTACCCGATGGCGCACTGCCGCATCCCGGTGATCGACCACATCTCGATCGACAACGCCGGCGACGAACTGCGCGGTGCAGTACTGCAACTTGAGGTCATCAGCGCGGACGGCTCACACGGCGGGCCGAAAGAGATGCACGTCGATCTGGCAGCCCACGCCCCGACCATCCTGCGCGACGTCGCCCTGTTGCTGGATCCGGCCTCGATGCTCGCCGTCGATGAGCCGCGGCCGGGCACGATTCGGGCCGTGCTGCGTGACACCGAAGGCGCCGTGCGCGCCGAGGTGGAAAAGGACGTCACCATCTTGGCCGGCAACCAGTGGAAGGCCCGCCCGCTGCAGCTGGCCCTGGAGATGCTGGCCGCCCACGTTCAACCCAACTCCGCTGCCATCGCCCCGCTGATGCTCGCGGTCTCCGACCGGCTGCAGGCGCTCACCGGCAGCTCGGCGATCGACGGCTATCAGAGCGACGATCCGGCCCGCGCCGATGCCATCGCCCAGGCTGTCTATGAGGCGATGGTCGCCAAGGACATTCGCTATGCCGAACCGCCGGCCAGCTGGGGCCTGGACGGGCAGAAGGTTCGCACCCCCGCCGAGGTGCTCGAGGGCCGGCTCGGGACCTGCCTGGACACCACCTTGACGATGGCCGCGGTGTTGGAGCAGGCCGGGATCAACTCGACGATCTGGGTGCTGGGCGGGCACGCATTCCTCGGCTACTGGCGCGTCGACTCCGCGTTGCCCACCGTGTCGACCACCGAGGCCATCGATGTGGTCAACCTGGTCGACCTCGACCAGATCCGGCTGGTGGAGACCACGGCGCTCACCGGCGGCGCGCAGGCCGGCGATTTCAGCGCCGCGACCGACGCCGCGCGGGCCAAGTGCCAGGCGGATCTGTCGAACATCCTGGGCATCACCGACATCCGCCAGGCCCGCGCCGCGCGGATCTACCCGCTGCCCAGCCGCGCCGTCGACGCCGTCGGCAACATCACCGTCACCGAATACAAACCCGCCGACGGCCGGGTGATCGAACAGTACGTGCGCCCCGAGACGGTCCAGCCGGCAGCGAAAGACCCAGTGCCGGAACGGGTGCGGCAGTGGAAGAACGCGCTGTTGGACTTGAGCCTGCGCAACCGGCTGATCAACTACACCGAACGGGCCGGGTTCGCCCTGGCGGTGCCCGGCCCGGCGCTGGCCCGCTTCGAAGACAGCGTCAACGCCGGCGCCCGCATCCACCTGCTGGCCTCCGATGAAGTCAGCAGTGTGGACGCGGCGCGGGGCCTGAGATACGGCCGGGACCTGCCCGCCGATGAGCGCACCGTGCTGCTGGCCGACAAACACAGCGCCTACCTCGACGTCACCGGCGCGGCGTACAAATCCCGGCTGCGCAGCCTGGCGTACAAGGCCAAAACCATCACCCAGGAGACCGGCGCCAACAACCTCTACCTGGCGTTCGGGATGCTCAACTGGCGCTTCGGTGATCGTGAGCTGCACTCCCCGGTGGTGCTGGTGCCGGTGAACCTGTCCACCACCAACCGCGGTGCCCGCTATGTGCTGTCCATCGACGAGGCCGGCGCGTCCACCCCGAACTACTGCCTGATCGAAAAGCTGCGGCTCAGTTTCGGTTTGGAGATCCCCGAGCTGGCCAACCCCGCCGAGGACGCCTCCGGCATCGACCTGGCCGGCACGTTCGACGCGGTGCGCCGCGCGATCGCCACCGCGGGCCTGCCGTTCCGGGTTGAGGAGAGCGTGGCGCTGGCGATCTTGCAGTTCGCGAAGTTCCCGCTCTGGAAAGACCTCGACGAGTCCTGGGCGGCGCTGGCCGACAACTCCCTGGTGCGCCACCTGATCGACACCCCGCTGGCCGCCTACACCGACCCGATACCGGCGCCCGACGGCGTCGATCTCAACGAGCTGCGGCCCAACATGCCAGTGCCCGCGGACTCCTCGCAGCTGCAAGCGGTCGCTGAAGCGGTCGCCGGGCGCACCTTCGTGTTGGAGGGCCCACCGGGAACCGGCAAATCGCAGACCATCACCAACCTGCTGGCCCACGCCATGGCATCCGGGCGCCGGGTGCTGTTCGTCGCCGAGAAGAAGGCCGCCCTGGACGTGGTGAAAAAACGGCTCGACGCCGTCGGTCTCGGGGAGCTGTCGCTGAACCTGCACGACAAGTCGGCACGCCCGGCTGCGGTGCGCGAGCAGCTCAAGGCGGCGTTGGAGCTGCGGGTCAATCCCGACACCGAACGGCTGCGCACCAACCAGCAGATCGCCGCCGCGGCCCGCACCACCTTGAACCGCTACGCCGAGCGGCTGCACGCGTGCAACGCCGCCGGACTGTCGGCCTACACCGCCCGCTCCAAAGAGCTCGCCGCCGACCAGGATGTTGCCGCCCTGGACGTGCCGCGCGAACTGGTGGCCGCTGCCAGCCCGGAGACATTGCAGCAGCTCGGGGAGTTGCTGCGGGCCCTGCCGGTGGTGGCCGATCTGGCCCGGCCCAGCGCCGATCATCCGTGGGGTTTCCTGGATGCTGTCCCGGCCGATGTCGCCGGAACATACCGTGCCGCAGTGGAATTCGATGCCGCGTTGGCCGGGTTGCTTGATGACGGGCAGCGTCACGGTATCGGGTTGGCCCAGCTCGATCGGGTCGGTGCGCCGGCCGCGCTGGCCGGCTGGGCGCGGTTGGCTGGAGCGCCCCGGTATCCGCTGGCCGCCATCGACGCGCTGAACACCGCAGCCTGGGCGGCGGAGCTGGAAGCGCTGCGGCAGCTGCTGGCCGGGTTGTCGGCGCAGCGCCCGGACTGGCTGGACACCGCCGGCCCGCAGGCGATGGACCTGGACATTCCGGCAATCCACGCTGCCGCGGTGGCCGCCGATGAGTCCGGGTTTTTCGGGCGTAAGAAACGCCGCCGCGCCGTGCTGGCTCAGCTGGCCGACGTTCTGGTGGTCGATGAGGCGACCATCGACCTCAAGGGCCTGTCGAACGGCACCGCCGCGATGGCCCACACCCACGAACTGGTCAGCGATCTACGTCAGCGGGTATCCCGCCTGCCGGTCACCCTGCTCGACGGCGACTGGAATCCGCTGATCCCCGAGACCGCCGCACAGTTGCGGGCCGGGCTGGATTGGCTGGCCCGGCTGGTCGCTACCTTGACGCCCGGCGGCGCGCACGTCGCCGACCTGCGCGACTTCTACGCCCGCACACCCGTTGGGGCGCTGGCCGGGCCGCTGGACCGGCTGGGTGCCGCCTGGAGCGTGCTGGGTCAGGTCGCTCGGGTGACGCTGGATGCTCAGCGCGTCTGGGCCGACGGGGCGTTCTTCGACCGTTGGTGGGCCGGCCGCAGCGCGCGACGGCTGGACACCCCTGCCGCACTGGAGAATTGGGTGGGCCTGGTCGGCCACGTCGAACCGCTGCGGGCAGCTGGCATGACCGCCGCACGAGCGGCGATCCTGACCGGGCGGGTGCTGCCCGAGGACGCCGCGCTGGGATTCGAGCGCGGGGTAGCCGCGGTGTCGGTCACCGAACGCCTCGATGCCAACGCACTGGCCGGCTTCGATGTGGCCGCGCACGGCAAGACCATCCAACGCTTCACCGACGCCACCCGGGCCATCCGCGAAGAGCTGCCCCGGGCGATCCCGGCCGCACTGCTGGGCGGGCGCCGGTTCGACTCGTGGGCCGAAAGCGGGCAGGTCGGCGGGCTGCGCCGGCAGCTGGAGAAAAAACGTGGCGGCATGAGTATCCGCGCCCTGCTGGACAACTACGGTGAGCTGATCACCGCGATCATGCCGTGCACGCTGATGAGCCCCGATTCGGTGGCCCGGTTCTTCCCGGCCAAGCACGGACTGTTCGACATTGTGGTGTTCGACGAGGCCTCCCAGGTGCGGGTGGCCGACGCCGTCGGGGCGATGGGCCGGTCCGGCTCGGTGGTGGTGGTCGGTGACAGCAAACAGATGCCACCCACCAGTTTCGCCGACGTCGGTGCGGGCGACGATGACGAGGACTACAGCCCCGACACAGTGGTCGACGAAGAGTCGATTCTCACCGAATGCGTGCAGTCTCAAGTGCCGCGGCAATGGTTGTCCTGGCACTACCGCAGCCAGGATGAGGCGCTGATCGCGTTCTCCAACCAGAACTACTACGAGGGCCGGTTGGCCTCGTTCCCGGCGCCGCATGCTGCCGCCGGTATCGGGCACGGGGTGTCGCTGGTGCGGGTCGACGGCACCTTTGAGCGTTCCGGCAAGGGAAAGACGCTGCGCACCAACCGGGTCGAGGCCGAGCGGATCGTCGCCGACATCCAGCAGCGCTTCGCGGTGTCTCCTTCGGTGGCGCCGTCGCTGGGGGTGGTCACCTTCAACGCCCAGCAGCGTGACTACATCGAGAACCTGCTGCGCGACGCCGGAGAAGACCGGCTGGTCGCCGCGCTCGATGAGCCCGACGGGCTGTTCGTGAAGAACCTGGAGAACGTCCAGGGCGATGAACGCGACACCATCTTGTTCTCGGTGGCCTTTAGCGCCAACGACAAAGGTGTGGTGCCGCTGAACTTCGGGCCGCTGTCCCGGCCCGGCGGGGAGCGCCGGCTCAACGTGGCGATCACCCGGGCGCGGCGGGAAGTGGTGCTCTACGCCAGCTTCGATCCGGCGGCGCTGCGCGCCGAGGAGACCAGCCAGATCGGCACCAAACACTTGAAGGCCTACCTGGAGATGGCCGCCCGCGGCGTCGAGGCACTGGGTGGGGGAGGCCGGCGCCAACCGGTCTTCGACTACCACCGCGACGACATCGCCGCATCGTTGCGTTCGGCCGGGTTGCCGGTTTCCGCCGACGTCGGGCTATCGGAGTTCCGGGTGGACCTGGTGCTCTCCGATCCTGCTGCACCCGACGAGCCGCTGGTGGCGGTGCTGCTGGATGGGCCGGGCTGGTATTCCCGGCGTACCGTCGCCGACCGGGACGGCCTGCCGGTCGATGTGTTGAGCGGGCTGCTGAAATGGCCCGCGGTGGAACGGGTCTGGCTGCCGGAATGGTTGCAGAATCGGGAGGCGACGGTGGCGCGGCTGCGGCGGGCGGTGTCCGAGGCGCGTGAGCGTAAGGCCGCGCCTGTTGAGGTCGTTGCCCCGGAGCCGGTCGCGCCGGTGGTGGCTGCCCCGGAACCGGTGGTGGACGAACCGCGGGAGCTCGCGCCGCTGCGCTCGGCGCCGACCGTGCCGGTGGTGGCGCCCGCACCGAAGCTGCATCCGATGCGGCAGACCTACCGGGAGTGGACGCCGGTGGTCGCCGGCGATATCAGTGTGCTGGACGAAATAGCGCTGCAGTATGCAAAGCAGAAAGTGCGCAGCGTTATCGAGGCTGTGATCGCCGCCGAGGGGCCGGTCCACCCGGACCGGCTGGCCAAGTTGGTGGCTGGGGCGTTCGGGTTGAATCGGGTTGCGGAGAGCCGCCGCAAGGCGATCCGGCAGTTGGTGCCCGCGGAGTATCGCCGCTCATCAGATCCGGAAGGCTTCTACTGGCCGATCGACATCGACCCGGCTGCTTGGCGGGCGGTGCGCTGCCCGGTCGACGGGGCCGGCCGGGTGCTCGACGAGGTGAGCCTGATCGAGATCGGCAACGCGATGCTGGTGATCGCCGAACAGACCGGCGGCATCGAGGCCGAGGAGCTGAAGCGCGAGGCGCTGGGGCTGTTCGGGGGTAAGCGGATGACCGCGGGAATTGATGCGAGGTTGGGGGAGGCGTTGGAGAGGGCGGTGGGGGAGGGGCTGTTGGTGGGGTCGGGTGCCGGACTGATCAGAAGGGCGGAGCCGGTGGCGTGATCGATGGCCAACGTCGTGATGATGGTCCGGTGGCTGCTCTCGCCGGCGCCGTGCTGCCGCTGATCAGGACCCGATCCGATGTTTGGCGGTGGAGCGTTGCCGGCGCGCACGGAGCCCGGATGCAGCAGGCGGTGGCGCAACCGCATCCAGCCGTTTGCGGCGCAGGTCCGGGTTTCTGACCCCCCACACAGCGCGAAGCCCTGCTCACCGACCGTCCGGACGGCTACCGGGCTCACTTCCCGAAGCTCAACGCAACAGACTTCACCAGTCTAACGCGACACCCGGCTGGACGTCGGCTTCCCGGGTGGCGAGGTAGCACCGGAAACGAACCGGTGGGAGCTCTTTATTACTCAGTGGCGTTTGGGGCCGGCGGTGGATCGTCATTGAGCACCGCTTCCTTATGACCGAATTGTCTGGTCACCAAGCCCCGGAGGTTGAAGAACCCGCGACCGGCCGCTTCGAGGGCCTTCTCGGCGACAGGCCGCGCCAGTTCAACGGCAGCGTCTACTGCTTCTCGGACGCCGGGGGTGTCCATGTCTTTCCAGTCGCCGACCTGGTGGTGTCGCGCACGGGCGAAATTGTCCAACTCAACCTGCAGGGCATCGCGGTCGGCGGCGAGCTGACCGACGGCCCAGAACCGAAAGCCGTCGAGCGCTTCGGTTTGCGCGATTGCGTCGATCACCTTGTGAGCCTGCTGGTAGAGCTTGCCGTCCTCGGCCAACTGGTAGGACAGCAGTTCACGGGTGTGCTCAAGCACCTGCGGCAGATGGTTTGGTTCGGTGGCCTGGATCCGGGCCAGTCGCAATCGCTGCCACTTGTACAGCGACTCCTCAGCCACCACAAGCAGACTCAGCGTCTCTCCGATGAGACCGTCGGCGATCGCCGCCCGTAGTTTCTCGGCCCGATCCTGCACCGAGTGGTCAGGATCCAAGGTGGCCAGGACGCGCCGGGCGTGGTTTCGCAAGCCCTCGACCGCGGCATTCAACGCCGGCCCCAGGCTCGCGATGGACTCCCAATAGGTATCGGGCAGCGAATTGTTTTTCTCCAGGTACGCCAACTGCCGGCTGATGGTCAGATTGTCACCGAGCACATCCCCGGCACGCTCCGCCTGGGCGAGATGAAGGACCGCTCCGACCTTGCTCTCTACCCGCTGTATCGATTCGCTGACGTCGGCGATCGCGGCTTTCAGCGCGACCTGCACCCCGATCATCTGCAGCGACACCAGTTGCTGTGGGTCCAACATCGCCGGCCGCCACTGCAGCTGCTCGGTGAACTTGCTGTCGGCGCCCCGGGTCATCATTCGGAAGAATCCGTCGGTGCCCGGAATCAGGTTCCCGCGCCTGACCGCCGCCACGCTGTCCGGGTGCAGCTGGACGAATTTTCCGGCATTCTCCAGTATCGCCACGACCCCGACGCCCAGTCCGGCGGCATTGCTCAGTGCGGTCGTGTCGACGCCAGCGACCTGGACTGCGTTTTTGGACACCGCACGCAGTCGTTCCAGGTAGGACTCCACAGCTTCGGGGTCGCCACCGACGAGCAGGCCCTCGAATTGTTCGAGGATGACGACCTCACCAGGGGTGACGGCGGTGGGAACGGGAAGTTTGTCTACGTCATCGCTCAGGGGCCTCCACGTGTGGACTTTCGCTGAGTGTAAGCAGGGGTGCCGACATGGTTACTAACCGGGTTACCGGCCAAGTTAGCGTTGGCTCGGTGACGTGGCCCGCGGCGAGGCGGTGATTTTGGGGAGCGTTGTCGACATCCTCCGCCGGCTGTCGGTGTCCCCGTCTAGGGTTCTCCGCACTGCCTGGATCGGCGGATCGTCGGGCACCTGGATGGCCTAGGGCGTTGTGAGCGCTGCTCGTTGGCGAGTCCCCGAAAGCCCTGTCGTATAGCGCGGTACATCAGTAAGCTCACGCGCTAACCGCAGCGCGAACGAATGTCCGCCTTGGTTGCAATGTCTCCGCAAGGCGAGAAGGAGCGTTCGACGATGCCGTCGATGGACTCATCGGCAATGAAAGCTGCGCAATCCTTCGGCTACCACCCCGATCCGGAGCAACTCACCGTGGCCCTCGACCGCGGCGAGTTCGCGCGGGCGCTGGTACTCGACGGCCCGGTTCGCGCGCTGGCATCTCATGTGCGGGAGTGCCGGGTTCTCGGAAAGCCCGACGTTGAACTGCCCGAAGGGCTGTATTGGTTCCAGGGCGTCGACGGTGGCGCACTCGTGGGCCGCCGAGCGCGATTGTTCTGAGCTCGTCGAGCTTGGCGCACAGCTCAACTCAGCGACGATCATCTGCTGATGGCGGCTTTCGCCTGGGCGGAGAAGTTCTGGCTTGACGCCTACACGGTCCCGACTCCGCGCACCAGTTTCCCCTGCTGTTTTTATCCGCAGTGCGGGCTCAGCGGCATGGTGTGTCAACGGCAACCTGCGAGTGTCCATAGGCGAACGTCAGGTTGGGTCTCACGCTTCCGGCGTACTTGTACCGCTGCGAGTCGGCATGTCCTTGTCGGATGCGGCTGCTTAACTTAGAACCGACAGTAGCGCTACCAGGGAGCTTTAGTGCAATGAAACTTTCCAATGCGGCACCGTCCGCAGCGCGGCTCACATCCTCGCTACGGGACATCGGTTACGACTTCGTCAGCGCTATAGCCGACCTCATCGACAACAGTGTTTCCGCCGGTGCCACAGACATTGCTGTGGAGATCGAGTTCGCCGGCGCAGACTCCGCCGTCTACATCGCCGACAACGGTTGCGGCCTGAACGCGCGCGGCATGAGCGAGGCGCTGCGGTTCGGCAGCCGGCGCACCTACGGATCCGGCGATCTGGGTCGCTACGGGCTCGGACTGAAGACGGCGTCGCTGTCCCAGGCGCGCTGCTTGACGGTCGTCTCTCGGTCGTCTGAGGACAGGGGTTCACTGCGGCGTTCTCTGGACCTAGATCTGATTGCGGAACTCGACGAGTGGGTTCTCGCGGAGAAACCCCGCGACCATGCGGTGAGTCGCAGCGAGGAGATGCTGGGGACTGGCACCGGCACCGTTGTGGTGTGGCAGAAACTCGACCGCGTGCTTCCGGCCTCCGGCGCCGAGGGCGGATGGGCGAAACGACGCTTCGAGGTGCTGGTCACCAAGACCAAACGACACCTGGCCATGGTATTCCACCGGTTCCTGACCGGAGAGAACAAAGCTCCCCGGATGACCATCCGCGTCAATGGTGACAAGGTGCAGGCATGGGATCCGTTCGTCCGGCAGGAGCCGGGTACTCAAGATCTACCAGTCCAGCAATTCGAGCTCGAGAGCGCCGCCGGCGTGGGAGCAGTCGAACTGCGCCGCTATATCCTGCCGGGCAAGAAAATATTCAGCTCCCTCGACGCCTTCGATAATGCGGCCGGGCCACTTAACTGGAACCGTCAGCAGGGTCTCTATATATACCGGGAGAACCGACTTGTCCAATGGGGTAGCTGGGGGGGGACGCGCGGCATAGACGAGCACACCAAGTTAGCCCGTGCGAGCCTCGATTTCACGTGCAACCTAGACGAGGTCTTCAACATCAACGTGGCGAAGATGCGGGTGTCCATTCCCGCCCAGCTCAAACAGATGCTCGACCGGCCGGTCAGTGAACTGTGTATTCTCGCCGACCGCGTATACCGGCGCCACAACACCGATGTTGCTGATGATGACGATGAAGTGACAGTGGACAGGGGCAACACTCCCACTAGTAGCGCATTGCCGGAGGTCGGGCTAGCTCTGAAATCGTCGGCGATCCAGGCCGGCCAGTACGACGGATTCAAACAGGTCATGAAACTCATGCGCAAACAACATCCGGATCTGGCGCGAGGACTGGGTTTCTAGGTCTTGGCCACCGTGCACCATCGGCTCAGCGGGCATTCACTGCAGAGCGGCTTGTCCGCGAGGCAGATTTCGGCCGCCAGGGCAACAAGTCCAAGATGCGCCGGCCGCGAGTCTTCTCCGAGCCCGATCATGGTGGCTACTGCGATGCGGCCGTCGGTCTGCACGTTCCGCTTGTCGGCATCGTTGCCTTGGAACCGGCTCGCCACGCGCAGTACCCCCTTGGTGATCAGCACCGGTTCCTCGCTCTCCTTACCGCCCGCACTGATGGGAAGTGCTAGCTCCACCAGATCACACAGCGCTGCAGGTATCGCTGGGAGCGCGGTGCGATCAATGGTTGGCTGCCACAGGGCGGTCGGTGCCGCAGTGATTTGTTGAACCAGTTGGCGCACCACCGAGATCCGCTGACCCCGACCGACTCCCGACATCAATTCATCGAGGAGATCCACCGCCCCGGCATCCGGGATAGCACCGGCGTCGAGATCGGCTTGGGATTCGATTACCGGCCACACCGCACTGATAACCGTTGGAGTGGCACGGTCCAGCAATAGTTCTCCGAGGACGAACTTCCAGCGATTGTCGGTTTTCAGCCACGGCATCGCATTGACGGAGTGCAGTCCGCGGAACCATTTTGCCAATTTCGAGCCGGTCTCCCGCGTCGAGATAGCTGTCTGCGCCTCAGACGCCAGTGAGGCTCGCACCGCTTCACCGATCACCTGACTGATCAATGGCGGAACCGCATTGCCGATCTGCTTGAACGCTGCCGATGGAGGGCCGGCGAAACGGAAGTCATCGGGAAACGTCTGAATCCGAGCCGCCTCCCGCACCGTTAGGGTTCGCGGCTGACGTGGGTGAATGTACCAATAACCGTCCTTGGCGATGTGCGCAGTAATCGTGCGCGATAGATCATTTTCATCGAGCTTCTTGTACTTGTCGTCGAAGATGTCCTTGCGGTAGCGCTGGAGCTCGGGTGCCAGGTCGGTGTACTTCGTTTTATGGGTCATCGACTCGAAGGCGGCGCGGTCGTCTTCCCGTACCGGCCGGGTGATGTGGTCGAACAACTTGCTTGCATCATCCGCCGATACGTTGCGCCGCACCCACCTCTGGTATTCAGTCCGTGGCCCACGGTACTCAGTCCATCCGGAGGCTCCGCCTTCTGGACGCCAGCCGCCCTCGACCTCAGGCATATCCCCGATGGCATTCCACAGGGTTACCCGCTTCGCCGACTCGGCTGGCCAAGAGAAGCGGACCCGGTTCTTCAGGGCGACCAATAGGAGACGCTGGCGCATCTGGGGTGCCCCGAAGCGCCAGCTGTCGACCACGCGAGCCGATACCGAGTAGCCGATCTGCTCGAGTTCCTCAGTAATACTGCGCAGGATGAACATCTCCCGATCCAGCGCCATGTCAGGAACGTTTTCCATGATTACAGCCCGGGGGCGGGCCAGTTGTACTACTTCCAGGAACGACCGCCATAAGTCACGACGTTCGTCGTATGGGTCCGCGGCACCGGTTAGGACGCGGTGCCGCATCATTGATCGCCCCGCCCGAGAAAAGGGCTGACACGGCGGTCCGCCGGCCAAGACCTCGATCTTGTTGCGCTTCAATAATTGTGCGACGCTTCTGATCGTTGCGGGGTCGGCTAGGTCCGCCTCTACTGACATCCCGGCGAAGTGGTGGCGGTGCGTCTCGACGGCGAAGCCGTAGTGGTCGACGCCGAGTACTACTCGGAAGCCGGCCCCATCTAGGCCCAGACTCATACCGCCGGCACCACTGAATAGATCAGCGGCCAACGGCACCCCGTGGGCGCGCAGCCCGGTGCACAGCGCGGCGAGTTCCGTCTCGCCGCCGGCGTGGCCGGGGTGGTCGGGGAGTTTGAGGAAGGGGCCGCGGACCTGCTTGACGGCATACAACGACCCAGAGCCTGTCTTCGGACGCACGGTCATGGTGCAACATTAATTCAGGGGTGTGACATGCGGCTGATGTGTGTGGCAGTCCCAAGTACTGCCCAAACCGTATCCGGTTCGCGCTGCTAGGAGGGTGTCGTTGACCAACGATCTAACGCCGCCCAACGACCATGTCCGCAGGCAGATGCAAGCGCAGAAGACGAGCGGTACGCGGATCGAGTTGCAAGTCCGCCATGGTCTACACGCGCTGGGATATCGCTACCGGGTCAACCGAAGGCTGCTGCCCGACCACAGATTCCGCGGCGATATCGTCTGGAGCGGCAGACGGCTCGTGATCTTCCTCGACGGATGCTTCTGGCACGGCTGTCCGATTCATGGCACCACGCCGAAGTCGAACGCCGAATGGTGGCGCGTCAAGATCCAGACCAATCGGGACAGGGACTGTCGTGTGGATGACATCCTGCGGCGACGCGGTTGGACGGTGTTGCGGTTTTGGGAGCATGACGACACCGACGCCATCATCAAGTTAGTGGTGAACCACCTTGAATCGGCTGGCGGGCCTTGACCCTTTGTGTTTGACACGCTTGATCGCGGGACGTTTCAGGGGGAAGGGAGACGATCCAACCCGGGTGGGGTGTCTACCCTTAGTCCGCCGATACCCGTTCAAGTGTCCTGCTGCGCTACCGAGGCTTGGCTGAGCACACCAATCGTCACGGACCGGCAGCGGCGGACCGGTAATGTCGCGCTGCCCGATGGGAACCGCCCGCACAAGCTGGGGATGAGGAGGGTTCCTTTGCGAACTCTCGCACGTAGCGACGCGACCACGAACTGATTGACCCAAACACTGAACTTGCGAACATAATTCAGTGTTGGATGTTGTCGTGACAGACCTGAATTCCCTAGCCGCCGAAGACCCCATCATCCGCAACCTGGCCCGGATCATGCGCGACGGTAAGGGTGCCAGCCTCGACGATGCAGTAGCCGAGCTATGTCAGATGGGTATCGACCAGGACCGTGCCGCGGCGGCGGCGGACAGAATCCGGGAACTTAATGAACAGATCCAAGCCGCCCAAACGCCGATCGCCGTCGTTGCCGGCAACATCGAATCGTGGTACTCCGGCCCGCGTGATGAAGACCGCAACTGGTCGGCCCTGGTGGAGATTCTCAGCGCCGAAGACTGGGGCCCAGAAGCACTCCGCGACCTCGACGATTCGTCGACCAAGGTCGTGGCCAATCTGCCAAACCCCACCGGCAGCGGCAGCTACCAGTGCCGAGGCTTGGTCCTGGGCTACGTTCAAAGCGGCAAGACGACCAACTTCACGGCTGTCATCGCCAAGGCCGCGGACGCCGGATACCGGCTGTTCATCGTGCTCTCGGGCATCCACAACGCGCTGCGCCAGCAGACTCAGGACCGCCTCAATGAACAGGTCTGGGAACCCCAAAGCGGAATGTGGCATCGCCTCACGAATGAAGACGATTTCAAGCCGACCGACAACGTCGATGCGCTCTTGGCCACCCAGAATCAGCGGGTTCTCGCGATCGTGAAGAAGAACGGCCCGCGCCTGCGGGCACTGAAGAAATGGTTGTTCGAGGCGCGGCCGGAACTGCTGGCCGCCTGCCCCATCCTGATCATCGATGACGAGGCCGACCAAGCGACCGTCAACACCGCAAAACCCGACCGGCAACCGACGACGATCAACAAACTGATCCGCGAGATCGTCAACGGGGTGCCCAAGTCGGCCTACGTCGGCTACACCGCGACTCCGTTCGCGAATGTGCTGATTGACCCTCAGGACTACGCGGATCTCTACCCGCGCGACTTCATCGTCGACCTTCCCCGGCCTGGGGTCTATATCGGTCCCGAGGCCATCTTCGGTCGAGAGCCGTTGGACTTCGATGAGGACGAGGACGAGGACGATGGGTATGACTTCGTCCGCAGCGTGGACGGCAGCGAGATCGACGATCTAAGACCGAAGGGCGCCGCGAAGCGGCACGAGTTCGAGCCGAGGATCACCGACAGCCTCGACTGCGCCATCCGGTATTTTTTGATGAGTACTGCTGCCAGGCGTATCCGCGGCAAGGGAAATCCCCACGCGACCGCGCTCGTGCACACCTCGCAGCACATCGACGTCCACCAGCGAACAGCTGAGGCCATCCAGGATCATCTGGTCCAGCTGGCCGCCAAAATAGAACAAGACGACGCAGCGGTGCTGGGGGCCCTCGAACGCCAGTGGACAGACGAGTGCGAAAGAGTAAGTGCTGCCGAATTTGACTTGAAAACTGTGTCTTGGGCTGATGTTCGGGCGGCGCTACCCGCGGTGTCGAAGGCGGCTGAGGTAATCATGGACAACTCCCGCAGCACCGAACGCCTTACCTTCGACGAGGACAACCCACGTGTCATCGTCGCGGTAGGCGGAAACACCCTCTCGCGGGGCCTCACGCTCGAGGGCCTCGCCGTCTCGTTCTTCGTCCGCACCGCTTCGGCCTACGACACACTTCTGCAGATGGGCAGGTGGTTCGGATACCGGAACGGTTACGCCGACCTGACTCGGATCTGGATGACCGATGAAATGCGCGCCTGGTTCCACCACCTTGCCACCGTCGAACAGGAGATCCGTTACGACATTGAGCGCCTCGAGACAGAGCATCTAACGCCCGAACAATTCGGAGTACGCATCCGGACGCACCCCAAGCTGGCTATCACCGCGGCAGCCAAGATGCAAAGCGCCCGTCGCGCCCAAGCCTCCTACTCTGGGCGCAGGGTCCAGACGATCCTGTTCGACCACACGGAACGTGAGTGGCTGACCGACAACATCGAGGCTGCGCGGGCCCTCGTCGCGGCGACCGCCGACTGCGTGCGGCGGGTCGAGACGCCCGGACTCACCGTGATCCGGGGTGTCGACATTCGCCACATCACCGGATTCCTCGCGGCGTACCACTTCCACGAGAACAGCCGGGACCTCGATGGCGAACTCATGAGCCGCTACATTCTGGCCCGACGAGATGAGGGTGAACTCCCGTTCTTCAATGTCGCGGTGATGGGCCGTACGTCGGATTCGGACTATCTCGGCGAGCTTGACCTCGGACTCGGGCTCGGCCGAGCCACCCGGTGCATCAACCGGTCTCGGCTCAACGTCGTTGGTGGCTCCACTTACGCCG
Organism: Mycobacterium sp. IDUB_21; assembly: GCF_055419425.1. Lineage (NCBI taxonomy): Bacteria > Bacillati > Actinomycetota > Actinomycetes > Mycobacteriales > Mycobacteriaceae > Mycobacterium > Mycobacterium sp. IDUB_21. Next base: position 29,794 of record NZ_JBVAXQ010000019.1, on the reverse strand, counting down.
ACATCAAAGCGCTCATGAGCCGCAACGACCGCGTCATTGACCTCGAGGGGCTGCCTCCTGAAGAGACCGCAGCTACGGTCACTCCGGCCCGACTGGCCGAGCTGAGAAACCTCACGGAATATGGGGGCAATGGATCGGGACTGCTGCTGCTGTACCCGATCTCGCGGGACAGCAGGCCCGTCCGCGATTCCGTCAAGAAGACCAGGGTTCCGCTCGGGGCGGTCGAACACGTGCTGGGGGTCGCGCTGGCGTTCCCGGTCAGCCGTTCGCGCACAGCCAGTGTGGACTACGTAACAGCAGACGTAGCTGCAATGCCGGGCGTAGAGGTCGAGGCCCCCGACGACGACGATCAACTCGACGAGCAGGACGTTGAGGCTTCGTGATTGACGACGTGAGGTCCGCTTACACCGCATTGCTCACACAGCCATTACCCGCGGGACCTGATTTGGCGGTCCTGGCCTTGGAGTCCGTGCCTGGCGCGTTCGCCGGCATCGACGAGCTCGCACGCCAGCACCTGCTCTTGGCGGTGCACGCAGGTTCGTCCCTGCCGGTCGAGATTGCGACCCTCGAGATCGGAACGCGTGTCCTCGCCATCGGTGGGGTCGAGATGCCATTCCTGGACGTCACTTGCCTGTTCGAGGCGTTGGCGGAGGTCTTCGATCATTTCGTCGCCGCCGTTCTGGAACGCCAGGCGACGTCCGGAGAGGACGCGGTGGCGGCAGTATCGACTGTTCTTGAGAGGTGGCGTGAATTTCTAGTCGCTGGAACGGGCCCACCGGGACGCGAGAAACTCGCCGCCGTGTTCGGCGAGCTCCTCGTAGTCCTCGATGTAGTCCGCAGCAGCGGGCTGACCGGCGTCGACGTCTGGGTCGGACCGTTTGGAGGCCGACACGATGTGCGTGGTGGCGCGACAGCAGTAGAGGTGAAGACCACGCGCGCCCACACGTCCCGTCAGGTGACGATCCATGGCGAGGACCAACTGCTGGCACCCGATGGCGGGCAGCTGTATCTGCACTTCGTGCGGCTCGAGCAGGTACCGGGCGGCGGCCGCTCCGTTTCGTCCTTGGTGGACGAGTTGCTCACGGCCGGCGTCCCGACCGAGCCGCTGTTCGATGCGATTACGGCCGCGGGAGTCCCGGTTGCGCAGCTGGCCGCCACCGCCGGGATCGCTTTCGAAGTCCGTGAGCGTCTGACGCTGCCGGTTGACGATCGGGTGCCCAGAATCATTCCGTCCTCGTTCTCCGAGGGCCGCCGACCCGGCGGCGTGGGCGATATCAGTTACGTGATCGACTTGGACCAGTGTCTCGGATTCGCCCTGCCGGAGTCCGCATACAAACACCTGATGAAGACGATCGCAGAACAGGGGGCCGTGTGATTAGACTCGAGCGATTCTCCGAGCCGTACAACGCGACCGGCGGCCTAGCCGCGGTGGGAATCCTGAACCAGTTGGGTCGTCCGGACGTTGAGCCGCTGGAAGTGCTGGTGCGTGAGGCCGTCCAGAACTGCTGGGACGCGAAACGCAACGACGTCGGCCGCATCCGTGTCGAGATCGGGCGGTCTGTGCTCAGCGCAGAACAGCTACGGACACTGCGGGACAGCATCCTCGTCGACCCCCCGCCCGGACTCGGCCTGGATGCGGCCCTCTGCGAGGGGATGCAGACGCTCTACGTCGCCGACTTCGGCACGCAGGGTCTCGGCGGCCCGACCCGCGCCGACCGCGCGGGGGAAACAAGGGACTTCGTCGACTTCGTCCGCAACATCGGCCAACCGCCTGACAAGGACCTCGGCGGTGGCTCGTTCGGATACGGCAAGGCCGCGTTCTACATCGCGAGCAGAGCGCACACCATCGTCGTGGACACCTTGTGTGCACTGGCGGACGGCCGCCTCGAACGGCGCCTTCTCGGCTGCGCGCTCGGTGACAATTTCGAGGTCGACGGCGCCCCCTACACCGGACGGCACTGGTGGGGACGTGTCATCGACGGTATCCCCGAGCCCCTGACCGGGGCCGACGCCGATGCGGTCGCGGCCGAGCTGGGTCTCCCGGAGCGCGCGGGCAGCGGCGGCCGGGGGACCTCCGTGCTCGTCATCGCCCCCGGTATCGGCCAGCAGGCGACAGACGGCTCGGACTGCTCGATGGAGTTCATCGCTGACGCGGTGGCCTGGAATTTCTGGCCGCGGATGATCGACACTCCCGGTGGCGCAAAACGCTCCATGGACTTCCGACTGTTCGACAACGGCGCCGTCGTGCGCGTGCCGGATCCGCGGATCCATCCGAGGCTGCGGGGCTTCGTCGAGGCCATGGACCGGATGCACCAGGCGCCCGGCGAGGACGACGACTTCATGCTGGACCGTGCGATCAAGTGTCTCAGTCCTGTCCGCACGCTGGGTCGCCTCACAATTCAGAAGGGCGCCGTCGCACCCGCCGATCTGCCCGATCGTCCCGTGCCGAGGGGTGCCTGGGAAACCCGTGAATCCGTGCACCATGTCGCGCTCATGCGAACACCGGAGATTGTGGTCAAGTACCTGCAGGGAGCAGCTCCCCTCGCTGGAAAGCTGGGTTATTCGGGCGTGTTCAAATGCGCCCTCGACGTCGATGACGCCTTCAAGGCCGCCGAGCCGCCGACACACGATGACTGGGTGCACCGGTTCGTCCACGACCCGCAGCAACGGTCGTTCGTCAACATCGCGTTCAAACGCATTCATGGTATCTGTCGCACGGCAGCCGGGTTCGAGTCGCCGGTACACGCCCTAGGTCAGTCGGACGGGATCCCACTCGGGGAGTTCGCTGATGCACTCGCCGTCCTGATGCCGGGGTCGGACGGACCCGGTGCGAGACGTCAGGCCAAGACGCCGAACGGTGGAAAACGCAAGCGAAGGCGCCGCGCGCCCGGGCGCAGTGATATCGACGCGGTCAATGCCGATGTGTGGGTGGACGGCGCTGCCGGAGTTGGGGGGCAGGCTGCAGTTGGCGCGACGGTCGAATGCTCCACAGGGAGTGCGACGGGCACCAAGGCGCGGACGTCCGGACGGCCGCAGGCCAAGCCCGGCGGTGAACCGGGTCCTGCGATCGGCTCGGGAGGAGAGCCGGTCATGCGCTACCCGTTCGACCTGCGGGCGCGGGAAAACCGCGTCCGACTACACGCTGCGGTCGAGATCATGATCAACGACGGTCAGAAGCCGGAGAAGGATCCACCGGCCGGATATGTCCCGCCGCAGATTCTCCGCTGGATCGACCCGGCGGGTGTGGAACACGAGGCTGCCGAGGTGCTTGTCGGTCCCGACGGCGCCGACGGCCGATGGGCTGTGGAGGTCGAACTAAGGGACGAGATGATGCGCGTCGATGTGACACCGGAGATCGCATGAAGACACCGGCCGCAGCGCCCTATCTTCTCCCCCCTGAGTCTGCGGTCGCCGCGGGGACGTGGACCACCCAGGAAGGCAGCGAGATCGCGGATCGCTTGGACCACTGGGATCCGTTTACTGACCTACAGCTGGTGCGAGTGATGGAGATCGATATCGGTGCCGTCCGAAGCGCTTGTCTTCTAGGGGACGACGCAGCGTTCGCACTCGTCGCGACGTGGACCTCCAGCACGACGCGCCTCGCGGGCGACGGACCAGTCGTTGAACTTGGTTCAGGTGGGGGCCATTTGCGCGCCGCGCTGACGCTTCCGGTTCCCGGAGCTAGCGTGGGCGGTCGGCTCGACGTGCACACCCGTCTGGTACTGCGGTACCCGGGTCGAGAGCCGTCGCCAATCTCCCCCCGGCGACGGGGCGCAATACTATGGACAGACGAGGACAGGCTGGCCTTGGAGGGTGGATCATCCCGATTCCCGATCACGGCGGCAGATTTCAGCGCCAGCCCTCGGTACCCCGACGCTGCGGCGTGGGTGCTTGAGTGGGACCCCGATGAGCTGGAAACACCTGTTCTTGGCGGAATGCGCCTGTTGGTCAACAGCAGCCACGAAACGTTGCTACAAACCCTACGATCCGGGAGTTCCGACGCAAGGGCGACGGTAGTGCGCTCGTTCGTAACGCTTGATGCCGCCCGGTCGCTGGTCAGCGGGGCACTGAGGAACGAGCGGTTTGTGGAAGATCCCGAGGCGTTCGAGGAGGGCTCCCTTGGGCGGATGCTCTTTGAGTTCCTTGCGCTGTGTTGGCCGGGCGTCCCCGTGACCGCCCTGCGCGCCCGAAGCGTCGACGATCCTGCGCGCCTCGACGCCGAGCTCCAAGCGCATCTAGGAATCCTCGCTTGATGATCGTCACGCCCCGACTGGATCGCGAGTCAGCTTCGGCCATGCTCGAGCGCCTGCTCGACCAGGACCTGGCACTGGTGACGTCCGCGATGCCGGACACCTCCCCGTCCGTCACCTATTCCCCGGCCGGCGGCGCCCGGATCAGCGAACAGGAACTCCGTGACCTGCGCACCGCCATGTTGGACTTGGCCGGCGAGTACGGGATGCCCGGCCTACTCGTCAGGTCTCAGGAGTTCGAAGGTCGCGCGGCGCGGCTGCTGCACGAGCTTTTGCCGATGACTCCTCACGAATCCGGGCGTGAGGAGGTCTGGAGCTATCTCACCTGCTGTTGGTTGTTGGACATTGCCGTGTGGCGGTTCGGGGCCGACGCCGATAGGCGGCGGTTCATCGGCGACGTCAACCGAAATACATTCCGTCGGATGTGGTGGCGCGCGGAGATCCTCGGTGAACAGGTCGACCTTACCCAACTGGGTGAGGACGAACTGGTGAATATCATGGAGCGCCCCACCATCGCCTCTGACCGTAGGCTCGCGCGCGCGGTCGCACAGGAGTTTCTGGCGCGTGTCGAGCGTGGTGCAGCGGAGTCGCGCATGCTGCTGATGCGCGAGGCCATGAAGCGTCTGCTACGCCTGACCCCTTTCGTCGCCTTCCCGGCTCTGGACGACGACACGTTGCAGCAGGTTGTCGAAGACAGCTTCAACGCCGCAGCGGCCGGCCTCGCTGGCGAAACCGTGCTGGAGGGTGGCCGTCACCGGTTGGATTCTCACTCGGCGGCGTGGGAGACAGTCCGCCCGCCGGACGCCAGCCCGAACGTCGTCGCGATTCCACAAATGACGATCTCGGAGACGCCGGACGAACCCTCGGCCACCGTGAACTCTGACGCTGCCGAGGATTTCGACACGGTCGCCGAAGCGGCCCTGGATATCGCCCGGCGAGCCGGAAGGGTCACCAACGAGGGCCTGAGGTCCGTTGTCCCGATCACGTCGGATGAAGCGCGCTCGGTGTTCCGTGCGCTGATGAGGGACGGTCGGCTGGTGAGGCGCGGAGTGAAGCTGGGAACCCACTACGTGGTTCCCGACTCAGAGGTCCTCAGGGACGGATCCGCGGCCGTCGGGTCGGATCCGAGCCTGTCCGATTCCCTTGCGTCCGAGTCAGAGCGGGCTCCCGCTCCGACTATGTCTGACCGCTCGACCGACACAGCGCTGCGCCGTTTGCTCCGAAGGGACCGGTGAGCATGCCGTCCAGTGGTCCCCTGCATCCGCTGGCCGATGACGGCGAAGTGCTCGACGCGACCTTTGAGTTGAGCACGGTACCGGTCTTCGACATCGTCTATCACCACAAGGCCGGCAAGCGCGGGAGTGAGAGATCGGTCAATGCCGATTATCACCAGGGACTCGAGCTGCTGCTCGGGCGGCTCGCCCAACTGCGACTGACCATCCTCGGGATCGCAGTGGACTCCGGCGTCGCCCGCGAACTCGACCCAGCCGACCGTGAACTGGTCCTCGATTTCCCGATCCGACTACACCCTGAGATGAGCGTCCACGAACTGCGTCTGACGATCACACGGGCTCAGAAACCGGTCGCCAGGCGCGCTAATGTGAAACCCGGTGCTGGCGGCAACGGGCAGAAGCGAATCAGGATCACGCTTACAGGCGACGATCCTGCTCTTACCTACAATCACCTGCTCGATTTCTTGGTCGGTGCGAAAGCCTTAGACGCGGGTTCGGACGAGTTGCGCTGACCGCCACTGGCCGATGGTCGTCGGTCTCACGCCCCAAAGCTCACCAGGTTGACATGCGTGTTTGCTGAGGCAGGTGCGGCTGCGAGGGGCCTGGGCCGGGGAATTGAGGCGACATCCTCGACCTAGTCGCTGCCGGGGAACCAGGGGCGCGCTTCCGTGACTAGGGGGCATCGACTCAATCCAGTCCAGATCGACTAACTCACCACCGGCTACGCCGCAAGCACTTGATCGAAAGTTCTTTGCCAGCACGCCAAATTCGCACTTCGAACTTCCGGTTCGCGACAACCCTGCGCAGCGCCCGCAGGATGTCATGTTGCTTGCGCAGCGGGCAGTCACCGAGTCGCAGCAGAACGTCTCCACGTTCGAGTGGCCCGGCTGCGTTGCTGCGAACCGCTGTGACCAGCAAACCCTCGCCGCCGGGCAGGGCGGAGACCTGCCGTAGCGCCACACCAATACTATGGCGACCACCTCCGGCATCGGTCGTAGATCGAATTATCCGCCGCCCGACCTGATTTTGCGACGATCCACGATCTGTGCCTCACCGGCCCGGCCGCAAAAGCTGTGCCCTACGCCGCCTCAACCCGATACGCCGGCAGCACCACGACCGAGCCGTCGTCCTCGCGGACCATCTCGATCGCGACATCGGCGGGACGCTCGGCGGCGTCGAGGCCGTCGCCCAACTCGCGAAGCCGGTAGGCGGCGCGCAGCAGGTCGTCAACCGCACCGCGGGAGAACACGACATCTCGGACACCGTGTGAACGGTCGAGTTGCAGTGTCGATAGCTGCCGCAGCACACCAGCGATGCCTGCTTCCAGCTCCAGGACGGTCTTCTGGTCGCGCTTGAGGGCACCGATGAAGTTCTCGAAGGGGTTCGCCGGGTTCAGTTGGGCCTGCTCGACGGCCTGGAGAACAATGACGCGCTTCTTCAATGCGATTGCCAGCTCGGCGAGTTCGAGGTGGGCGCGGAAGTCACCGCCTTGGTGCCGGTCGATTCCGTCAAAGTGCTTCGCCAACGGTGCAAGTTCAACGGGACGGTTCTCCAGCGCGCCGAGCGCGCGCTGCCACTTCTTGAGACGCAGGGTTGCTTGGGCTACCGCGGTCTCGATGGCGAAGACGGCACTGTCCAACCCCAACGCAACGCCGATCTGTCCCTCGTCCAGCAGGATCGCGGTGGCCTTATCGATCGCCGCGCGGCACCCACTGAGCGCAACTCGCTCACGGTCGAGGGCGTCGTCATGCATCTGCGCCAGCATCGCGGTGATGTTCTCGATGGCTTGCTGACGCTTATGCTCGGCGTGCGCGCTGACCCCGACAGCAACAGCCATCAGCACCAGGGGTGCGGCGATCGTCAAAGCCCCGGCACTCGCGGCGGCGATCCCGGCCGTGGCGGCAGACCCGCCGGCGGCGCCCGCAGCTGCCGCGCCTCCGGCGACAGGTACGAAGCTAGCGTGGGCGGCGATGCCCGACGATCCCACCAATGCGCTGCGGATACCGCCCGGAACCGCCTTGGAAGCCATCGACTTGACCATGCCGCCGCCGACCTGTGCGGCGACCTTCGCCGGCACGACCATCCGGTAGACCGTTTCGCCGGTGGCGCCGACGGCTGCGCTGGTCGCGGCTTTCGACGTCTGGCTGATCAGCTGCGACAGGTGCGTGGCCAGCGGACTCGCCGCATCGAGGTGCAGGCCTTGATTGCGGTCGAGCTTCTTCGGGAGCGGGTGTGCTTCCAGGGTGGCGACCGGGGAATCGGCGAGGGCCGCGAGCACCGTCCGCAGTTCATCGAGCCGCTGAGGCGTCATCGCCGCGTCCCCGCTAATCGGTGGCACTGCGACGTCTTGCGTCGCCAGCATCCACACCGGTCGGGCCGTGTCGTCCTGATCGGTCATTGAGATATCCCCTCCTGGTTGCCGAATGACACCATATTCCGGGCGGCCGACACATTGGAACGATCTGGGCGTAACTGGTCGCGTCTGGTGGAGCGTTGCACCCAGTTGTCGGCCGCAGCCTGGCCGCGACGATGCAGCCCATCCGATCAGGACCGGGGAGCGGCACCGGTAGCGGCGACGGCGAACCGGGCCGCTGAGGCTCGTCGACGATGCAGGATTTGAGACAGCAGCTTGATGATGATGTGCGGGTCTGGCGTGGAATCCGTTCTGTCCGGGAAACATTCGGGGCCGAGATCGGTGTCCTGATGGATCGTCCTGATCAGATCGTTCGGCGGTTCATGTCGACGTCGGTCCACCACGGTGTTGTCCGCGGAGGTGAGTCGATCATGAGTCGGTTCTGGGATGACCCCGGCCTCGTCGCGCCTGACGACTACGTGCCGACGACGGTGCAGGCATTGTTGGCCTACCTGCATCTTGACGATGCGTCCCGCCCGGAGCAAGAGAGCGCGATTCGCGAATGGCTGAAGACCCATCCGCCGGGGAGCGCGATAGCGTTCACGTTGCGGCGCGGCGGATTCGGCCATCTGATTCAACGGCGCTCATCCGCGTAGTGCTGCGTCGTGACTAGGCTCGGCGCGGTGCAACCACCCGCCCTGGCTCAGGTGCTCGATCGCTCCACCAACGGCACTTTCGAGCCGACAGCACCCCGGTAGCGTCGCACCCGATGTATGTCACCGACCTGAACCACTTCCTCGACATATCCGACGACGCGCCCGGGCCGGCCCGTCGCCTGGCGGTGCACCTGTTCGACATTGTCCGGGCAGCCACCGCCGGTGCCGCCGGTCAGCCCTGGACCAGTGCGTTGTCGTGCCGGCGCCGCCCCGGCCGCAAACCGTGCCCGGGAGCGATGGTCCTGATTCGGACCGAACCCGATGCCCCGATCCGCTGGCGCTGCGACGCCTGCGGTGACGACGGCGTCATCAGCAATTGGGCCGACTCGAACTATGACCTGCGCCGCCGCCGGCTCAGCGCCGTCGGCGACGTGCACACCATCACCGTCGACACCGACACCGCTGCCGCGCTGCGCGACCTGCAGCTGCTCGACTCCGACTGCGAACGCCTGGTATTCGCCATGCACGCCTACCGCGACGGTGCCGCGCTGACCGTCACCGGCGATGAGTTGGATGCGCTGATAGACGCGCTCTGCGCCGAGGCCAACCACGAACCGAACCGGCGCCGACGGCACCGCCTCGACGCCGCGTTCGATGTGCTGAACCGCGTCGCCGGCCTCGGCTGACCCGATGACGCCGTACGCTGCCCCACCCGGGCCGCGGTATCACGCCCACAGCGAGCAGATCGGTGCGGCGACGATGCGGTCGGTGAGCGGGTACCGGCGAGGCCCGGTGTGCAGGACCGCGCCGCCGATGAAACGGTCGCCGAGTTCGTCGCGCAACCACTGCAGGTGCTTGGCGTCACTCGGGCCCGGTCCGCCGCTGGCTTTGACCTCGAAGGCGAAGACGGTCCCGTCGGCGTACTCGACGACGATGTCGACCTCGTGGCGGCCTTGCTCGGATCGCAGGTGATACAGCCCGGGTTCGGCGGCGCTGACGGTGGCCTCAGCACGCAGTTGCGCCATCACGAACGTATCGAGCAGCCGGCCCAGCAGGTCACCATCGCGGCGAACACCGGCGACATCCAGACGAAGTTGCGCCGCAACGACACCCGGATCGATGACGTACCTTTTGGGAGTGCGCACCAGGCGTTTGAGCCGGTTTGTCCAGAACGCCGGCGCCTCGTCGACCATCAACAGGTTGCCGAGCAGCCGGTCATAGGCGAGCGCGGTCTCACGGTTTATCCCCGCGCTGGCATACAGGGTTTTGGCATCGACGACACCGGCGGTGTTCACGCACAGCACGTGCAGGTAGCGGCGCAGCCGCACCGGGTCACGGCCGGATTCGAGTATCTCGACGTCGCGGGTCATCAACTGGTCGACATACGCCCGCAGCCACTGTCGGCCAACCCGTTCCGAGGAAGCCAGCACGCAGTCGGGGAAGCCGCCACGCAACGCATAACCGATGTAGTCGTTGAGCGAGGGCGGATCGTCGGGCGCGGACAGGCCGGTGACTCCGTCTCCGGCGAGTCGATCGAGCAGCGATCGAGTTGCCGTGTTGCGGTTGATTTCGCGCTCAGTCAGCCCGTACATCGGCACCCGCAGCACCCGTCCGGTCATGGGCCAGCCTTCCGACTCCAGGTCCGAACGCACCGAACCGGTGATCAGGAAGTTGTTCGGCCCCGGGCGCGAATCGACCGCCCGCTTGACCGCGGCGAGTATCTCCGGTGCCAGCTGCCACTCATCGAGTAGCACGGGCCGCTCCACCTGGAGCGCACCGTCGGGATCGGCGCGAACCGCTGCCGCCTCGGCCGCACGGTCCAGGCGCACCACCGAGTGCGCGTGCCGAGCGGCCGTTGTGGTCTTACCGCAGGCACGAGGTCCCACGACCAGCACCGCAGGAAAGCCCGCCAACAACTCTTCGATGAGCGGGTCGACGAGCCGGGGCAGGTAGGGCGTGGCCATGAGTCATAGTAGCGTTATTACGCAGTTCTCAGTAGTGATATTCCGCAGCCGACAGTAGCGGTTTGCCGCATCCAGCGTGGCGGCGGGCGACGGGTGCGATTTGGCTGATGCCGCAGGTGTGCCGCAGTCCGCCATTGCGCGGATCGAGTCAGGGGCGCGGCAACGGTCGCTGCCGTTGCGGGACCGGGCGCCCGCCGGCATCTGAACGCCCCCGATAATCGGCGCCGTGGCCACCGATCGCATGAACCGCGAGCAGTTCTTCCGAGCCATGTCCGGGCATGACGATGAGCAACTGCGCAAGACGCTGTGGAACCTGTACTGGCGGGGCACCGCCGACGTCCGGCGGCGCATCGAAACCGAACTGGCCGGCGACATCCGGCCGGCCCGACACTCCGAGCCGCCCGATCCGGCGGCGGTAGGCGAAGACGTCCCCGAGTTCGTCGCTCTGGCCCGCGCCGGCGCCTACTTCGCCGGCGACCGGCGGGTGTCACTGAAGGAGCGGACTCGCTGGCGGTTCACCTTCAAACGGCTCGCCATCGCCGCCCAGGACGGCCTGCGCACCGACGACCCCACCCCGGCGGCCGAGGCGTCGGCCCAGCTGATCGACCTGGCCTGCGCCACCAGCGGCACCGACTACTTTCGCTCCGAGGATCCGGTGGCCGCGGCCGGGTTCGTCGTCTCCGATGCCGCGGCGGAACTGTGGAGTGCGACGTGGCGGCGGCACGGATTCCAGCGGTTCGCCGAAACCGCTGCGCCGCAGCTGATCCGCTGGGAATCCGCGCACGGCTGGACCCGCTACGGCGACGGACCGGTCGCGGCGTCGGGTAAGAGGTATTTCAGGCGAGCTACGCAACTTCGCGGACGTGCAGGATCTCGCGTCGCCGTCGCGGCCGTATCGCGTCGTCTCCGACGGTGACTACGGCAACCGTGCTGCCGTCCGCGGCGGTGAACTCGACTTCGTAGCCGCCCGCCGCGTAGTGGCCGACGACGGCGCCGACATCCCCCGCGAGGAGGCCTTCGTCGGGAAGGTCGCGAGTCAGTACGACGACATCGTGTTCTACATACATCGATCCCCTCCTCAGCTTGGGTATGCCGTAACCAGTCGGGGGACGGCGTCGGGTCCATCGCTGATCCATATCGTACGCAACGCCACCATTCGGCCGCACGGTGACTTCACACGACCGTCGACGATTATTTTGACACCATAGGCAGTAGCGCTGACGTCAATGACCTCGCCATTCTCAGCGATGTGTATCAGATCGTCGCGAAGGCGAGTCCACTCCCCGATGCGGTATCCCAGGGACATAAAAAATGTGGCCTTCGCACCGCCGACAGGATGAGCCCTTGCGAGCAGGTATTCGACGATCTTGCGTTCGTCGATGTGGGCGTCGTCCCATCGGATCACCAGGTACCTACGGCGCCGGGACGCGAGTCGCTTCCGCGCCGCCGCTGAGCTGCGCCACCAGCGCCACCGGGTCGGCATCGGTATTGAGTAGCGCCAGCAGCGGTCCACGCTGCTGCGCCGAAATCTGCTCCAGCGCAAAGAGTCGCATGCCGACGCCGTCGGGCGCGACCCGGGCACAGACCAGCTGCCCGGGCTGCAGCGGGTAGTTGGGCGCGTACTCGACGCGCTCGTGTCGTTCGCCGGTGCGCACGTCCCGCACGGCGACTCCTCCGTCGGACTGCACACGCTCGATCTCGAACACCGAGCGCGACGCCCGCAGCCACTGCTCGGCCAGCTCCTGTTCGTCCTCGGGCAGCAGCGTGCCGCGCACCATCAGGAACTCTTCGAATCCGCCGCCCTCGAACAGCACGGTGTCGATCGCCACCGGATCGGCCAGTGCCGCATTGAACGCGTCTGCGTCGTCGACGAGCACCGAGCGGCACCGTTCAAGGGCGACCGCATAGCGCAGATCGGTCCAGTCGCCGAACAACACGTGCCGAATCGCCTTGTGGTACAGCCAACCCACCCGGTCGCACAACGGCAGTCCGCGGAGATGGCACTTCTTGTGCTTGCGGCCCGATCCGCACCAGCACGGGGCGTTGCGCCCCAGGTTGTTTCGCTGCTGGGGGCGATGCAGCCGCAGCAGGGACACCAGCGGATGATCTGCCTTCGCTCGCGCGCGCCGCAGCAGCGCTAGACCGGTCTGGGCGTCGCCGCGGTCGGAGGCGATGGCGGCCAAGTCGAGCAGCGGCAGTGGCCAGTCGCCGTCCATCGCCTCCGCCTCCTGCAAGGCCCGCACGAATCCGGCGATATCTCCTTCGCGTTCGCACGCCACCGCACGAAGCCACTGGCAGGCCACCTGCGCCGCCGGCGGCACCCGTGGCGCCAACGCGTCAGCCAGGTCCCGCAACCCGGCCGCGCTGAACCGTCCGTCCTGCACGGTCTCGGCCGCCAGCAGCTCGGTGATCACCGGATCGGCCAGCGCAGCGCCGGCGTCGTCCATGATGTCGCCGAAGTCGGCCGCAGACTTGACAGCATCGCCGGCAGGACGTGACTCGAGCAGGTGGTGGACCGCCAGCAGGCTGTACAGTCGCAGCAGCGTGTTCAGCGTTACCGCGTCATCGTCGGAGAGACGGTGACGCCGGGCGAGCCGCTCACATTCCCGTGCGAAAGCCCAACGGGAGAAGTCGAAATCCGTTGGGGCCAGCCATTCTCCACGGCGGGACAGGCCACGCTGTGCGGTCAGTTCCGACAACGGCGCTACCGGCTCGGTGAACAGTGCCGGATCGGCCAGGCACACCGTCCATACCAATGCGTCGATGCACTCCGGCTGCGCACCGAGCCGTGCGGCCAGCTGTGCGCCCGCCGTGGTTTCGCTTGCCACGGTGACCCGTTCGACCACCAGGTCCGCGTCGCTCAGGCGCAGGCCGACCAAATCGCCGTCGTCGACGCCGAGTGCCGCGAACGTGCCCACGGGCAGGGCGAGCACATCTCCTTCGTTGAGCACGTCGTCGGGAATGTCCAATTCATGCAGCAGCTGATCATCGCCGGGCCTGACGAGGTGGACTGCGGACCCGTCGGCCAGCCGCTGGTAGGGCGCGCAGTCGCAGAGCGCGGCGATCGGGGCGAGATCCGGGGCGACGGTGAGCACATCGAAGCTCACCTCCGGCTCGGTAACCCGCCGGGTGAACACCCGACCGGCCAGCACGGCGGGCAGCCACACCCAGCGTCCGTCGGTCAATTGCCCGGCCGGGATGTCGATTTCGAGGCGCAGGCGCCGCAGGACGCGGGCGGTGTCGGCCACGCCGGCTTCCCCCAGATACTTGGTGATGTCGTCGTCACACAGCGGTCCGTGCTCGGTGAGGGCCGCGGACAGCAACCCGATGGGATCGAGCGGCTTGGTCATGGCGGCCACGCTAGGACCGTGGTCGATTGCCCGCACTTCACCGGATCGGGTGGTGTGTACAAGCGTGGCGTCGGCCGAATGCGGTTACCGACGGCGTCCGCGAAGCCACCCGCGGCTCCAAGCCCTCCTCGGGGCGTGCGCAGGTGTGTCCCAGACCGCCAGGTCACCCGCGAGGAACGTCCTCAGGCGTTATAGCAAGCCGGTGCCGGCGGCTCCAACATTGTGCTGCTGACCCGGCTCTGCGGTGGAGCGTTCGGTAACGCCCCGGATTGGATCGACGACGCCATCGAGCGGGCATTTCGAACTGGCCCGCCGCAGCATCTCCCCTAGCGAGCCGCCTCCTCAACCCGACATAACGTTCGTTGTCGCTCGAAGGCGGGCAACAACCACATATATGTCCGACGCCTGGTTCCGCAGGCTGGGGTGCCCTGCGGCGCATTGATGCTCATGCGCACCGCCCGGCGCAGTCGTCACTGAACCTCCGGCATGCGGGTGATGCCCGCCTTCGAGCGACAACGCCCAAGACCGCGATGCCGCGGCCCGGACGGGCTGCCGCTCAGGCGTTGACCACCAGCGACAGGCCGTGGCGGTCGCGTCCGCGCCGGCGCCGGCTGCGCTCCAGCAGCCGGGCCACCGCGGCTTCCACCCCGCGGGCCAGGTCATCGACGTCTGCGACGGCGTCGAAATCGGTGAGGATTCCGAAGAACAGTTGGTCGGCGTAGTTCAACACGGCCGCGGCGGTCCGCAGCTGGATCGCGATCGGCGGAATGGGTAACACCTCAATCACGTTGCGGCCCAGCACCTGTAGTCGTTGGTGCGGACCCGGGACGCTCACCGCCATGGTGGCGATGTTGCGCTGCGGCAACCGGGACAGCAGGTCCAGGGCCCACGCGGTCACCGGGAACGGCAGCATCCGGGCGGCCGCGGCGGCGAATCCGTCCGCCCGGTGGCCGGTTTGCAACGTCGCCAACCGGTCATGCACCAGCCGCAATCGCAGCACCGGATTGTCTTCGTGCACTGGTAGATACGGCAGCAGCACCTCGTCGCGGCGGGGCATCAGGATCCGCAGCGACTCGGCGTTGGGCTGCTCACCCCGGCGCAACAGCATGTCGCGGTAGCTCTCGGTGAGCGCGGCCAGCGCGACGTCGTCGGCGGTGACGTTGAACGTCCGGCAGATCTGGTTGACATCAGCGAGTGCCACCCGTGCCGCGGTGTAGCGTCGCCGCGAGCTGGCCGGGCCGTTCAGCGACGACGGCGGACCCTGCAGACCGGCCACGAACTCGTTCGTACGTTGCACCACCCCGCGGGCAGTGGCCAGTGCGTCGCCGGCGATCTGCGCCGGTGCCCGCAGTGCCGCCAGCCACGGGCTGGGTCGCGGGGCGGGCTGCAGCTCCAGCGGCGCCGACGCGGTCAGGGCGCTGCCCGCGGGGTGCTCGCTCATGCAGCGTTCCAAGGAGGCATTGCCGGGCATGGCGCCACCGGACATACCGCCATCGGACAGCCCGGTCAGGATATGCACGGTCGCCACGGCATCGGCCAGGCACGGGTGGACCTTCATCAACATGGCCCACCGGTTATCAGACAGCTCGCTGATCAGCCAGATCTCCCACAGGGGGCGGCTGCGATCCAGCCGCCAGGACATCACATCGGCCACGACCCGGAACAGGTCCTCGTGGCTACCCGAGCCCGGGACCGCGACGCTCCGGACGTGGTAGGACAGGTCGAATTTGTCGTCGTCGACCCACTCGGGTGCGGACAGGTCGAAGATCTGGCGGCGCAACCGCTGCGAGAACCGGGGGCAGACCGCGATCCGCTCAGCCAGTGTCGACATCAGCGCTGCGTGGTCGGGCATCGGACCCTCCAGGATCGCCAGCCCGCCAATGCCCAGCTGGGTGTGCGGGTCGGTGTCCTCGGCGTGCAGGAAGGCGGTGTCCAGGGTGGTCAGTCGCTTCGACATGGCGGCCTCCGGTTATCTGTAACGCGTAGTACCACTATCTCCCGTCCGGCTGTGCCGCAAACAGGGCCGGAAGTCCCTAGAGAAGCGATCAGCCCAGCAGTGGCATCCGGGTGAGGCGGCGCTACCGGCCGCCACGGTGTCCTCGTCGCCGCCGACGCCCACCGCGACGCGCAGTACCGGACACGCCAGCCATGACGGCCGCGGCGCCAGGCGTGAGCATGGCGGTGGCGTCGATCAACCGCTGATCACGCGCCCGGGAAAATGTGTCGGTGCTGCTGGGTAGGTATGTGTCATGCTGTCGTTCATGCTGGCCGCCTCGATGCTCGACCGCGAGGTCTACCTCTATGCGGAGGTCGACCGTCTCGTCGGGCTCAATGCGGGGACGGCTCGGCGATGGATTAACGGCTACCGTCGGGCCGGCCGCAACTACCCCCCATATTGCGGGCCGTCGCGGCGGATTCCGAGTGGGCGACCTGGGGCGAGTTCGTCGAGACACGCATCCTCGCCGAGTATCGCGAACAAGACGTGCCGACACCCCGGCTGAGGGCCGCGGTCGAAAGCTTGCGGCAGATGTACGGGGCGCGGTACCCGCTTGCCTACGTGCGCCCGTATCTCACTGTTGAGGACCGCGATCTGACAATGCCAGCCGACGCTGCTGACATCGATGTACAGGCGCTGCGTCGGCCCTACGACGAAGCCGCTGCCGATGAGCCGCGGATGGTGGTGCGGACTCAGCAGATGCTGCTTGGTCCTCCGAGTAGGTCGGTCATTGAGAATGCGACCCTCGCAGAGGACGAACGCGGCGAGAAATTCGTCAGCGAGCTACCGCTCGACGTCGAGTTTCCCGGCATCGTCACTAGTCCGGCCCGATTCAGCGGGCAACCAACGTTCATTGGTCGCCGCGTATCTGTCGCGACAATCGCCGGCATGGCTGTCGGTGGTGACCGGCCGGAGGATCTGGCTGCCGACTATGGCCTGAGTTTGGCACAGGTAAAAGCCGCTATCGCCTATGCCGAGAAGCACAAGCTGGCGGCGTAGGCCAGTTCCCGTGGTGACGCGCCTCGACGATGTTCGGTTCGTCATCGATGAGAATCTGCTCCGCATGGCCAAAGGCGTTGTCCCGGTGCGTCGCGACACCGCAGTGTATAGCTCGCCGCCGGTGGAGGAATTGCTGCCTTCGGGAATTCTCGATACCGAGTGGATTCCTGTCGTGGGGGAACGAGGATGGGTGGTGATCACCAGTGACCGCCGCCTGCGGACCCGGCCCGCGGAGGCATCTCTGGCGCGCTTCTACGGGGCCGACGGAGCCGAGTTGATGCGCCGCATCTCCGTCGAACCGGACCTGGACGACATCGCCGCGGACACCGACGAACCGCCCGAGGTGGCCGCGGTGGCCTACAGCGCCGACGGACTGGCCGCGCTGCTTGCCGAACGGCCGGCCTGCTGGCGTTACGCAGTCTTTGTATCCGTTCTGGTGCAGCGGCGCGCGACGCTGCAACCACGGCTGCGGGATCAGCAGCTCGGCTACGCCCCACCGGGCGGCGTGCGCATTCACACCGGAGTTGAGCTGGGGCGGTTCATGATTGACCTCTTGGAACAGATGGTCGCGCTGGTAGGCCAGATCGAGCAGCTCATGCTCAGCTCGGCGTTCACCCGGATGTTCGGTGATCCCCGCGCCGAGGGCAGCGCCGATGCCGACGCCATCGTGCACGCGGCGAACCGGCTGATGGATCTGCACGAGCGGCTGCTGAGCCTGGCGGAACGCTGTCGCGCAGTGGTCGCGCCCAGCCAACACGCCGACGTCGTCCGCGATTGTGCCCGGGTGTTGGACGTTCCGCTGGAGGGCTACCGACGGTTCATCGACGAATTCGTGGCGCGGGTCGGCGAGTTGCCCGAGGTGCTGCGCTACGCGCGCGGCACCGTCGAGGTGGACCCGGTCATGTTGGAGATGGATGACAGCGACGAGCTTCGCCGCAAGGCCTTCGCCGGAATCGAGAAGTTGGCGCCCGGTGCTCGCTGACAACGAGCCCTCAGTACGCCGACGCGACATTCTCGGTGGCCCAGCGCCTTTCCTCCTCCGAACCACCCGGTGGGGGAGTCAGCCCGTTGATCATCCACAGATCTTCGCTGGTTTCGTCGACGTGGAACTCCCAATACAGGCCCGGGTGGCGCTCCAGAGACGGGGCAAGGACCCGGTTGATCCAGCCGGCGATCCGCTGGCGGCTTTCCTTGTCGGCGGCGTGGCGGGCGATGTGGTCGATGACGACGCGCACACCGGCGGGCGCCGGCTCCCCGCCGACGTAGAAGTCCTCGGGCGCGGTCTCGTGGAAGATGGTGACCACATAGAAGCGCGGCAGCCCGGCCCGCTGGTAGCGATCGGCGATGCGCGATGCCAGCTCGCGCTTCTCCGCGGCGGTGAAGATCCCGGGGGTGTGGTGAATCGTCCACAGTGGCATGGCAGCTCGCTGCTCCTCGGTTGGTCGGCGGCGGGGGTCAGTTCGGCAGGGCGAAGGACAGATTCTCGACCGGGCCCGACAGCGCGGCCTTGACGCCGACGGTGATGTCGTCGGCCAGGACCTCCACTGCGCCCGCCTCCAGGCCGTCGACGATCCGCCGAGCCACCTCGGCCGGGGAAGTCTTGGCCGCTGTCATCGCCGAAACCATGTCGGTGTCGATGAACCCGGCATGCACGCCGATGACCTGCGTGTGCTGCTCCGCCAGGTCGGCGCGCAGGGAGTTGGTCACCGACCAGATGGCAGCCTTGGAGGCGCCGTAGGCTCCGCTGCCGGCCAGCCAGGACAGCACCGAATGCATATTGACCAATGCTCCGCCGCCGTTGGCCGCCAGGATCGGGGCGAAGGCGCGTGCGACGCGCAGTGGCCCGAACACGTTGATGTCGAACGTCTCGGTCACTTCGTCGAAGCCGCCGGTCAGCAGCGAGCCCGGCAGCAGGATGCCGGCGTTGTTGAACACGATCTCGGCGTCTGAGGCGGCGTGCGCCAGCGCGTCGACCGACTCGGCCGAGCGCACATCGAGGGCATGGGGCACCACCTCGGGCCGGTCATCACTGAACACCGACCGGCCGGTCGAATACACCTTGGCCGCCCCGCGGGCCAGCACCTCATCGACCAGTGCCGCACCCAGCCCCCGGCGTCCACCGGTGACGACAACCACCTTGCCTTGTACTGCAACCATCTCAACACCCTCTCGCTCTAACTAACGACTACGTTAGTCAGAGCTAAGCACGAAATTCTGGATAACGCAAGCGTTAGTCACGTAGGATGTCGGCATGGAGTTCGAACCCCGATTTCGCGACCGCACCCGATGGTCGATCGGCGAAGGCTGCTCGATGACCAAGCTGCTCAACGTGCTGAGCACCAAGACGGCGTTCCTGGCGGTGCGCGAATGCTTCTACGGCACCACCCGCTTCGAGGACTTCACCGAGCGGATCGGCGCCTCCGCGCCGGCGGTGTCCCGTGCGCTCAAGCAGCTCGAAGCCGCCCGGATCATCACCCGGGTGCCGTATCAGGAGGAGGGCAAGCGGGCCCGCGACGAATATCGGCTGACCCCGGCCGGTAAGGATCTGCTGCCGGTCATTCTCGCGCTGGTGCAGTGGGGCGACAAGTACCTGCAAGACGATGGCCCGCCGCTGGAACTCGTTGCCGCCGACACCCAGCGCCGCGTTGCGGTGTGCGTCACCGACGACCCTGACGTGTCGTCGGTGGACCCCGAAGACATCGAGATCCGGCTGCCCGCGGGACGCCGATCGCGCTGAGCGGTCGAACCCCGCTCGTAGTTGGCGCCCGTGGTTCGATGACCCGTAGGCCGGTGCGTCGGTTACTCCTCGCCCTCTTGATCACCGAGGGGGCGACTTAAGAAGGCCACCAGCGCCCCCGGGTCCGGACCGTCGTCAAGCAGTTCGATCAGCGCGTCCCGGTCATCCGGCTCGACCGGGTCGATCCCGCCGAAGAATGCGAAGCCGTCACCGGTCGGCAGCACCCGCGCGCAGATCAGCTGCCCGGGCTGCAAGGCCTGGCCCCGCTCGGTGACCTCCTGAACCTCACCGGTGCGCACGTCGCGCACGGTGACGCCACGACCGGGCTGCACCTGCTCGACGTCGTACACCGACCGTGGCACCGGCAGCCACTGCTGGGCCAACAGTCGCTCGTCGTCGGGCAGCAGATCGCCACGCGCCTCCAGGAACTCCCCGAACGCCCCGCCCTCGAACAGCACCGTGTCGATCGCCAGCGGATCCGCCTGCGCGGCGGCGATCAGATCGTCGAGCTCATCCTCGAGGTAGCAGACGCGTTCGTAGCCCACCAGCGCCAGCAATTCGGGCCACTCGCCGCCCAGCAACTGCTGGTGGGCCTTGGCGTACAGCCAGCCCGCCCGGTCGGCCAGCGAGAGCTGCTCGCCCCCGATGTGGCACTTCTTGTACTTGCGGCCCGACCCGCACCAGCACGGCTCATTACGGCCCACATCGCTGCGCGGCTGCGACCGGTGCTGTTCGAGCAGATGCACCAGCGGGTGATCCGGGCCCACCTCGGCACGACGCAACAGCCCCAGAGCCGCCTCGGCGTCACCGCGGTCCGAGGCGATCCGGGCCAGCCCCACCAGCGGCAGCGGCCAGCTCGGGTCCAGCGCTTCGGCGGCCAGCAGCTCTTCTTCGGCCCCGGCGATGTCGCCGAGCAGCTCACACGACACCGCCTGCAACCAGCGGATCGCCACCCGCGCCGAGCGCGGCACCTTCGGCTCCAGCGCCTCGGCGAGCATGCTCAGTGCCGCGACCCCGAGCCCACCGTCGCGGGTCGTCTCCGCCATCAGGGCTTCGGCCAGTAGTGGATCCTCCAGCGCCGCACCCACTTCGCCGAGAATCTCGGCATAGTGTCCGTCGGTGGGATCGGTGTCGCTCGGACCGTCAACGGCGACGTCATCCTCCACGACGTCATCCTCCACGTCGTCGTCCTCAACGCCATCCTCCGCTGCGGCGAGACCGAGCAGCTGCGCCATTTGACCATGCACCTCGATCAGCGTGGTCAGCAGGAACGCATCGTCGGAGTCCAGGCCATAGCGTTCGGCCAGCCGCGCGCACTTGCCCTCGAACTCCCACCGGTCGAAGTCGAACCCGGCGGGCGCCAGCCAGTCCCCGCGCATGGCCAGCCCGTGTTCGTCGGCGATCTCGGTGAGCGGGGCCAGCGGTGTGCCGAACAGGTCGGGGTCGTCTGCGCAGGCCGCCCAGACAACCGCGGCGAAAGGTGACGGCTCGTCGGCGTCGAGCAGCGCCGCCAACCGGGCGCCCACCGTCGTATCCGCCGTCGCGGCGACCGGCTCCAGGGCCAACCCGTCGTCGGTCCAGCGCAGCCCGACCAGATCGCCGGCGGCCACCGCCAAACCCGTCAGCGTGCCCGGATTCAGCAGCAGCGCACCGGATTCGTCAACCAACTCGACCGGAATCCCGCGTTGCTCCAACTGCGTCTCGTCGAACTCCGGCAGCACGATCGTTGCCGGTGACCCGTCGGCAAGACGCTGGTAGCCCTCGTGATGACACAGTTCACCGATCGCATCCAGGTCCGGAGTGAGGGCGAGCAGATCGTGGGTGGCCTCATGCGCGGTCAGCCGGTGGGTGAAGACCCGTCCGGCCAACAGCGTCGGCAACCACACCCAGCGGCCATCGGGCAATTCCGCAGCCGGGCAACTGTATTCGTCGAGCAAGTCGTGGATGACCGTCTCCGGATCAGGGACCCCGGCTTCCTGCAACCGCTCGGCGATGTCCCCGGCGGCCAGCGGGCCCTGCTCGGTCAGGATCGCCGCGAGGGTTTCTGCGGCGGCGGAGGAATCGGTCACGGTTGACACCTTAGATTCGGCGGGCGCCGGATGGGGCGAACGGGCGGCTGCAGGCCGCGACTAGCACTACCCTCGATCAGCAAATGACCCCTCCGGTGCGCTACCGACCCGGCGACGCGCTGCTGGCGTTGCATCGCCGCCGCGGCCCGATGGTCGACGCCGGGATCGGCCGCCACGGTTACGTCTACCTGTTCGGTGCCGAGGCCAACAAGTTCGTGTTCGCCAACTCCGATGCCTTCAATTGGTGGGAAGCCTTCCAGGTGCTGGTGCCCGTCGACGGGCCCACCGCGCTGATCGTCAGCGACGGGGCCGATCACCGTCGCCGCCGCAGCCTGGTCCAGCCGGCGTTCCACCACCGCCACGTCGGCAACTACCTGCAGGTCATGGCGGCCAACGCCGACGCCGTCATCGACAGCTGGCGTCCCGGCCAGCGCGTCGACATCTTCGCCCAGCTGCGCTCGGCGATCCGGCGCAGCGCCATCGAATCGCTGTTCGGGCAGGCGATGGCCGGCCACACCGACTTCCTCGGTGAGCACCTGCAACCCCTGATGGACCTGACCCACCGGCTACCCCAGGTGCTGCGCGCCGAGCAGTGGCTGCGCTCCCCGGCGTGGCGGCGCGCAATGGCCGCCAAGGCCCGCGTCGACGAGCTCATCTACGCCGAGATCGACCGCGCCCGAGCCCATCCCAGCGCTGACGACAACATGCTGGCCACCCTGATCGACGCGCGAACCGACGACGGCGAAACATTGCGCGACAACGAGATCCGCGACCAGATCGTCTCGCTGATCGCCGCCGGCTACGAAACGACCAGCGCGGCGATGGGATGGGCGGTCTACAACCTGCTCGCCAACCCCGGGATATGGGAGACCGCCGCCGCAGAGGTCCGCGACGTCCTGGGCGATCGGGCTCCCGCCAGCGCCGACCTGAACGCACTGACCTATCTGAACGGCGTCGTGCACGAGACGCTGCGGCTCTATCCGCCCGCGGTGATCTCCGCGCGCAAGGTCACCCGCGACCTGTCCTTCGCCGGACGACGCATCCGCGCCGGGCGCACCCTGGTGTTCAGTCCGTATGTCACCCACCGGCTTCCTGAGCTGTGGGAGGACCCGCTGCGCTTCGAGCCGCGCCGCTGGGACCCGGCCTCACCGCGATACCGCCGGGCCGCCCCGTATGAGTTCCTGCCGTTCGGCGGCGGAACGCATCGCTGTATCGGGTCCAGTTTCGCCATCGCCGAGCTGACGGTGATGCTGGCTCGGTTCCTGGCCAGAACCGAACTCACCCTGCCTGACCAGCGCATTCGTGCTGGCGGGTATGCGGCGTTGCAGCCTCGGCGTGGTCTTGACGTGCAGGTCGCAGCACTCCGCTGAATTCTGGAGACTTTCCGGTGAATGGGACGGGGCTGGCATTTTCCTTAGAGGTATGATGTGGTGTAGACCACCTTGAAAAACCGATGTGATGTAGACCACAGGAGATGATTGTGATGACGACTTTCCTGAGCGGCCTGGGCGTCACCGCTGCCACCGCGACCGTCGGCGCCGGCATGATGGGGCAGACGACCATAGCGTTGTGCGTCGGTCTGGTATCGGCGGCGTTCTTCGCCGGCCGACTCTGCTGATTCCGACACGAAACGCAAGCTGCCGCCGGTAGGCATGGCAGTCTCGTCGGCGTGCCCGTCTCACTACCCGCGCGTCCCCGATTCGCCAGCTCCTCCGAACGCCACGTCTACGCGGCGCTGATCGACCAGCTACAAGACGGCGACGTAGTCGTCGCCGGTCAGCGCGTCACCGATCACCTCAAGGATCACGAGATCGACTTCGTCGTCGCGATCGAGGGCGCCGGCATGATCTGCATCGAGGTCAAGGGCGGCGAAGTCTGGCACGACGGGTCCGGGTGGCGTCAGGCGAGCGGCGGCAGGGAGCGCCGTATCCACCCCGTGCGCCAGGCACGCGAGGCCTGTTATGCCCTGCGGGACTACATCGAGCACGACCCACGCTGGACGCAGGGCCGGCTGCGCTGGGATCACGTCGTGGCGTTGCCCTACACCGAGTTGTCGGACGACTTCGAACTGCCGGACTGCCCACGTTGGAAGGTGATCGACCGTAACGACCTGCCGCAGTTGGTGTCTCGGCTGCGGCATGTGCTGATCCGCCAGGAGCTCGAGCGGCCGCTGTTGACGGCCGAAGGTATCGAGGAGTTCCGCACCGCGCTCGGTGGGCGTGGTCTGCCGCAGCGCGACGTGGTCGCCCGCGCGTTGGCCAACGACAGCGCCGCCGACGCGCTCACCGAACAGCAGGCGGTGATCCTGGAGGCAATCCGGTTACTCAACCGCGTGCAGGTGCGCGGCAGTGCCGGCAGCGGCAAAACCTACCTGGCGGTGGAGCAGGCGCGCCGGCTGGCATCCGAGGGGAAACGTGTTGCGCTGCTGTGCTACTCGCACGGGCTGGCCTCCTACCTCAAGCGGCTCACCGCCACCTGGCAGCGCCGCCAGCAGCCCGCCTACGTCGGCGAGTTCCACTCGTTGGGCATGGACTGGGGCGCACCCAACGGCCCCGCCAACCTCGAGGAATCGGTGCAGTTCTGGGAGGAGCAGCTTCCCCAGCAGATGCTGGAGTTGGCGGAGAACCTCGACGACGGGCAACGGTTCGACGCGGTGGTGGTCGACGAGGCGCAGGACTTCGCCGACGCCTGGTGGGATCCGGTGCTGGCGTCGCTGCGTGACGACGAGGAGGGCGGGCTGTTCGTGTTCAGCGACGAAGGCCAGCGGGTCTTCGACCGGCAGGGCACACCCCCGGTGCCGCTGGTCTCGCTGGTGCTCGACCGCAACCTGCGCAACACCCGCCAGATCGCCACGACGTTTCAGCCGTTGGTGGATCACCCGATCCGGTTCCTGGGCGCCGACGGACCGGAGGTGCGGTTCGTGGCGTGCAGTCGCGAAGACGCGGCGAACACCGGCGATGATCAGGTCGAGAAGCTGCTCGAGGAGGGTTGGCGCCCCGAAGACGTGGCGCTGCTGACCACCGGTAGCCGCCACCCCGAACAAATCGCCCGCCAGCAGCAGGGCGATCAGGCCTACTGGGACAGCTTCTGGGATGTCGATCAGGTCTTCTACGGACATGTGCGCGGGTTCAAGGGATTAGAGCGCCGCGCCGTCGTGCTCGTCGTCGACGCCAGCGGGCCGGTCGAACTGGCCCGCGAACGCCTCTACGTCGGGTTGTCGCGGGCCCGCGATGAACTCGTAGTGTGCGGTGACCGGGATTTCATCGCCGAGGTGGGTGGGCCGGTTCTGGCGCGCAAGTTGGGGATCGGGTAGGGCTTCGATCTGAGTTGGATCATCAGAGCTGGATGACGGTGACTCCGGGCATTGCCGAGTAGTCCGTGTCCTGGGTCACGACCGGGATATCGTGAGTCAAAGCCGTTGCCGCAATCCAACTGTCGTTGATCGGCACCTTCCGGCCGGCGACGCGTAGCTGCGACACCAACAGGGCCCACGCTTCGGAGACCCTTTCATCGACACTCAGCGGTTCGAAGCTCTGCGCGATTTGGTAGGTGGATAGCCGGCGCGCTGCGGCCTCGGGAGCGGAGGCTTGCAACACTCCCAGTCGGAGCTCTCCGAGCGTGATGACTGATACGCCCCACTCGAACGCTGCGAACTTGTCCGTGTCGATACGTTGCGCTTCAAGGCCGATGAAGACTGACGTGTCGGCCAGCGCTCGCTGCAGACTCATGACCGCTCAGTCGGGCAGGTCGTCGGTGGTCTGCGCGAGAATCTCGCGCAATTCTTGACGCATGCCGGTGCTGTCTGGGCCCAATCGCACCAGTTCGCCGAGCACTTCCGCGGCGGGCCGCCACTGTCGTCGTCGCGGAACCGGACTGATCCGCGCCACCGGGCGGTTGTCTTTGAGCACCTCGATCTCTTCACCAGCGGCGACCCGGCGCAGAATCTCCGCGGTGTGGTTCCGGAGATCGCGAGCTGGAACTGTAGCAGCCACGCTACAAGTGTAGCGTTCCATCGTTACCGCAGCTCCGGAACATAGGTCTGGCAGGAATACGTCCCGGATCGCACATCACCGGCAGGGTGGTCCGGCCGCCGTCGGCGGGGCGCCGACAACTATCGTCGAGGCGATGACCGTCGAACAGCGACTGGAAGCCCTCGAACAGATCGAGGCGATCAAGGCCCTCAAGCACCGCTACTTTCGCGCCTGCGACGCCAAGGACCCCACCACCTTCCGGGCCTGCTTCATCAAAGACGGCGCCGACGTGCACTACGGCCCGCTGGGCGGATTCGACAACGCCGACCAGATCGCGGAGGTGTTCACCCGCATCGCGCTGCACACCGTGGACGGCAAGCCGGTGATCCTGGACATGCATCACGGGATGCACCCCGACATCAGCGTCACCGGACCTGGCACCGCGACCGGGCGGTGGACACTGAAGTTCCGTCAGCTCAACATGATCGAGCGCACCGAACGCCTGCTCACCGGAGAGTACGACGACGACTACGTGATCGAGGACGGAGCATGGAAGATGGCCCGCAGCCACTTTCGGCAGCTGTGGTCGATCACCCGGCCGCTCGGCGACGCTGTGGTGGAGGTCTGAGATGAGCGACAAGCGGGTCGCCCTGGTCACCGGCGCCAGCCGCAGCGTCGGCAAGGGCATCGCGTTGGCGCTGGGCTCAGCCGGCTGGACCGTCTACGTCACCGCCCGCGGCGAGGTCGGCGCCGGCGGACCGCTGGATGAGACCGCGGCTGCGGCCACCGAACGCGGCGGGAGCGGCGTCGCCGTGCAGTGCGACCACCGCGACGACGCCCAGATCGCCGCGCTGTTCGCCCGCATCGCCGACGAGCAGGACGGCCGGCTGGACCTGCTGGTCAACAACGTCTGGGCGGCGCCCAAGGGGTTCGCCGGGTTCACCGAGAAGTTCTGGCAGCGTCCGCTGTCGGACTGGGACACCCTGATCGGGGTAGGGCTGCGCGCCCACTACGTCGCCGCCGTGTACGCCGCGCAACTGATGGTGGAGCGTGGGTCGGGCCTGATCGTCAACATCTCCTCGTTCGGCACCCGCGGGCACCTGCACTCGGTGCTCTACGGCATGTCCAAGGCCGGGCTGGACAAGATGGCCGCCGACATGGCCGTGGAGTTGGCCGGCACCGGAGTCAGTGCGGTATCGGTGTGGCCCGGCCTGGTGCGCAACGAGGTCATGCAGGGCTTCATGGATAGAGGACTGGACAATTTCCAGGGGTTTCCGCTGGCCAACGCCGAAACGCCGGAGTTCATCGGCCGCGTCATCGCCGCGCTGGCCAACGACCCGGACATCGCTGCTCGCAGCGGCCACAGCCTGATCACCGCCGAGACCGCGCTGGATTACAGCGTCACCGACCTCGAAGGAAACCAGCCCGATTCGCACCGCGCCCTGTTCGGTGGCGGGCCGCTGTATTGACGGTGCCCGCCGCGCTCGATTATTGATCTGCCCAAGACGGCCAATACACTCGCTGGCGCCATGACTGACAACGCCCTGGAGTCCGAAGCGGGTCGCCGCAGGACCTTCGCCGTCATCAGCCACCCCGACGCCGGCAAATCCACCTTGACCGAAGCGCTGGTGCTGCATGCCAAGGCCATCACCGAAGCCGGCGCGGTGCATGGCAAAGCCGGTCGTCGTGCCACCGTGTCGGACTGGATGGAGATGGAGAAAGCCCGGGGCATCTCCATCACGTCGACGGCCTTGCAGTTCCCGTACCGCACCGCGCGCGGACAGGACTGCGTCATCAACCTGCTCGACACTCCCGGCCACGCCGACTTCTCCGAAGACACCTATCGGGTGCTGACCGCGGTGGACTCCGCGGTCATGCTCATCGATGCCGCGAAAGGTCTTGAGCCGCAGACCCTCAAACTGTTCCAGGTGTGTCGTCACCGCCGGATCCCGATCATCACCGTGATCAACAAGTGGGACCGACCCGGCCGGCATGCCCTGGAATTGATGGACGAGATCCACACGCGGATCGGGCTGCGCCCCACCCCGTTGACCTGGCCGGTCGGCATCGCCGGAGACTTCAAAGGCGTACTCGATCGTCGGTCCGGGAATTTCATCCGGTTCACCCGGACCGCCGGTGGCGCCACCGCGGCACCCGAGGAGCACATCTCGGCGGTCGATGCGCACGACGCGGCCGGCATCGATTGGGATACCGCGGTCGAAGAGTGCGAGCTGCTCAGCGCTGACGGATCCGACTTCGACCGCGAGGCGTTCCTCGACTGCACGGCATCACCGGTGCTGTTCACCTCGGCGGCGTTGAACTTCGGGGTCAATCAGCTTCTTGACGTGCTCGCCGAGTTGGCGCCGCCGCCCAGCGGGGCACTCGACGTCGACGGCGTCCGGCGCGCCACCGACGCCCCGTTCAGCGCCTTCGTTTTCAAGGTGCAGGCGGGCATGGACTCCGCGCATCGCGATCGCGTCGCCTTTGCCCGGGTGTACTCGGGGACCTTCGAACGCGGCGATGTGCTCACCCACGCCGCGAGCGGCAAGCCCTTTGTGACCAAATACGCCCAGTCGGTGTTCGGTCAGCAGCGTTCCACCTTGGATACCGCCTGGCCCGGTGATGTGATCGGGCTGGCCAACGCCGCCGCCCTGCGCCCGGGCGACACGCTGTATTCCGATGTGCCCGTGCAGTACCCGCCGATACCGAGCTTCTCGCCCGAACATTTCGCGGTGGCACGCAACGCCGATCCCAGCAAGCACAAGCAGTTCCGCCGGGGCATCGAGCAGTTGGACCAGGAAGGCGTCGTTCAGGTGCTGCGCTCCGATCGCCGGGGCGACCAGGCGCCGGTGCTCGCCGCGGTCGGCCCGATGCAGTTCGAGGTGGCGGCACACCGGATGGCCACCGAGATCGGTGCGCCGATCTCACTGGAGTCGCTGCCGTATCAGGTCGCGCGGATCGTGGACCCCGGCGACGCCGACTTCGTCGGCAAGCAGTCCTTGGCGGAAGTCATGACCCGCACCGACGGTGTGCACCTGGCCTTGTTCTCCAACAGCTGGCGGCTGCAGGGGTTCCAACGCGACAACCCCGATGTGCAGCTGCGGTCATTGGTGGCCGCGGAGGGGTAGCCGGCTGCACTAATTGCGCAGCCGCACCATCCGCGTCGTCGAACTCTCGTCGAGCTCCACCAGATCCGCGTAGGACCGCAGGAAATCACTGAATGACTTGTAGCCCAACGCCTTTTCGCTGAACGACGGATCCATCCGCTTCATCTGCGCCTTGACCGCCGAGTTGTGCAACCACTCGACGTCGTCCTTTTCCAGACCGATCTGCAGGGCGCGGGTAAGCAGCGCGGTGGCGGTGTCCACCGGATCCGGTGCCGGCGGCTCTTCGGGTTCCTGCTTGGACTGACGGGTGCGCCGTTTCGGTTCGGCGTCGGCGTCGGGGTCTGCCGGTGCGGGCTCGAACACCGGCACCCCGGGCAACGCGTCGTAGCTGACGAAGTCGTCGCACGCCGCGGCCAGCGCCCGGCTGGTGGACCCGGCCACCCCGATGCCGACCACGTAGCGGCCCAGCCGTTTACAACGCTGCGCCAAGGGAATGTAGTCGGAGTCGCCGGCCACGATCACCACGTGTGTCAGATCCGGCAGCCGGAACATGTCCTCGACCGCGTCGACGGCCAGCCGGATGTCCGCACCGTTCTTGCCGTAGGCCGCTGCCGGGAACAACTGCACCAGATCGACCGCGCGGGCCACCAACTGTTGGCGGTAGCCGGTGTTGACTTCGGCCGACCAGTCGGCGTAGGCGCGGGTGAGCACCAGCGTGCCGAACGACGACGCGAAGTCGATGATCGCGCCGACGTCAACGGTGGCCCGTGCCAGCCGATCCGGCTGCTTGGCCAGGCCCTTGGACTTGTCCTTCTGAAACGAGCTGCGCCCGTTCACCTGGTCGTAGCGGGAGATCACGATGTTGTCGAAGTCGAGGTAGACCGCGACGCGGGGGTCGCCGGATTCCGTCATGGATGCCAGTGTGGCACGCACCAGCGGGCTCAGCCGTGGCGGCTTGGCGGGTATAGCGGAGTTGCCCGGCTCTCAGCGACAACTTTCAGCGGCGATGGGGCGCGGTTGCGATTTGTCGCTGAGAGCGTTCGTGGGGCCTGCGGCCCCGTTGTGGGGGATGAAAATCGCGTTCCGGTGCGGTTGGATGCGGGGTTGCGT